>JBBRME010000067.1:0-21082 GCA_038230995.1 Gemmatales bacterium
ACGATATCCGAAGGGACTGAAAGTGACGAAGGAGATGCTGGCAACGATCCAGTGCCAGCGGGAATCGTTCCATGGCGAATGGAACTACCGCATCACGCCGAGGAAAAAGTTGTAACACTTATTTCGAGACAGGCCCTTAGCTCATCTGGAATTTGATCACATTGATACATTCAGTGCTACCGGGGTAGGTGTTGGCCAACAGGACTTTGCTATGCGGGTCAACGATGGAACCAGCTTTTTCGGAATCAGCTCCGTTGCTGAAGTTTCGTTTCCTCTCGACATGCGCGATCCACGCTTTGATGAAAAGGCCCGTGTACGTGGAATCGACCCGGATGAAATTCGAAGAAACATGGGTCCGGACTAGGTTGGTTCCTTACTTTCGCTGTTGAGTGTTATCTGACCGTCTGGAAGGCTCTACAACCCACCCATAAGTCCCTCACCCGATTGTTCGCTGCGATCCAATCGATCTCTCCCTCAAGGGGAGAGGTGTTGTTTGGCCTACTTCTTCGCTTCCAGCACCTTGCTGGCCTTGAGCCAGTCACTCAGGTGCGTACCCCACGAGGCGGTGTATTTGGCGTTCTCGCCGGTGCCCGTCCAAGCCGGGTCGGTACCCAGGCCCACGCCGTGCTTGCCCTTGGCGTAGATGTGCAACTCAGCCGGCACCTTGGCCTTTTTCAGTGCAAGGTAGAACAGCACGGCGTTTTCCGGTGGCACGGCAGTGTCTTCATCGGTGTGGAAGATAAACGTCGGCGGGGTGTCCTTTGTCACGTGTTTTTCATTGCTGAAGAAAGCGAGTTGCTCAGCGGTTGGTTCCTTGCCCACGAGGTTGTTGAGCGAGCCACCGTGGGTGATGCTCTTTTCGGTTGTCACCACCGGGTAGCCCAGCACGAGGAAGTCCGGTCGGCACGAGACCTTGTCAATCGCGTCGCCTTCCTTCATCCCGGTATCGAAGTGCGTGCCTCCGGTGCTGGCGAGGTGCCCACCAGCACTGAAGCCCATCAGGCCGATGCGTTTGTCATCCAGCTTCCAGTCCGTGGCTTTGGAACGCACATAACGCAGTGCTCGCTGGGCATCCAGCAGCGGGGCCGTCTTCAGCGGGCCGGGCCGTTCCTTCTGGGCAATGCGATACTGCAACACGAAGGCGTGCACGCCCAGGCCCTTGAAGAGTTCAGCGACTTGCTTGCCTTCGTGATCCGTCGCCAGGAAGCCGTACCCACCACCAGGGCAGATGACCACCGCGGCCCCATTCGGCTTCTCCGGCTTGTAGTGCGTGATTTGGGGTTTGTCGAAGCGACTGTCACCGACGGCTTCGGGGGCTTTGCCTTCCCAAAGTAAGTACACGGCATCGCCACCTTTGGGGTTGGCCGAGGGATCACGCGCTGCCTGACCAAGCATCATTGAGGCTACCAACAAAGTTGCTGTCAACATGCTGCACCTGTGGAAGAGAGTTTCACTTAGGATACGAGTTGGAGTCTTTGTGAGGGTTTCAGATAATGCATCTCAGTCCGACGGTTCAATGCTCACGACAAACTCGAAGTCGTCCATGATTGATCTCCGCAACATTACGAAACGCTTCGGCCAGGCAGGGGTGAGCAACGTCAGCTTCTCAGTAGCCGCCGGGGAGTGTGTGGCACTGCTCGGGCCAAGTGGAGCCGGGAAGACCACCCTCCTTCGCCTCATCGCCGGGTTGGACAAGCCGGACAGCGGGGACCTTTGGCTGAACGGCAAGAACACGAACGGGGTGCTGCCGCATGAACGCGGCGTGGCCTACCTGCCCCAACGCGTGCCGTTATACCCCCACCTGAGTGTGCTGAAGAACCTACAGGAGGCTGATTTTGGGAGGGCGAGGCTCCTGCCGAGCCGAACTTCCGGCTCACCGGGAGGTTCGCCCTCCCAAAAAAAACTCGACGACGTGGTCGGTACTTTGAAGCTCGGCCCACACCTGGAGAAGAAGCCGGAGCAGCTTTCCGGGGGCGAACGTCAGCGGGTGGGGCTGGCCAAAGTGGTGTTGCAGAATCGCCCCATCTGGTTGCTGGATGAGCCGTTTACAGCGCTGGATTCGATGCTTCGCGCGGAATTCCGGCAAGAATTGCACTTGTTTGCAAAGCAGTGCGCCGCGACAATGATTCTTGTCACACACGACCCGACCGATGCTTTGGCTCTAGGCCAGCGAATCGGCGTGCTGGTGGAAGGATTCTTGCAGCAACTCGGCACTGCCGAGGAGTTGCAAAATCACCCCAGTCACCGATTCGTTTCGTTTTGTATGGGGCTGTTGCCAAGCATCGACGTGTAACGCGGAGCCTGAAGATGGCGGTACGCCGAAAGAAAGATGTCGTCGAGGAAGCACCAAAACCCAAAGACCCGATGGTCATGGGGAAGGAAGTGCTTGCCCTCGTGACTTTGATGGTCACTGAAAAACGCATCAAGGAAGAGACCGTTTTCTTGGCACTGGAGTCGGCCATACAACTGGCCTCCTTGCGACACTTCGCCATCGAAGAAGGCGTGCATGTGGTGATCGACCGCAGCACCGGTGTGATTACCGCCAAGCATGGTGAAAACGACATCACCCCCGATACGCTGGGGCGCATTGCCGCCCAAAGCGCCAAGCAGGTGATGATCCAGAAGTTCCGTGAAGCCGAAAGCGATACTGTTTTCAGCGAGTACGCCGCGAAAAAGGGCGATCTCGTGCAGGGGCAGGTCACTCGCGTGGATGCTGGCACTGCCATCGTGAACCTCGGTAAAACCGAAAGCCTGCTGCCACGCAGCGAGCAGATTCCCGGCGAAAGCCACCACCACGGCGACCGAGTGAAGGCCGTGGTTTACGAAGTTCGCAAGAACGGCAACCGCGTGAAAGTCGTGCTGAGCCGGGCACATCCGGACTTCGTGAAGGCACTTTTTGACGAAGAAATACCTGAAATTGCCGACCGCACCATCGACATCCGGGCCATCGCCCGTGAAGCCGGCTACCGCACCAAGCTGGCCGTCAGCAGCATTGACATGAAAGTCGATTGCGTTGGGGCGTGCGTTGGTGTACGTGGAAGCCGCATCAAGACCGTGATCGAAGAGCTGAACGGTGAGCGCATCGACATCGTTCGCTGGAACGATTCACTCCAAGTGCTCATCCCCAATGCCCTGCAACCCGCAGCGATTTCCGATGTGTTTACGTACACGCGGTTGGGCCGGGCCATTGTGCTGGTCGAAGAAGATCAGTTGAGTTTGGCCATTGGTCGGCGTGGGCAAAACGTGCGACTCGCGAGCAAGCTGGTGGGGCTGGATTTAGAGATTATGACGGCAGACGAACTTGGCGTGAGCCTTGAGCGAGCCGAGCGGTGGTTCGGCCAGTTGCCGCACTCTTCGGAAGAAACTGTACAGTCGATGATCGGGGAAGGGTTCCTTTCTTACAACGACCTCGCTAGTATTGACGGTGCGACTTTAGCGGAGTTCTGCCCGTTGAGTGCGGAACAGGCCGACGAAGTCATTGCATACGCCGAAGATTATTCGGATACGATGGAAGAGGCGGTGCGCGAGGAAGAGCGTCAGTTGGATGAAGCTGCTGCCGTAGCGGCGGATGAAGCACGAGCCGCCGCGGAGGCGGAGGCACTGGCCGCGAGCCAACCGGCGGAAGCCGTGCCTGAAGCGAGTAGCGAAGCAACCCCGGACGCGGAACTTGTTCCCGCGGCGGACTCTCCAGGCGAACCCGAGGAGACCACGATGACCACGACAGTCACCGATAGCGGAGAGACGGCATGACCAACGCCGTCTCGACGACTCTGACAAGCTGGAAGAATCTTTTACCCATCGCCACCCGTAACCCGGCTGGCGGTTAACGGGGGCACCGACGGTGTTCCCCAAGGAGCACCGCTTGGCGAAGACAACGGATAAGCCCCCAGAGAAGAAACCGGAATCCATCCGGGTGTTCAACCTTGCCAAAGAGCTCAAGCTCGAAAACAAGGATCTGATCGAGATTTGCCACGAGCTTGGTTTTGAGAAGATCAAGAATCAACTCAATGGGCTCTCACAAGATGAAGTCACCGCCATTCGTAGTCGGGTGACACAAGGCTCCCCGAACAAGTCTTCAGCGCCAACCGCCAAACCCAAGCCTGTCACACCGGTCATGCCTGCCAAGGCTCCGGAACTCAAAGTCAAAACTCTCGTACCGAGCAAGCCAAAGTCGCTCTCCAACGTCGTTGTTGAAGAGGGTGCCGCGCCTGTGGTGCCGGAGCAAGTCACGCAGACGGACGAGCCCGTTGAAGAGTCGTCAGCGGAAACGGAAGCACCAACCAAAGCCGCCGAGGCCGCACCGGTCAACGTACCCGCCCCAGTGCGCGGGCTTGATAACATGCTCAACCCGAACCGGATGCCAAACCTCGGCGCCCGGGGCACGAACAGTGGCATGCGGAACCTCAGCCCGCAGCGTGCCACACCGCAACAACCAACTCGCCCGGCACCAATTCCAACTGCTCAAGTCGCCGCTGTTCCAACAGCGCTAACTGAACCAGCTACGGAAACCTTTGTTGCCGCCGAAGCCACATCAGAACAACAAACGTTGACGCAAACCGCTCCCTCGGCAACTTCGACGCCTGCAGCACAAGCAGCAGCCCCGAAGCCACCGATGCCTGCAAACTCCAACTACGGTCGGCCACAGCAACTGACTAACACGCCACGGCCTGCTCAAGGCCCAGGCGTTTACGGCCAGCGCCCACAGAATCCAGGCTCGAATCGCCCACAGTCGCCCGGACAGCAACAACCGCAACAACCGCGCGGGAACTTCCCACCGCCAAACCCCGGTGCGCCGCGTCCACAACAGGGCAACAATCAGCAAGGTGGCCAGCGTCCATCAGCACCGAACGCCCCGAAGCCAGCAGCCCCGGCGCAAAACAAAAGCGTGAAGCTGACGCCGGATCAAATCAAAAAACTGCGTGAACGCGAACAAAAGCTCGGCCAGAAACTGACGACGGATCAAGTTACCAAAACCATCATCACCGATGTGTCGCCTTCACCGGGTGGCCCTGCGGATCGCGGTGCAGCACCCGCCGGTGGCGCAGCACGCGGGCCGGATCGTGGTCCCGTGGCTCGTGGGCCTGCTCGCCCAGAAGACGGTGCTGGTGAAGACGGCAAACGCGGCGGCCCAGGCGGAGCCAAGGGCGGCAGCGGGGTCATTGGGCGAGACAGTCGCCATGCTCAACGTGCAAGCCGGGATCGTCGCGGGTCAGGGCCAACCGATAAAGGTTCGGTCATCATTACCGGCGGTCAGGTCGAAATCAACGAACAACGCTTCGGCTCCCAGAAAGGCCCACGTGCGGCACTTCTGGCCAAGATGAAGCGTCGTGGTCAGCAGGCCGCAGTCAAGCGAGAAGGCCCAGTCGAGATCAACCTGCCGATCACGGTGCGGACACTGTCCGAAGCCATCGGCGTGAAGCTCGGCGAACTCAGCAAGCAACTGTTGAGCGAAACCGCACAGCTTTATGGAGCCAGTTCCCTCGTTGATTTTGAAGTCGCGGAACTCATCGCCATCAACAAGGGCATCACCCTGATTGCCAAGAAGCAGAAGTCCGTCAAGGAACTGCTGCTCGAAGAGTTCGAGATTCGTGCCAACACGGTCGATCCCGAAACGCTTCGACCACGTGCGCCAATCGTGGTCATCATGGGTCACGTTGACCACGGCAAAACGTCGCTCCTGGACAAGATCCGCCAAGAGTACGGCATGGTGTCCGATGTGGTGAGCACCGAAGCCGGTGGCATCACCCAAGTGCTGCGAGCCTGGCGTGTGGAAAAGGACGGCAAGCCCGTCACATTCCTCGATACACCAGGTCACGAAGCGTTCACCAAGATGCGTGCGCGCGGGGCCAACGTCACCGACATCGCGGTGATTGTGGTCGCTGCCACCGACGGCGTCATGCCGCAAACCGAAGAAGCGATTGCCCACGCACGAGCTGCGGAAGTCGACATCATCGTGGCCATTAACAAAGTGGACATGCCGAACGCCAACCTCGATAAGACTCGGCGTCAGCTCTATCAACTGAACCTGCTGCCCGACAACATGGGTGGCGACGTTCAGTTCATCGAGACAAGCGCCGTGACCGGTCAGGGCATCGGCGATCTGCTTGATGCCATCAGCATTCAAGTGGAACTGTCCGATCCACCACTCATGGCCGATCCGGCACACCCGGCGTCGGGTACCTGCCTGGAAGCGTACATGGATGGCGACAAGGGCGTCATGGCCACGCTGCTGGTGCGTCAAGGCACCCTGCGAACTGGCGACGTCATCCTCTGTGGTGCATCGCACGGTCGGGTACGGGCCATGTTCGACGACATGGGCGTCAGCATCGACGAAGCCGGGCCGAGTACTCCGGTCAAGGTCTTCGGCCTCAACGAAGTGCCGGATGCCGACGATCCGTTCTACTTCGTGGACTCCGTGACCCGTGCTGCCGAGATCGCCGAGAAGGAACGCCAGCTCATCCGCGAGGCCGAACTGAACAAGTTCACCCCGGTCAGCTTGGATCGCCTTCGCGAAGTGAACAGCAAGGAAAAGATCACCGAGCTGAAGATCATCATCAAGGCCGAGGCTCGTGGGTCGGTCGAAGCGATCAAGAAGGAACTGGAGAAGCTGGTTCACGACGAAATCCGCTGCCGCGTGCTGCTCGCGGGCATCGGGGCCATCAGCGTAGCCGATGTGACACTGGCCCTCACCAGCCCAGCCGACACGCTAGTGATTGGCTTCAACGTGACAGCCGACGATGCCGCGTTGAGGTTGAGCGAAGAGCGTGGCATCAGCGTGCAGGAATACCAGATCATCTACAATCTCGTGGATGATGTGAGAGCCGCTCTCGAAGGCCGACTCAAGCCGATCGAAGAAGTGGTTCACCTGGGTCGTGCTGTCATCCGCGAGACCTTCAAGGTCACCAAGGTGGGCACCGTGGCCGGGTGTTACGTTACCAGTGGGCAGATCGAACGCAGTGCCCGTGTGCGGGTCATCCGCGAGGGTACTGTGATCTTCCCGCCAGCTGGCAAGACGCTGGGCCTCGATAACTTGAAGCGGTTCAAGGACGATGCCAAGGAAGTCCGCGAAGGGTTCGAGTGCGGCATGAAGATCACGGGCTTCGACGATGTGAAAGTCGGCGACGTGATCGAAGCGTACCGTATCGATATCAAACAACGCACGCTGTAAGTGTTTTGTTGATTCAAAGAGACAGCGGGCGAGAGCCCGTTGTCTCTTTTTTTGTCTATCGGAAAATTCCGCATGGCATCACTTCGGCATGACGCTTGCAAAGATTCATTTGGGCCGGGAGATTCTGGGCAACATCGCCCAATTTCCTTATTCCAATGGCTCATTTCGCAAGACATGCAGGAGAAAAGACAATGTTGAGCAAGCTATTGCGCGGTTCCGCGCTGCTGGCGTTCCTACTCACCGCAACCATGGTTTCGGCTGCTGAACCGGACGCAAACCATTTTCGTGCCAAGCAAATCCTAGGAACGAAAATCCTGATCCAAGGCAACAAAACGTCGATCGGCACAGTTGACGACATCGTCTTCGACGACGCTGGCAACCTCGAATACCTCATCGTCGAAAACAACGGTAAGTTGTCCACGGTGCCTTGGGATGCAGCCAAGTTCGATGTTGAAAAGAAGTCAGCAGTTCTGGGCATTACCATGGAACAGTACACTGCTATTCCAACGTATACCACGAAGACTTACCCAACGTTTTACGCTCCTGCCTACCGCACGGAAACTTACAAGTACTACGGCTTGACTCCCCGCGATTTGCGGACATTCAAACGCCGCTAGAACTGGCTGTCGTGTCGGTCGTTCATGGATCTGTTAGCTCGACTCGCTCACGCGCGAATCGGGCTAACAAAAACACTACTCTAACGCCCCGTGCCGCCCGTGCGGTACCAGTCGATCGTGTGGCGTAGGCCGTCCTCGAAGCTGACTGTGGGGTCGTAGTTCAACTCGTCTTTAATCTTGTCGATCTTCGCCAGACTGAAACGCACATCACCCACCAGTTCCGCGCCGTGTTGCGGGGTCATGGTTGTGCCCATCATGCTGTTCATTGCCTGCACCAACTCCAGCAAGTTCACCAATCGGCCGGTGCCCACGTTGTATACCCGCCCGCTGATGCCGGGTGTGCTGCCACCTTTCATCACCGCTTGCATGGCAAGCAATTGGATCTTCCAAGCTCTTTGCAACCGAGACCATCGCCGCGAGGTGATAGATGTGAGTGCAGTCTTTGGCGGCATCAGTCAGGGCTGACAAGTCCGTCACGGTGCCATGGATGCAATCGATGCCGGAAGACAAGTTGGTAGTTTGACCGGTGCTCAGGTCGTCGAACACTTTCACGGTGTGCCCGGCAGCGAGCAGACCATCCACCAGGTGGGAGCCGATGAACCCGGCCCCACCCGTCACGAGACAACGTTGCATGAATGAACTCCGCTCTACGCCTGTGGAGCGAGCGGTGCTTCCGGAGGTTGAGGCGATGGCAGTGTAGCCGCCGCCGCTGCTGCTGCTGCTGCCTTCGCTAAGAGCGCTGTTTCAGCTGCTGAACCAGGCTTCGGCACAAACGCCGGCTTTGGCTTGGGTGGCTTATCGCTCTTGGGCTTGGGCGGCTTGTTGGCGGCAGTCACGGCTTTTGGCGCCAGGAGTGCCGTCATCTGCTTGCCTTCCATGCGTGGCGGGCTTTCCACCTTGCAGGCATCAAGCAGCAGTTCAAGCATCTGGTCGATGATGCGTCGGCCTTCTTCGATGTGCTGCATTTCGCGGCCACGGAACTGCACTTTCAGGATGACCTTGTCGCCGTTTTCCAGGAACTTACGGGCTTGATTGACTCGCGTTTCCACGTCGTGGCCGCCAGTCTTGGGGCGAACGCGGAGTTCCTTCATCTTCTGCTGGTGTGTCTTCTGGTGCGACTTCTTGGATTGTGCGTACTTGTGCTTGCCCCAGTCCATGATCTTGCACACGGGTGGGCGCTCTGTTGAGGCGATCTCTACGAGATCCATGCCCACTTCACGGGCCATATCCAGTGCTTGCTGCGTCGGCACGATGCCGTGCTGCTCAGCGTCCGCACCGATGAGTCGAATGGGGCTAATGCGGATTTGTTCGTTCAAGCGTGGGCCGGTGGGAGGCCGAGGTGGGCCACCGCGATCGAAAGGTGGGGGGATACTCAAACTCCTGAATTAAGAAACCGTGGGTGAGGAACCGACGCTTACGGCGGTTTTCACTTGACATCATGACGACCACTTGCAGTCGCGTCAATCGGGAGTGTGACAATTTTGCAGGGCTTTTGGCAACTGGGCGAGCTGTTACTTCACGGCATCGGCAACTGCTTTGCGGATATCATTGATTGCTTCAGCCTTCAGTTCCTTGACACGGAAGGCCATGTTCAGCGTGACCTTCTCTTTGACGAACACCATCACCGTCACGTCGGCATCGGCATGGAGCTTGTAAGCAGGTGGGCCATCGGTGTCTTCAAACGCTCCGACAGGGGTCGACTTCAGCCCTTGCTTCTTGCTCCACTTGCTGAGGGCATCCAAGTCAGCCTTTTCAGTCAGGAGTGTCATCCACACTTTCAAGCCCTTCTCGGCATGGGTTGTGGCATCCGCATCGATTTCACTCATCAGGCCACCAAGCGAATCGCTCAAGCTCCGGCAGAACACCACCACTGTTGGTTTCTTTTCTTGCTCACAGATGTAGCAAGTCTGCTGGCCCTTCTGCGGGCCAGTGGCCACGAGGAAGCTATACGGGCCGGGACGTTTGCCGACCGACACACCAGAGACTACCGGCTCAGCAGCACTCACCGCACCAAGCAAGACGAACAGCAGCAGTAATCCACGCATCAGTCAACTCCGTCAGGTTGCATACTTATGCTATCGGTTCACACGCCTGTAGAACTGCCGCTGTGGGCACGATGACGCATCTGCTAACAAAAAAGCCCGCGCAGTGAGAATCACGGCACGGGCGACAAGTTGAATGATTTCGAAAACTACTTCTCGCAACAAGGCGTAGCGCTATCGGCTTCGCAGCAACCGGCCTTTGCAGTTGTACGCGATTGAGCGTGTGGCTCTTGCTTCAGGCAGCAATCGTCGCCGCTGCAACACGGGCTACCAAGGTAGCAACATTCTGGTTCACTTGCTGCTGGCACAGAAATGGTGAACGTCTGTGCCTGACGTGGGCCACCGCTGCCACATGGCGAACAGCTCGACTTGGAATCGGCGAAGTACAAGCCAATGCCCGTCACACCAAACGCCACCACCACACCGGCGAGAATCTTGGCAAGCATCTGAAGCCCCTGTTAATGTTGAAGTCATCTTAGGCAACCGTACCACAAGGTTGCCATTGGCGAAAGCAAATTTTCATGACCCATTCTGGCGAGTGTGTGAATAGATCATCTTGTGTCTTTTCGTTCAACTCCTGCCGCTCACGCGGGCAGGCTCAACTGCTGCTCTCCATCACTCGCCGACCACACCCAGCGCCATACAAACACTCTTGGCGAAAAATCCACATCAGTATCTAAGGAACCACAGTGAGCACGACTTCGATCACCCGGCTTTTCGGCCTCGGTTTAACGCCCGGCAAACTCCGTGGCCTCCAACGCATCAGCAACCCGAACGGTACGCTGACGATGGTGGCGACTGACCAAAACAGCTCCATGATTTCGATGATGAAGAAGGCCACCGGGAAAGATCCGACCTACGGCGAAGTCGCGGATGCGAAGGTCATGCTCAGCCGCAGCCTCAGCCCGCATTGCAGTGGTTTGCTGGTGGATGGCTACTACGGCTACGCCAGCACCGTGGCGGCCCATGCTGTGCCCGCAAGCACTGGCATCTTGATTCGCGTTGAAAAGAGCGGGGCCACGAAGAATGCCGCCGGGGCACCGTGTGGCGAAGTGGAACCAGGTTGGAGCGTGGCCAAGATCAAGCGCGCCGGGGCCGATGCCGTCAAGCTGTTGGCCCAGTTTGAGCCAACCGAGTTCGATAGCGCCGAGCGCAACTTCCAGTTCACTCTGGACATCTACAACGAGTGCATCAAGCACGACATCTTGTTCCTGTTGGAACCGATCCACTTCGCCTTCAATGGCGAGAAGGACGACAGCCCGAGCAAGTTGGCCCGTAAAGCACAAACCGTGATCGACAGCGCCAAGTACCTCAGCCGGTACTGCGATGTGTACAAGAGCGAGTTCCCCGGCACCATGGGCGTCGAAAGCGACAGCGTGCTGATGGACAACCTCAAGAAGCTAAACGACGCCTGCGTGAAGCCATGGGTGCTGCTGTCCGCCGGTGTCGACTACCCGGTGTACAAGAAGCAAGTAGAAATGGCGATGAAGGCCGGGGCCAGTGGCATCCTGGGTGGCCGGGCCTTCTGGAAGGAATTCTTCACCTACGCTGATCCGAAGGAACGCCAGAAGTTCGCGGACACGGAGTGTGTTTCGCGGGTGACCGAGTCGGACGCCATTGTGAAGACAGGTACGCCATGGTTCGCCAAGTACGGCCTGACCCTCGAAGACCTCGGTGGCGTTCGCGCTGCTGAAGGCTGGCACGCCCGCTACGCAGGCGGCACCGCAGGCGAGAAGGCCAAGACCGAAGCCGGCGGCGTGTACTAACGCAATCACAAATCCCAGGCCGCTGGCCTGGGCTAACCTGTCATGGGCCTTTGGCCCTGAAATTCTTGAGGCCCAACGGGCCGAGATAAGCTAGCCCAGGTCGAAGGCCTGGGTTCATTTCCTGCATCATTTTCGTGTGTACCATGGCAATCCTGGTGAAGTCCGTCACATCGCATCTGGATCGGGCCGAGCAGTACCTGGATTTGTACAACGTCCGCAAGGCAGCCGATACTCTCGAAACTCTCAAGTTCACGCAGGATGCCGTTGGTCAGCGGTTAGTGGAGATGTTCAAGCGGACTGCAAGCATCGCCATCGACACGAATTTGCCAGCGGTGGTGATGCGGATGGCCAACTCTCTGGTCAAGTGCGGCGTGACGCCACTGGAAGTGGCAACTCTGTACGCCAAAGCAGGTGATCTGAAGCAGGCGTTGGCACAGTTCAAGGAAGTGATTCCGGCGGATGTCGAGCTGGTGCTGCTGGGTCACATCATCGATTGGAACGTGGCGAAACGAGTGCACACCACGGTGCCGGAGGATCATCGCCCGGCGGTGGAAGTCTTCCTAAGAGCCCTCAAAGCCTACGATGCCAAAGACAACGCCGGTGCCCGTGAGGCACTGCAAGCCATCGGTTCCACCTCGCCGTTGATGGAATGGAAGCTGTTCCTTCGAGGTCTACTCGCCTGGACGGAAAACGACGACGAACGAGCCAACGAGAACTTCCGCCGGTTGAACGCCGAACGCTTACCGGCACGGTTGAGCGCAGCACTCAGCAACCCCACGCTGTTGGCCAAGGCCGTGCCTGCGACCGGGGTGATAAACACGTTGATCCAAGATTGGCGTACGAAGATTGCCAAGCGCCAGTCGTTCACTCCACTCTTCAAGAAATTCAAGTCTGTGGTTCCGACTCTCTCGGCAGCAGAAAAGGCGCTGCTGCCTCGTCTCGCCAAGTGTTACTACGCAGAGATTGAAAGCCGAGGCGAATTCGAAGACATGAAGGTCTATAAGGATCTGTTTGGCCCTCCGCCGCTAGATCCGAACTTTGATCGACTCGAAGCCGTGGTTCTGCATCGCGTGGATCGATTGTCTCAATCTCAAGGTCACTGGCACAAGTACGAAGCTTGGGTGGCTAAGACGACACCGTGGCCCAAGCCGATCAATGATGTCGTCCGCTCCATCATCAAGAATCAAGAAGGCGAACTTGCTCGTGAGGCACTCGATGAGCCGAAAGATTTGGATCTCTTCGAGATGATGTTCCGCCAGATGCAGGTGAAAAAATTCTCACGAGCCGAGACCGCGCCTGACATCGAGTTGAAGAAGGAAGACACCACCAAGTTCTGGCTGGAGAGCCATCGCCTCGCCCCGGATTGGCATCAACCGCTGCTGAATTTGCTGAAGAATGCCCAAGAGGCGAGTGCCAAAAATCTCGTGGTGCAATTGGCCGAGGAGTTTCTGGTTCGTCAGCCGGAACAGGACGCTATCCGTAATCATCTCGTCGATGTGTACTTGTCGCAAAAGCGATTCGAGGATGTTGTTCGACTTGCGAAAGAATCAGTTGCGCTGAACCCATTGAATGAAGATCATCGCAGTCGGCTTCAACTCATGTCGTTGTACCTTGTTTTGAGCAAACTCGGGCAGGTACCGGTCAAATCGCTCTTGGAGACATTGCCAGCCCCAGCACCGGATGACACGCTGTTGGATTCCACGATCGTCAAGTTTTTTCGCAAAGCGCTCATCGAGCGATTGGCCGTTCCGCAAGAAACCCCCGCGCGTGATCCTGGCTTCGAATTGCTTCTCGCTTACCAACGACACTTCTTGTCCATCCTTTACAAAGACAAGCCCGCCGTCAAAACCAAGTTCAAAGCCAGCTTCAACGAAGCTGTCGAGAACGAAACAAATCCATTGGTGTTCGTGTTTGCTCTTCTACTCTGCGAACACATGAAATCGGTTGGTCTGAAATTCACAGGTCAAGGCGTAGCAGAGAAACAACTCGGGATCGGGTTAACGCGGCGAATGAACGAAGAGACTCGCATCGAGATGATGGAGAACGTGCTGGAAGTACTCTTGGCACTCAAATTCAATGGCAAGCAAATCAAGACTCTCTACACAAACATGGCAATCAAATATCCGAAGAATCCGCTGGCTCAGTATGCGGAGTTTTCCTTCGGGTTCCTGCATGAGAAACCACGACGCATTACTTTTCGAGACGACATGCGTTCGCAGTTCCTGCTCAAATCGCTAGCGGAGAGCACCAACCCAAAGCATCAAGCTCTGATTCCGCAGCTCAAAGAGTTGATCGAACGATTCGGTCTTAGAAACGAAGACATGTACGGCGATGAGTAGTAACCTTGTTGACGCATGACACTCGAACAACCCCCCGACTTCATCACACCGAGTCTCCACGATGTGCAAGTTGATCCTGGCAGTATTACTTGGCACCGCAACGTTCGTGCTATCCGAGGAACCTAAGTTTCCAGATGCACCCAAGCCGCCCGCCGGCTTCCCGAAGTTCAAGGTGCAAGAAATCGACACCGGGCTGAAGATTGGCTATGCCGTCATCACCACCGACATCAACGGCGATGGCAAGCCGGACATCGTTGTCGTCGATCAACACAAAGTGGTGTGGTACGAGAACCCAACTTGGAAGAAGCGGGTGATCCTCGACGGCAAAACCAAGCCGGACAACGTGTGCATTGCGGCATTCGACATTGATGGCGACAAGCTGCCGGAGTTGATCGTTGGGGCCGGGTGGAAGCCGTTCGACACCAAGACGCCCGGCACGTTGCAATGGCTGAAACGCGGTAAGACTCTCGACGAAGAATGGACGATGCACGCCATTTCGTGTGAAGAGCCGACGGTGCATCGCATCAAGATAGCCCGCATCAACGATAAGGATCAACTCGTGCTCGCCCCGCTGATGGGCCGCGATGCCACGAAGGAAAAGAACTGGATGGATGGCCGACCGGTACGCATCATGGCGTACCCGATCCCGAAGACGCCACTGGATGAAAAGTCATGGAAGCCTGAGGTCGTCAGTGAAGAACTCCACGTCGTACATAACCTCGCCATCACACCAGCCAAGCTCGGTAGTGTGCTCACGTTCGCTAGCTATGAAGGCCTGAATGTGGTGTTCCCGGATGCCACCAGCGGAAAGTTACTTTGGAGTGAAGGCAGCGGCGATCAATCGACACCAACCGCCAGCCGAGGCAGCAGCGAAGTGGCACGCGGGCAAATTCCAGAAGCGAACGGTACGCGCAACCCAGGGCCGTATGCCACCATTGAACCTTGGCACGGTAACAGTGCCGTGGTGTACCAGAACAGCAAACGAACTGTCATTGACGATCAACTTCGCTGGGGCCATGCCGTGGCGTTTGCTGAGTTGGTGCCGAAGTCATCGGACTTCCTTATCGTCGGCGTGCGGGACAACCCGACCAAGGACGACAAGTTCAAGGAGCAACGCGGCGTGCGCATCTACCGACTCGATGACAAAACCAAGAAGTGGGAACGCTACATCCTCGAAGATGGTGGCGTGGCAGTCGAAGACCTGACCGTAGCTGACTTGAACGGCGACGGCAAACCAGAGATCATTGCGGTAGGTCGAGCCACCGGCAACTGCCGGATCTATTGGAATCAGGGTGTGGAGAAGTAAACAGAGCCGCGCACGAAGTAAGCGGTCAGATCATAGAACCGCTCACTTCGTGCGCGGCTCCTTGGAGCTACTTCACCACCACTGTCAGCAAGGCTTCGGGGTTGCCGGGGAGGTTAGCGCGGAGCTTGAATTCTTTTCGCAGGGTCTCGGTCTTGGACGGTTCATACCGGACCGTCACTACGTGAAGCTTGTGCTTCGCATCGAAGGTTTCGATGCTCAGGCCACTATCGTTCTCCGTGCCACTGCTAATGAGACAATCGGCTTTGGCCCGTACCATGACCTTGGCCAAGGCCACTTCGCCAGGTTTCACGTTGGCAAACTCGACGACGGCTGGATAGACGGTGACTGGCGGTAGGACGACACACGTCACGCCGATGGTGATCGTGGGCGTTGATGGGTCGTTCGTTTTCAAGGTGATGGTCTCGAACATCGGCTTCGCATCAGCGTTGTCTTTGAGCGTCACGTTAATGGTGTAATCGGTACTCACGAAGCCACGTGCAGCTTCTTTTACTTCCACATCCAACTGCTTGCTGCTGACCAAGGGTGCATCGGTAATCTTCCAGTCTTTCTGCGTGCCGGTGTAACGCAGCGTAATCGCTTTGGTGGACTTATCCCCTTGGGCCACAGTGCCGAAGTCCACCTGCCCTGGTGAGAGCATGACATCTTCCCGGCTATTGGCTTTGAAATGCAATTCGGCGGTGCTGAAGAAGTTCGGCCCAACGGTGACGAACAGCTTTTTCGTAATGTTCCCTTTGAAGGCCGCAGCATTCATGGTGACAGTGAACTCGGCTTCTTCGTAAGGCTCAAGCACTTTGTTAGGTGCGTAGGCTTTCAGACAACCACATTCGGTGCGGATGTCCACCACTTGCAGTGGCACGTTATAGATGTTGGTGAACGAGAACGTGTGGGTACACAACGTGCCGGTGGGCACGGTGCCGAAGTCGTGTTCGATGAACGTAGGAGCGGGGGCTTTGGCCTTCTCGTCGTCGTCGAGGATGCCCTTGATGAACAGTTTGTTGGCCCAAGGGGTGCGAACCACCTTGGGTGCATCCGTCTTTTGTGCAAGGCACACACTCACCGCGAGAAAAAGCCCAACCAGAAGAATCGCGCGGCCCGTCATGCTGTTCTGCCTTCGATGAGTGTGATCATTATACCGCCGGTTAGCCAGCCTGGATGTCGAAGCCCTTGCGATATTCGCGGAAGAGCATGGCGTTGGCGGCCTTCAAGTCGGCATCACCGGCCGCGGTGAACTTCTCGGTCTTGGCATCAAGCACCAGTTTCACGCCCACCAACCCGGCGGCTTTCACCGGCTCCACCTTGTTGTCGCTGAGGTGGTTCTTCATCCGCTCGAACGCTTCGCTCCCATCGACGAGGGATTCAAACGCACGAATGTCTTCAGCCATCACTGCTTTCTTGCCCAAGCGATAACTGATGTTTCCAAGGTGACACAGGGCTGCCGAGTAGTGCCCCTCTTCCGCTGGGCAGTTCAAGTCCGTGGCTTTGCCGCTACGGATGGCCTTCACGAAGTTGCGGAAGTGGAACTGATCGCCCCCGCCGTTGAAACGGGCCACTTCCGTGCCGTCGGGGTTATACGCGATGCCGCCGCTGTAGCTTGGGCACACCACATAGCCTTTGTCGCCGAACCAGATGTTCCCGACTTTCGTGCCCTTGTAGTCCTTGGTATCCAGCCCGCGCACTTCGAACAGGATGTGCTTCTTGTCGTCGTACTCGTACATGTTCAGCATGGTGTTCGGCGTCTCGCCGTCATCGTCGTAACCGAAGCGCCCACCCACCGCGACCACGCTCTTCGGCAGGCCTACGTTCAAGCCCCAACGGGCCTTGTCGGCTTCGTGCACACCCTGATTGCCGTAGTCGCCGTTGCCGTACTCCCAGGTCCAGTGCCAGTCATAGTGCAGGCTCTTGCGCTTCACCGGCAGCATGGCTGCTGGCCCGCACCAGAGGTCGTAGCTGATGCTCTTCATCGGCTCCGTGGGCTTATCCACTTTACCGATGCTCTTGCGTGGCTTGTAGCAGGTGCCATAGGCCAGCGTGGTCTTGCCGATCTTGCCATCGTGGATGTACTTGACCGCGTCCTGCATGCCTTTGTTACTGCGGCTCTGCGTACCTACCTGGCACATCACCTTGTACTTGGCCATCGCCTCGGTCATCAATCGACCTTCATGCACGTTGTGCGTGGCGGGCTTTTCGCAGTACACATGCTTGCCAGCGCGCATGGCCCACACGGCCATGGTGGCGTGCCAGTGGTTCGGCGTGGCAATGCTGATCACGTCAATCGACTTGTCATCCAGCAGCTTGCGGAAGTCCTGCACGAACTTCGGTTCCTTGCCGCCGTCGGCTTTCACCTTCTTCATGGCATTGCCGATGACGGCTTCATCCGCATCGCATACGGCCACGATCTCGCAGTTGTTTAGTGGGTCAAGGTAGCCGCTGCCCTTGCCCTTCTCGGCCGTGCCTACGTGGCTCATGCCCCGGCTACGCACGCCCACCACGGCCACACGCAGGCGGTCGTTGGCACTGGTGGCTTTGGCTGGCTCATCGGCAGCGCGGGATTCTGTGCCGAAGCCCAGCGTGGCGGCGGTGGCCCCAAGGATGGCGGTGCGTTGGAGAAAGACCCGACGGTGGAAGTTCGACATCGTAACAGCTCGTAGAGGAGAGATCGGCAGTGTGGAAGAGTCTAATCGGAGACGACGCAGGATGCAATCGAGTGAATTTCATCAGCACAAGTTCCAACAACTCACGACCCATGCGGGTACGGCACATGCAAAACCTGCCGGGCGGGTATGTCCGTCCATTCGCATGTCGCCCCGTCGGGCCATTGAATGCGGATCGAATCGACACGTTCCACGGAACCAAGGCCGAAGTGGGCCACCGGTTCCATCTGGCCCAGATAGGCACTCCCCCCGCAGATCACCCGCACCTGCGTCCGGCCACCGGCTCGCACCTTCACCAACGCCCCACGCGCCGGGGCACCAAACCGTGTGAGCGGGGCCACCCGCAGCCAGTGGTTGTCGTTGGGCACCTTGAACAACCCCAGCGGTTGGGCCTGCTGTTCGCCGTGGGCCAGCAGTAGCTCCAACGTGCCATCGCCATCGACATCAGCGACGGCTGCCCCGGTGCCCGACCCCATCGGCAGGATCGATTCGCCAACGTCGGCAAAGCGCCAATTGCCGTTCACCTGGCGGAAGAGCCGGTTCGGTTCCATCAGATTGTGGAAGAAAAGTTCCTCGTACCCACAGTTGTCGAAGTCGGCGGCCAACACCGTGCGTATGGCACTGGGCATGGCCATCACTGGCGGGGCAGCATCCTGAAACTTGCCATCGGGCTGGCGAATCATCAACCGGTGCAGCCCTTCCCAGTTGCCCCAGCAGACATCGAGTTTACCATCGCTGTTCGCATCCAGCACGGTGACACCACGGGCGTTTTCCTTGGTGTCGTCCAGGTTCAACTCGGAGGCAATCTCCAGGAAGGTTCCGAGGGAGGTGTTCCGGTAGAAACGGTTAGCGCCGTTCTCGTTGCAACAGAGCAAATCCACGCGATCCGAGACGAGCGGGCCCGTCCACAGAGATCGCCCACCCATGACGTTGTTGATGCCGAGGGACGGGGCGATGTCGATGATCTGTTCACCATCCGATGTCAGTTCGTAGAGCCGAAATGGGCGGTCGTAGTTGGCCACGGCAAAGCTGTACCGCCCGGTGCCCCGGCGATCCATCACGGCTACTGAGCGTGCCGAGACGATGTTGCGAACTGCTTTGTTCGTGGGGCGGGTGAACAGGTCGCTCCATTGCCCAGTCGTTGGGTCGTGATCAAACAGTCGATCCGAGTACGACTTGGTACCGATGTAGGTGTCGCTGTTCTGCGAGTAGATCTCTTCCACGCCATCACCATCGAGGTCGCCCGCAATCAGGGTGATGGTGGTGCGTTCAGGATCGGCAATTGATTTGGGGGCAATGTCCCAGAGTTGGGATTCTGCGAAGCGAAGCACCCGGTTCGGGCAGCCATAACCCGCGACCACGAATTCGATAGCCCCGTCGCGGTCGAAGTCCATCGCGCTGACGCCGTAGTGCATCCTCGACGGGTTATTGCGTATCCAGTGAGAGACATCCTGAAACATCAGGTGTATCGTACGTCGAGTTGGCGAAAGAGTCGGCGCAGTCTTGATTTGGGTGGGCGAAACTATCAGCAGGGGAAGTTCCTGGGGCAGGGGTGGCATGCCCAGATGTGGCAGGACTCGGCTCTTACAGAGCGACGGGAAGATCACGTGGATACATGCGCATGATGATGCATTCTGGTTGAATGGAGTTCGTCGCGCGCTACATTGATGGTAGTTCAGACACCCCGGCCCTTGCAGGCCAGGTTCACTTGTGGAGCATCTTCGATGAGTATCGTCCGATTGGGTATGGCCGAAAACAAAAGCTACGGCGACGGGTACGACGCGATCTTCGCCAAGAAGACCAATACCGCGAAAAAGCCAGTTGCGGCCAAGAAGCCGACAGCCAAAAAAGCCCCTGCGAAGAAGCCCGCCAAGAAGAAGTAAGCTATGCCAGCGACCATCGACGACACGTACGCCGAAGCCTTCCGCAGCATCTATGCGGAAGTGATGGTGACGGCGCAATCGGCCAAGTGGCTCGAACACGCCATCAACGCCACCACTGGCAACGCGAGCAGCAGCATCCTGTGCGATTGCGAAGCGGGTGTCAGTCGACGGTTGTCGCCCAGCGAGACACCGGATGGTCGCATCGGTGCCATCATCCAATTCCACGGTCCCCGCTTCTGGAAGGAACGCGAAGCCAAACTGGAACGGGCACTGCTGGTACGGGTCAGCCAGAATATTTTGACATGTCCGACGACGGCCTGCTTCAACGTGCTTCCCGCAGACACCAATTGGTTCCCGCTGGGTCGCAAGGTGGCGTACTTCGGTGATGGTCATCAGTTCAAGGATGATCGCTTTGGCCGGGGCGTGCGGGTGATCCCGATCCTCAGTGGCGAGTTCGTCATTGAACGCCGCATCGGTTGGGCCGAGGGGCTCATGGGCGGGAACCTGTGGTTCTTCGGCAGTACCGAAGATGGGGCACTGGAAGCCGCGGAACGTGCCGTCGTCGGTGCCAGTTCCGTGGCCGGTGTGTGCCTACCGTTCCCCGGTGGCGTGGCCGCCAGTGGCAGTAAGGCTGGCAGCAAGTACAAGTTCAGCATCGCCAGCACGTATGCCGAGTACTGCCCCACATTGCGAGACAAATCTGGCATCACATCGAAGCTGCCGCCCGATGTCGTGAGCGTGCAGGAGATCATCATCAACGGGCCGAATCTGGAACTGATCTCGCAGGCAACGCAAGCCGCGATTGCGGCGTGTGTCGATACCCCCGGCCTGCTCACCATCAGTGCCGGGAACTACGGTGGTCGCCTTGGCAAGAGCTTCGTGTATCTGTTGCCGAAGGCAGTCTAGAGTCAACCACCCACGATCATCTTGCCGATCCAGTACAGCAAGCCCGCAAGGAGCATTGTGGACGGCAAGGTGAATATCCACGCTAACACGATCTTCGTCACCGTCTTGCTTTGAAGGCCGCTCTTGTTCGCCACCATGGTGCCGGCGATAGCCGAGTTCAAAATGTGCGTGGTGCTCACCGGCACTTTGAAGTAACTGGCGAGGTAGATGGTGATGGCTGCTACCAGTTCCGCCGTGGCACCCTGTGCATAAGTCAGGTGAGTTTTGCCAATCTTCTCGGCGACGGTCAGCACGATGCGTTTGTACCCGATGGTGGTACCGATGCCGAGGGCTAGTGCCACACCCACGATCACCCAGAGCGGTGCCCACTCAGTGCTCTTGCG
>JBBRME010000068.1:0-21050 GCA_038230995.1 Gemmatales bacterium
ACGCTGGTGGAACACGGCTTCCGCCTGCCCAGTGCGATGGACAACCGCCCGCTCCGCTTCGAGGAATTCGAGAAGCGCCTGACCAAGTGCCTGTGCCTGAGTGCCACGCCGGGGCCGTATGAACTGGGCCGGGTCGGTGGCGAAGTAGTGGAGCAGTTCATACGCCCGACGGGGTTGGTCGATCCGATCATCCACGTGCGCAGTGCCAAGGGGCAGGTGAAGAACCTGGAAGAGGAAGTCAGGCTGCGAGCCGCGAAGAAGGAACGCACGCTAGTGACGGTGCTCACCAAGCGGATGGCCGAAGACCTGACGAACTACTTCAAGGAAGCCGGGCTACGCTGTAAGTGGTTGCACAGCGAGTTGGATGCCATCGAACGGGTGACGGTGCTGCGCGAGTTACGGCAAGGGGCCTTCGACGTGCTGGTGGGCGTGAACCTGTTGCGGGAAGGTTTGGATTTACCCGAAGTGAGCTTGGTGGCGATTCTCGATGCCGACAAGGAAGGCTTCCTTCGTTCGGACAAATCGCTGATTCAGACGATGGGCCGGGCCGCACGGAACGTGAACGCCGAGGTGATCCTGTACGGCGACCGCGTGACCGACAGCATGAGCCGGGCCATGAACGAAACGGGTCGACGCCGGGAGATGCAACTCGCGTACAACTTGGAACACGGCATCACCCCGCGCACGGTGGTGAGTGCCATCCATACCGCCATTGAAGATGAGATCGAAGCCCACTCGATGGCCCTGGAAGCCGCAGGCATTGGCAAAGAGGAAGTGGCCACCGAGGAGATGCTGGAAGCCCTGCACAAGGAGATGCTGGAGGCTGCCGAGGGGATGGAGTTCGAGCGGGCCGCCCTGCTGCGTGACAAGATTGCGGAGCTGAAAGGCGAAAAGGTAGCCAGCCCGCAAGCGGGGAGTGGCAAACGCAAGGGGCCGAAGCGTGGCAAGAAGGTGAACACCAACTCGGCGGATACTGTGGGCGGGGGTTTCCCCCGGCGTGCCCCGCGGCCAAAGCCCAGCGGCGGGTGAGGTCTTACTTGGCGAATCGGCTACGCGAATGACCGGCCGGTTCAAACCCCGCGTGCTTTCGGATCCCAGATCAACTTGTGCAGTTGCATCTGGAAGCGCACGTTCAACTTGCTCTCAAGAATCCACGCAGTGAGGTCTTGCAGGTTCAGCGCACCAAACACCGTGCTGACCAGCACCTGAAATCGTTCATCCAGTTTGTAAGTGCGAATCGTTTCCTCGGCCCATTGCCAATCGCGGCGGCTGGCCAGCACGAATTTGATTTGATCCGTCGGCTTCAGCAAGTCAAGATTCGGCCAGCAGTTACGTTCAACCTCGCCGCTGTCCGGGCATTTGAGGTCGATGATGATGTGCACGCGCGGGTCGATCTTCGCCACATCGTGTGCCCCGCTGGTTTCGATCAGCACTGTCTTCCCGGCGTCGGCCAAAGCCGTCATGAGCGGGTACACTGCCGATTGCAACAGTGGTTCCCCACCGGTGAGTTCTACCAGCGGACAGTCGTAGCTCAACACTTGTGACAACACCTTGTCACTGGTCCATCGGTCACCTTGTGTGAAGGCATGAGGAGTATCGCACCAGGTGCAGCGCAGATCGCACACACTGGTTCGCACGAACACGCACGGCAACCCCGCAAAGGTACTCTCGCCCTGCAAGCTCACGTAGATTTCGTGGATGAGCAGTTCATCGCGTGGCACATTGTCGAGCAACGCCACCCGATGCCGGGCCGAGGTGGGAATCGTATCGAGAGCCAGCATGGGAAGAACAAACCAAGGCGAACGGAAAAAAGCGGGGGTGGATGGGAATCGAACCCACTGAGGGCGTTGTTCACACCCTCCGCTGGTTTTGAAGACCAGGGCCGGCGCCAGCCGTACAAACACCCCCGAAGATCATCAGATTGCACTCAGGGCAATCGTGCAGTTATGTCCACCGAAACCGAAGCTGTTACTTAACACTTTCGTGACGCGGACCTCACGGGCCACGTTCGGAATGTAATCAAGGTCGCAACCGGCTTCAAGATCCTGATGTTGCAGGTTGATCGTCGGGTGCAGGATACCATGCCGCAGGCTGAGAGCACAAGCAATCGCTTCCACCCCGCCGCTAGCACCCAGCAAGTGCCCGATCAGGCTCTTGGTACTGGAGATCATCAGTTTGTGGGCGTGCGTGCCGAAGGCTTTCTTGATGGCCTTAGTTTCGGCGAGGTCGCCGAGTGGGGTACTTGTGCCGTGGGCGTTGATGTAACCCACTTCATCGGCATTCCATTTGGCTTCTTTGAGTGCCATGGTCATCGCGGCAGCAGCACCCCGGCCGTCTTCGTGAGGTGCCGTAATGTGGTAGGCATCGGCGGTATTGCCGCAGGCCACAATCTCACAGTAGATGTTGGCACCACGTGCCTTGGCGTGTTCGTATTCTTCAAGCACCAGGATGCCAGCACCTTCGCTCAGCACAAAGCCATCGCGATCTTTGTCGAATGGTCGGCTGGCATGCAGCGGATCGGCGTTGTTCTCGGAAAGTGCCTTACAGTTGATGAACCCAGCCATCGCAATCTGAGCGATACCCGCTTCGCTACCGCCGGACACGATCACATCGGCGAAGCCGTAGGCAATCTGCCGCATCGCATCGCCCAAGGCATGTGCTGCGGAGCTGCAGGCAGTTGAAACCGTGGTGTTCGGCCCTTGCAGGCCGAATTTGATCGAGATGACCCCGGCGGCGGAGTTAGCGATCATCTTGGGGATCACGAAGGCGCTCACACGAGCCGGGCCCTTGTGCACCAGAGTCGTTACACCGTCTTCAAACTCTTGCACGCCACCGATGCCACTGCCTAGGATTACCCCGGCACGGAACGGATCAAGCTTGCTCAAGTCCAGACCAGAGTCTTTGATCGCTTCGTTGGCAGCCACAACAGCGAACTGGCAGAACCGGTCGAGCCGACGGATTTCACGTGGCTCGATGATACCTGTAGTGTCAAACTGTTTGACCTCACCACCGAACTTCACCTTGAAGTTGGTGGTGTCGAAAAGTGTGATCGCGCCGATACCGCTCTTGCCTGCTTGCAAGCTATTCCAATACGCGGGTACGGAATTGCCGATGGGGTTGACCGTACCCATACCAGTGATGACAACGCGACGGCGTTCAGACATGGCGAGAGAATCCACGACGGGCGAGAGTTACTCTTTCACAGGAGCATCGCCCCCTGCGGCCTTTTCTTTTTGCTTGATTTCGATGTAGTCGATGGCTTCGCCGACGGTCTTGATCTTTTCAGCGTCGGTGTCGGGGATCACGATGTCGAACTCTTCTTCGAGTTCCATCACCAGTTCCACGATGTCGAGCGAATCGGCCCCGATGTCTTCTTGGAAGCTGGTGCTCCGGGTGACGGTTTCTTTATTGACGAGCAAGTGTTCGCACACAATCTCGACCACGCGTTGTTCAACAGAGACGCTAGACACGCTTCAACCCTCCAGAGCAGCCCGCAAGCACGAGGCCACGAAATGACGCCATCCGTAGGCACACAAACGATGCCGCTCACCGATGGGCCAACATTCACGCTCAACTTATACCCGTCAGCGATTTTGGGAAGGGAATTCGGATCGTCGAACGCGATTCTCGGGTTCCGTAAGAAGTCCAGAGGTTCGTTTGGTTTGCACAACAAAGCAGAAATGGCTCGCAGCCACAATATTTTTGTCCACGCAAGAATTTCGTTGCGCTCGGAGTTCAACGCCTTTGACTCTGGCAGGAAAAAAGTCGAACAGCTGTGCGCGTGCAATGTTTCTAACACGTGGCGTGAGCTAGGTTCTCTGACGTGTCACAGCAACGGTGATATGCAGCGAACTCTATCGTCCCAAAGTGCCATGCCCGAACAGCGTACCCTGAAACGATGTGTTGGCGACGAGCCTTTACCAGGCTATCGCCTCATATCGCAGTTAGGCAAGGGCGGCTTCGGTGAGGTGTGGAAATGCCTGGCCCCTGGTGGTTTGGCCAAAGCCATCAAGTTTGTGACCGATGAGGAAGACCCCGCTTCGCTGGAACAGGAATACGAGGCATTCCAGAACATCAAAGGTATCCGCCATCCGTTCCTTTTAACGCTGGAACGTGTGGAACTCATTGGCCATGAACTCATCATGGTGATGGAGTTGGCCGACCAAAATATGGCTCAACGGTATGAGCAATGCAGAGCGCAAGGTCTACCAGGTATTCCACGGAAAGAGCTGCTGCGGTACATGGTGGATGCTTCAGAAGCACTTGACGTTCTGAGCGATAAACACGGTCTTCAACATCTCGATATCAAACCCGCGAATCTGTTCGTGCTGGGCGATCACATCAAAGTGGGTGACTACGGCCTCGTGTCGAAATGCCTGCATACCATTGAGAACGATGGACAAGTCGTGAGCCGGGGTTTAACGCCACGATACGTACCACCGGAGGTTCTCGACGGGATCGTTGATGCTCGGTCGGATCAGTACTCCTTGGCGCTCGTATTTGCCGAAATGCTGACGGGTATTCACCCTTTCCCAGGGCCATCGTCGAAGCAGTTTCTGTTGCAGCATGCTACATCGCCACCGAATCTTACCCACTTGGGGCCATCGGATCAGTCGGCTATTCTCCGGTCGCTATCAAAGGTGCCGAGCGAACGATTTCCAAGTTGCCTGGCAATGGTCGAGTCGATCCTGCAGCCATCGCTGTCACAGGCCACGCTGTTGCGTCGTCATGCCGCTGGCAAAACAACGTCCATCACGAATCAACCGCGATCAGTGATGGCGGAATCCACACTGGCGATGTCGCTGGTGACCCCCGGCGAAGCAGCGAACACGCTGAAAAACTCGCAACAGACACTTCGACCAGCCCTTGTTCCTCCGTTGAAACCATCTGGTTCTATCTCTGTAGAGTCCACGGCAAGAGACTCCTTTGATTTCGAGAGGTACAATCTTGGCACCGTTGTTCATACGATTGATGAAAATGGTCAACAAGTACGCACACTGACGCCGCGTCTCGATGGTGGCAGCCTCTCTGAATTGGAGAAAGTGCTCAATCGGGTCTGCCAGCCCCACGCTGTCCTCTGGCAGAAAGTGCTGGTGCCGCAGCCAAGGCAAGTCTCATTTGCGACTCCGGAAGCACATCAACTGCTCCGGGATGTCATCGCTCCGCAACAGCCTGCGTGGAATATTCAGGAAGCTGTAGCGAAGTTTCTACCCCTAGCTAGGTCGCTGGACGAACTGCACATGCGGTTCAAGCTTCCGCATGGCTTGCTGACGGATAAGACCGTATTGTTCCACGGCGATCGCCTGGGCCTCTGGGGCTATGGCCTCTCGGAATTGCTGCGCCTGGCCCGCCCCGATACAGAATGGCTGAACGACCAGCTTTACCTGGCACCGGAAGCAACCAAGGGCAAGTTCCACTTGCAGTCGGATCAGTACAGCTTGGCACTGTTGCTGTTGCAATCCATGGGTGCCTGGTTGCCGAGCGTGAAGAAAAGCCGGGCCGAACGACCAACCATCAACTGGCAACTGATGGGCAAGGTCGAAGCGGCAGCCGTGCAGCGAGCCCTGGCTGTAGACCCGAATGATAGGTTTGAATGTTGCGAGGAATTCTTTAAATCGTTGAGCCAACAGCCCACGGACGTCGTTACCCTACGTGACATTTTTCATGTGGAGAGCATTGATCTTTTGAAGTCCGGAATCATGCCGACGGTACAGCGTCCACACCCATTGCAATTCACACAGGATTTGATGAAGGCTGCAACTCAGCGTGTGGCTGGCGACGATACCGGAAGCATCCCGCTTCAATTGCCCGATGGCCGCTGGTCGATCCGCTTCCCTTTGAAATGGACGACTGGTCTTGCCGAGTTGAAGGTAAGGGCTTTCTGCGATCAGTACCACTACAGCAAAGTTCAGATGGCAACCGACACCATGTTGTTGAAGCCTAGACAGCGTAGCGGGCAGACGCAGCAAGCCTCAAATCCAGTTGAGTTAACGATCCGTTGGCCTGCTATGTCCGAAGCTCGGATGGTAGAAGTTCATGTCGTCGGTCGTTCAACGAATACGCTCGATCAAAACCGTACCGGTGAGCACGTCACGGCCATGCTGGAGTTGATTCGTCGTACGTTCCACAATGTGGATGATCGCCGCAGGAATCAACGCATCAAGGTGGTCATGGACCTGACGATCTACCCGGTCAATGATGCTTTGCAAATTGGCGCGTCAGTGACCGGCAAATGCAAGGATGTGTCGCTAACGGGATTCAACGCCATCCTGAATTCATCCGAAACTTCCGACCATGCATTCTGCGTCTTCGATGGTCTGAAGGAGCATTCTTCGTTCGCCATTCTCGCCAAGCTCGTTCGTGGCAAGCGCAACGAACAAGGCGATCAACTCCTCACGGGTTGGCGCTTCGTCCACACTTCTGAGCGAGATTAATTTAACGTTGTTTCGAGATCGGTGCCGTTTTGGGTAATGCTGGAAGTACCGGTAGCGGCAGGCTCGTGGATTCGGCAGGCAATCGGCGTGGCGGTAGCAGTGGTTCGGTTGATGGTTCCAGTACGCGAGGCTTTGGCAATGTGCGGTCATCTTCCGTCTTCGGCAACGGTTTTGGTGTCGGTCGAACCGCGTTGAGCATCGGTAGCTTGTTCGAGTTCAAATAGGCAGCCGTATTCGCCGGAAGCATCGGCTCCACTTGCAGATTATCGACGAACAGTGTGCCGAGACCGGTGATTGCACAAGTCACTTGGATCTTTCCGTTTGCCGGAATCTGACGATACAGGTTGTACTTCTTCCACTCCGGTTGGCTGCTGATTCGAACGGATAATGGTTCACCTCCCACGGAGTCGTAGATCATTGCACCGTCGGCAGTCGCTGCCGTACCCGGCACTTTCGCCCAGAAACTGATGCGTACCCAAGTACCTGGCGAGAACTCAACCATCGGGCTATCCACCGCGATGAAAGATCGCTCCAAGGCTTTGGGCGTCTCTTTAGCGAGTTTGCTTTCCGGCACCATCTGCAGGCGCAACACATGGCTGCCGAGCTCGGGTCGTGGTTGACAGGCTTTCTTGGAAGCGAAGTTGGGCACCGGCCGGCCGCTCGCTTCGTAGCGAGCTTGCGACAGTTCATACGCGGGCAGTGGCCCGTCTTGAACGAACTCTGTGTCGCTGTTCACAATCGTGGCTCGACCGATCACAGGATCGACAAAGTGCTTTCGTGCGATCCAGCCGGGTAGCGATGCCACAGCAGCACCGTCTTTGTCGGCTGGGCTGGCAAGGTCGAATGAGCCATGAGTAAGTAGTTCGCCACCTGGTTGGCAGCCAGCGATGTACCGCGCGAGTTCCCAGTGCTTGGGTAACGAGTACACGCTAATGGCGTATGGACTGGCCGTGGGCACATCGAGTTGTTCTGTAGCGTGTCGCCAGTGTTCGTGCATCAACAACCGTAAGGGACGAACCGCCCGCCGAGCTGCCAGGTAAGCCTCTTCCGGCTGATTGTTGTCGGTACATCGGCTGGCTTCTTCGAGCTGTGTTTGTGATCGTTTGAAAAAACTCAGCGCATCTTGAACTGTTGGAGCACCAGCTTCACACATCAGTTTGTGCAGTGCCGCGGTCTTCTGATATTGCACCCAGGCTTGACGACGCGCGATGTAGGATGCCCAACGGGCAAACCGCGTGCGAGTGTTTTCCTGCAAACGAACGATCCGCCCGTTGCAACTGACGTCAGTCGTGATGATGATGGCGGCTGTTGTGTCGAACTCATTGAGGACGATCTTCGCACCTTCCGAGAAGCGCTTGATGTCCTTGACTTCATCCAGTCCTGCCGCAGTAACGCTCCACGCCGTGGCTCCTTCGGGAACCAGCGGCACGTTCATCGTGAGGCCGTTGGTACACATCTGATCCGGGCAGTGCTGCGTACCAGTACCGAAGTAGATCGGCAGCACAAGAATTTCCTTGTTCCCACGAATGACCGCCGCGAACACGTTCGGATCGTTCGTCGAAATCCACTGCGTTGTTTCAGTCGTGTTCAGCAGAATTGGTTCAATCAACTCCAGCTCAGCATTCAGTAACGAGATCTCGAGTAGCCGATCCTGACCATGGCATGCATCCGAGAGGAATTTGTCGCTCCAGTACAGCAACCCGCGATGGCCAGTCGCCACGGCCATGTATGTCAGCAGTCGTATCTGTTCGGGGTGCGGGCCAACCGGATCAGCGAATTGTTCGCAGTCAGGCCGACCGTGGATCAGCGCTTGATACCACTCGGGCAGGTGCGTCTGCACGTGGGTCCAACTCAGCTTTCCGGTACCCGTGAGGGCACGGCGCTGTGTCAGCCAGTCTTTGTAGTTCCCCATCTCCAAGCTCGAAAACAGCGGCCAACGGTGGCCACCAATGGCATCAACGTAACTTGAATACGCGGTATGTCCGTCCCATAAGTCCACCGCGCGCGGGCGGCGCGGGTCGGCCGCTCGCACCGCATCCGACAACTTAGCTACTCGGCGCAGTTGCTCGGTAGTACGCCCACTGCCGAGGTTCCACATCAGAACTGCGTCGTTTGCCGCGAACTTGCGAATCGCTGTGTTCACCAACTCAGCGTCTTTCTCCAGTGTGGCATTGTCGAGCAGCTTAGCCTTTGGGTCGTCCCAATCTTCAGCCGGCAACGGCAACGACGGCACGAGAAAGAACTTCGCCCGCACTGCCTCTTCGTAGATCTCGTCCTTCACCGTTTCCGGGAACCAGAGCGTGTTGAAGCGAGCTTGTTCCAGGATCGCCAGCGGTAGAGTGCTGTGACGGATCGCTCGGAAAAAGAAGGGCCGCTCGGCCTTGTCGTCGTGCAAATCCATCAGGATGTCGCCACCGCTGAAGGTGATGGTCGGGTTCTTCTGCTTCGCCGAGCCGGTACCGACTTTCTTCTTCTCGTCTTGTGGTAGCACAGGGCTGATCGAGAGATCGTCGATCCACACTTGCGACGTGCCCGGGCCCGTGTACACGTTCAACACAAGGCAATCGACATAGGCACCGGTATCGTCAATCTGCCGACCAACCTTGGCGGTGAGTGCCGCCATTTGATTCCGCAGCGTAGTCTTCGCATCGCCCAAGCTCAGTTGCTTCCAGGTTTTTACGTCGCTGTAGGTATCGCCACTGATCAGTGTCGTTAATGGGATGTCGGGGTTCTTCGGGTCACGCTCCTTAGGGAACACAACACGGGCTTTGAGTTGTACGCCTGGTTGGTAGGCCTTCACGTACACCGTCGCCAAGAGCTCCGTCGTCACTGGAGCAGCGGGTGTGCGGTAGTAATAATGCACGTACTGGGCATTGGTAGCACCAGGCGTCGGGTTCGATTCGATCTTGATCAATTCGCTGGAGGTGCCGTAACGGGCGTGTTCATCGCTGATGCTGTGGGCCGTTTCTTTGAAGTCGATGTTTGAATCGCCCTTCACGAAGCCCGTCTCGCCGGATTTGTCGAAACTGTTGCGGTGCGTGCTGTCTTTATTGTCCGCGCCGAGGCCCGGCGTCAGGCTCACAAGCAACCCCACCAACGCCACGGCCAACGGTATGAACCAATGCCCACGCATGAAGAGACCCCACCAGTTCCATTTCAGGCGATAGCAAAGGTGCCTATCCGTGTGAAGTGGAGTTCCGGCGGGATAACATCGACGTTGCGCTAGTATTTTCGGCAGTCTTCGCTGTAGCTTCGGCGGTCATTATCGCTATCGCACTTCCCGTGGTTGCGGAAGATGCAACCTGTGGATGTCGTCAGCAGAGCCAACGACAAAATCCACAGCCAAGTTCGCTTCGTCATGGGTGCGTCCTCCCTCGTGCCATTGCTTGGCGGTTGTGCCAATTTCAACGGGCGTCGCTGAAGGGTATGCCAGAATTTTTCGAGGTTCAACTCAAGTGAAAGAGTTCCGGTCAGCTTGTGCCGGAATCTGTAGCGATTTTGTCGGAGCGCGAAACCCTGTAGATTTTACAATCAGTACGATTGCAGCGACTTTGCTAACTGGGCAAGAAGTCCGGCTGGGCAAACTTGTTTGGTGCACACTGGCCACAGGGTTAAATCAGATTCAGTTGGTGTCTAGGTTTTGAATGGCGAAGGCGTGACGGATAGTAGCCTCGGGTGACACAGCGAAGTACGGGAACCTGAGATCTGTTGCGAATTCAAGTGACTCTTGGAGGGGCGATGTAACGGCTCCTGCGTCCTGACGGGGCCTTGTGATTTTCCCAAGGATTCATGGGGTTCACCTCGGTCGCCCCACCCTGTTGTCCGTCACGCCTGCGGCATACAAAAACAGGTCCCAGAGAATCTGGATACGCTCGTGACCAAACTCCGCAGAAAGCGCGAACCTCTATCCGTAGACAAACCTCGTTTCTCTGCTACACTTTTCATTGTTACCGGAGCCGGTAGCTCAGTTGGTAGAGCAGCGGACTTTTAATCTGCGGGTCGAGGGTTCAAGTCCCTCCCGGCTCATTTAGTTTTCTTGAGATCGTCAACACACATTTGCGTTTGGTAGCAGTTCCTGCGAGCCACTTTTTCAAGCCCTATCGCAGTAGGCTAATCGGTTCAAGTTTTCGCACACTCCGCAGGGCAACCAATCCGGAAAACAGCGATGTCATCACCGTGATGACCGCTGCACCCGTGATGACTTCCCAGCGCAGCACCACTGGGGCACCGCCCAAGCCTGCCAGGTAAGCGAGGCCGTAAACAACTGGTAGTGAGGCCACGACGCCGAAGAGACCGACCCAGAATGATTGCTCCATCACCATGCCGTACATGTAGCGCCGAGGGATGCCCAGGGCCAACAATGTGGCGAACTCCTTGGCACTGGCCATCGTGGCGCTGTATAGCGTCTGCGCGGTGATGACGGCACCAACCAATAAACCCAGCAGCGCCGCGTAGCCGATGGCAATGCCCGCCTTGGTGCGGGTCAGCCAATACCAACGGCAACTAAAGCTGAATTCGTCGGCAGTGTACGCGCTCATCTCCGGGTATTCGACGCGAAGTTCATTTACGATCTCTTTGGCTCGTTGCGGGCTTTCCACACGTGCCAGTAAGTAGGTGGTGTATTCCGGTTGAATGAAGTTGCCGATGAGCTTGCGTGCCGTGGTGATAGAGCAGATCACCCACGGGGCGGCCAAGCTCTTCATGCCTTTGACAATGCCAACGAGTGTCACTTCAACCCCGCTGATTTTCACGGAGGAACCAACGCCTTCCGTCAGATTCATGCGGACAAGATCGGATTCATCGACAACGATACTGTTCGGCTGACTGAGCGCCGTCCGGCATTCTTCGGACAACACATCGGGTACGCCAAGGCTGCCCTTGTCCAGGTTGCTGCCCAACACGAAGCAACGTTCCATGCCGCCATCAGGCCGGGTGAGGTTGGCATAGTTAGAAACGTAAAGTTCCGGCTGGCCGACGATGCCTGATTTCTCCGTTACGCGGGCCATATGGATGTTGGTAAGGATCTGTACACCGAGGTCGATGCTGCGCACATCCTGTGAGCCGACCCAAATATCAGCCGAGCTGTGATCGACCGGCACACTGGTGATCTTGAACAAGCCAAGCAATAGCCCAACTTGAAGGACAATCAGCACGGCACTAAACGCAACCGCGCCGACACCGGCCGCATAGCGGGCTTTCTCATGTAACAGGGTTTGCAGTGCGTATGACATGTCCCCATCCTATCACGAAGGTTCATGGGGAAGGAATTCCAAGTTGCTTGAGAGTGTGTGCAGGTCAAGTCCACAGCGCTAACCGTAGTTCCAAAAGTGAACACCATCAGGCAATTTACGACAGTCTCAGATTCAAATTGTTTGGAACTTTGTGCCGAATTTGACACCTAGGAAAGCTGATCTACGTTTGCGTCGTGGGTGACACGCCCGACGCTGTGCCGCCCAACGCGAGACCCGGTTCTACTTTGGCCCGACAAGCCAAAGCGAGAACTTCAGGTGGCCCACACCACCGATGGCCCGCGTGGGCTTGAGTACCGTCGTGGCAGGCTCCCAAACACTTACTGGAGTCTCGTCATGGTTCGGACTGTCTTGCGACAGACTGTCGAGTTTTTACGGAAGGAAGATGGACCAACGGCCGTGGAGTACGCGGTAATGTTGGCGTTGATCATCGCTGTGTGTGTGGTGGCTGTCACCACGATCGGTCAGAACACCAACGATATCTACACGAACAGTATTTTGAAAAAAGGCTTGGGCGGGGGTTCTTGATCGACACCCGATCTCGTCCCAAAAACTACCGAAAAGTACGTGATGGGGAAACACGGCTTTTCATTTTTACCCTCATTGTCCCCGGAGAACGCAACATTCGCGCTATGACCAAGAACGTTGTCGAATTCCTGAAGCGTGAAGATGGCCCAACGGCTGTTGAATACGCTGTGATGCTCGCCCTGATCGTTGTGGTGTGCATCGCTGCCATCACCGCCATCGGTAGCAACAGCAACGCCACCTTCAGCACCGTCGGCTCGGCTATCAAGCCAAGCTAGTTTTCGTGTGCTAAGTATTTGAAGTGCCCCACGGGCCGAGCCAAAAGCTCGGCTCGTTTTACGTCCGGGGCCACGGACAATCTTCACACCACATGAAGTGCTCCCGTTCCGAGCAACCGACAGGAATCAAAACATGGCTACAGAACTGGCTGAACCCTCGATTGCCCCTCTCGAACAGACCCCGGCACCCTTGGGTGCCACCGCCACGGTAACAGCCCCAACTCCACTCGCCGATGATCTCGGCCTGGATCGTGCCTTTGTCATGGGCCTCGCCCGCATCCCGCTGATTGCCGTGGGTTGGGTGGTTCTCGCTTGGCTGGCTAGCATGGCGTGGGAGGCTACAGGCATTGTGAAGTACGGCCAACTCGGCCCAGTCTTTGTGCTTGCCGCTGGCATGATCCTCGCCGCCGTCATCGACGGCTGGGCCTTCAAAGTGCCAAACTGGGTGACGCTGTCTCTGGTGATGAGCGGCTGGTACATCGGCCTCTTGCACGAATTCGGTATCAACGTGGTGCCTGGCCTCAGTGCAGATTCAGGTATCACCGGTGGCATCGGTTCGGCCCTTGTGGGTACGCTCCTCGGCTTCGCGCTGCTCTTCCCGATCCTTTTCATCCAAGGGATGGGTCAGGGCGACGTGAAGATGCAAATGGGCTTCGGTAGTTGGTGCGGCGCACTCTTCGGCATGGGTGTGGGCAGCACGGTGATCCTCGTGGCCTTCGCGGTGGGCACCATCGTCGGTGGCATCTTCGGCTTGGTGATGATGCTGACTCGCAAGCAGTTCGGGCAGAATAAAGAGAACTTCAAAGCCATCTTCGGCGACTTGCAAATGCTGGTAACTCAAGGTGCCAAGAAGGCTGCGGATCGGGCCAACACCCGTCGCCCCGATTGGGTTCGCCTGCCTTACGGTGTGCCTTTGTGCGTAGGCTTTCTTGGCTACTTGGCCTACCGATTTGTGCTTTGTGCGTAAAAGAGATGGATAAACCTGCGACATTGATGGTCGCAGGTTTGACGCTACCGATCACACCAATAGGTCGGCCACCGCAATGGTGACGTCCGGTGCGGCGAGCGGGTTGATAGTCGAACCAGCCCGCAGTTCCTGCACCGAACGATACGCACTGCCGCCGGCTTCGATGACTTGCGGATCGCGCATCACCAGTAGGCGATTGTCGTTGATGTCCACGATCCAATACTCGGCGATGCCTGCCGCGGCATACAGTACCGCCTTGGTCGTCTGATCTTCGAAGATGGTGGTATCGGACACTTCGACGACCAACTCAGCCGTAATGGGATGCACGAACCTGAAGTCCATCACATTGCCTCGAACAATCGCAATGTCCGGTTCCGGGTCGGTTTCTTGCGAGAGAACGAGTGCTGACTGCACTCGCACACGATAACCCTCTGTGAACACCTTGCGAAGCACTTCATTGGCGATGTCGAGATAAAACGCATGCGGAGGATTAATTTCGCCTTGTTCCCAGACGACTCCACGAACCAAGTACGGACGCTGCGAACGAAGCTTGGCTGAACTGAATACTTCATGGAACTCATCGACCAGCCAGTGTTTCTGCACTGGCTTAGCCTTGGAGCGAGGTGGAGGAGGTAGGGTAACAATCATTGTTCACCTTCGACTTTCATGACAAGGCAACGACCACCAGAATTTACACCGGTTAGCCGCGAGACGCAATCGAGCGCGGTGACTGTAACGCGCTCGATTGCATCTCGCGGCTAACTTCAACCTACTTCCCCAGTGCTGCCTTCGCACTGGTCAGCCACGCGTCGTCGTCGTTCTCGTCCAGGGCCAGGAAGGTGTTCTTGATGCGGCGGAAGGCCATAGCCAGGAAGGCGTGGCCGTGGGCCGGATCGGCGTATTTGTCCTTCTTGGCTGCGGTGTCCAGTCGACTGAGGACACAGGCGGCGGCGTACAGGTCGATGGTCAAGTCGGCGAGGCGTTCGTGTACCAACTGAGCCTGCACGAACACCGCTTCGTCCTTCAACTTCAAGAACACGTGCGGCAGGTTGGTGCCGAACTGCTTGACGAAGCTGGACAGCGTCTTGGCGTGGGCCATCAGGTCCGGTGAGTTCACCGGTACGTTCGGCGTGCTGGCCAACCAGGGTGCGGCGAGCTTGGCCCCGGCACCCAGCCCGGCGAAGATCTTGCCGAGACTCCACTTGCCACCCAGCAGGTCGTCGCGCAGGCCCTTCAGCTTCTCACCGGGTGCCTTGCAGCCCACCACGGCGATGAAGGCCTTCAGCACATCGTTGGCCCCTTCGCCAATGGTGTTGATGCGGGCATCGCGCATCCAGCGTTCCAGCGGTTGATCGCAGAAGTAGCCTTTGCCACCCCAGATCTGAATGGTGTCGTTCACGATGGTCCACAGGTGCTCGGTGGCGAACACCTTGAGGATGGCCGTCTCCAGCATGTAGTCTTCGGCCCCATTGTCGATGAACGCAGCGCACTGCGTGGTCATCGCTTCCATGGCGTACTGATGGGCTGCGGCAAACGCGATCTTCTTCTGCACCATCTGGAATTCGCTCAGCGTTTGCTGGAACTGCTTCCGCGTGGTGCTGTGTGAGATCATCGCATCGAGGCAGACCTTCGCATGCCCGGTGCAGGTGGCCCCGAAGGTGGTTCGCCCGAAGTTCAGCACCGTGAGTGCGGCTTGCAGCCCCCGGCCCATCTGGCCAAGGATGTTGGCCTTGGGCACCTTCACGTTGGTGAACTTCATCTTGCCCGTGGCGGTGCCACGGATGCCGCACTTCTCGGCGCGGGCTTCGATCACTTCAAACCCCGGCATGTCCGGCGTGACGAGGAAGGCCGTGACCTTGGTGCCGCCCTTGCCATCCGGCGTGCGGGCCATCACTGTCAGCACGTCGGCAATGCCACCATTAGTGATGTAATGCTTGATTCCGTTGAGCAGATACGACTGCCCATCATCCGTTGGCGTCGCCGTGGTCTGCACGCCACCAGCATCGGAACCGGCTTCCGGTTCCGTGAGTGCGAAGGCCGCGAGCTTCGATCCATCGAGCAAACCCGGCAGCCACTGGGCCTGTTGTTCCTTGGTGCCGAAGAGAATCAGCGCCCGGCAACCGATGCTCTGGTGGGCATTCACGAACACCGCCGTGCTGGCACAGTGCCCGCCGAGGATCTCCATGATGCGCACGTACTGCTGCTGATTGAACCCCCGCCCGCCGAACTCGGTGGGTACCGTCTGGCCCAACACGCCAAGCGCACCCAACCCGCGCACTACGTCATCGGGAATCTTGGCATCGCGGTCGATCTTCACGGCGTCGATGTGTTTGTTGCAGAACTCCTGCACGGCAGCGTCTTGGTCATCGGCTTGCTTCTGCTTGGCCGCGTCGAGCTTAGGGTACGGGAAGAGCAGGTTGCCTTTGAACTGCGCGAAGAACAGACTCTTGGCGAAGCCGAGCTTGGCGAGTTCCTCGCCGAGCATCTCCTCGACGTCCTTTTTCTGCGTGTCGATCTGTTGCTGCGTCAGGGCCATGGGCGAAACACCACAAGGTGGAAACGGAATCCGCCCATGGAGAGGGACGGCGATATTGAATTGTAGCAGGGGTGGTACTGGCACAAGCCACACTCCGAAGTGTTATACAATCGAGTGCTAGGAGCAATTTGTCTATGACGTAACAGGAATGGCTGACGTGCACTCGAAGAAACCAGCTGCGACCATCATGACCTGCTTCCAGCTCAGTGGTCCAGACCAACACATCCTAGGTTGCTGGGCACTGGATCGCATCTTTTGCGGCCAGCAAGACTCGCTTAGAAATTGTAATCAACGGACTCAGAGCAGGACACGGTGGAAGAATGGTTCGCCTACAGTGGAGCCGCGTTGCTTTGTAAAATGTAAATTCCGGTAAGGTGGGTCAGATTTTCTATCTCGCCTTATTTTTTTATGTGTAGGACTTTACGACAGCACTTCAATTTTGCAGAATGACTTTGTCAATTGGTTCTTGCCCTCCCCGGTAAACACGTCATGTTTTCTCCTCGAATTGGTCTATGTACCATCGTGGCGTTACTACTTGCCACGCAATCCGTTAATGCCCAAACCTACTCGTATACTTGGGGCGGAAGTCCCGGCCCACTGGCCAGTTGGGAGAATGGCGGAAACTGGGTCAACGTCACCGGAAATCCTACCGAACTCTATCCGAATAACGTACAGACGCGAGCATTTTTCAATAACACCATCTACACGGCTGTGAGTTTAGGTTCGACAGCTTCTCTGCAAATTTTGGAGTTTGGTGCTTCTGCAACGTCATACACTTTTAGCGGTGCCGGAACAATCAGCTTCACTAATGCTGGCACCGGAACCATACTTCTGAACAGCGGCGCAAGTGCTCAGGCTATCAATACCGGCATCACTTTGAATGGTGCATTGGCGGTCACGAACAATTCCAGCAACGCAACTGCCTTTGGCGGTACGATCACCGGGACAAGTCAAACCCTCACGCTGACCTCTGCACAAGCAACGACTTTCTCGGGTAACGTTAGCCTCGGTTCTTTGGTAAAGAATGGTGCTGGTACTCTGACATTTTCAGGTTCTACGGTGGCGATCACCACGGGCCTGACCATCAACGCGGGTTTGGTAAACTTCAATAACACTGCGACGAGTACCATTGCTGGTAGCATCACCGGTGCGGGCAACCTAGCAAAGAACAGTGCCAGTACCACGACCCTCACGGGTGGCAACAGTTACAGTGGCACCACGACCATCACGACCGGTACTCTCCAGGTTGGCAATGGTGGCACAACGGGAACGCTTGGCAGTGGTGCGGTCACAAATAACTCGGAACTCGTCTTCAACCGCAGCGATGCATTTAGTGTCGCCAACAATATCTCCGGTAGCGGCAACCTGACGACTTCAGGTGCTGGAACACTTATTTACACAGGCGCCGGCACTTATAACGGTACAACCACGATCAACTCAGGAACGCTCCAAGTTGGCAATGGTGGAGCAACTGGGACACTTGGGAGTGGTGCGGTCACAAATAACTCTCAACTCATCTTTAATCGCAGCAACGCAACGACCGTTGCTAACGCTCTGTCCGGTTCTGGTAGTTTGACGAAAACTGGTGCTGGCACACTCAGCTACACCGGCACCGCCAGCTACACAGGTACGACGGCCATCAACGCCGGAACACTGTCCATCGATACCGCCACTGGCAACTTGAACAACGCCGTTGGTACAGTTTCCGTCAACAATGGTGGCACGTTGGCAGGAACTGATGGCACGATTGCCCGCAACATCACCGTGAACTCTGGTGGCGTTATCCGTGGGGGCGATGTGGGTACCATCGGCACGCTCAACGTCACTGGGGCAACCACTGTGCTCGGGGCAGCCTCCAACGGTGGGCAAATCACCATCCGCACCGACGGGGCTACATCCAGCGGCGCGGGCACGAACTTAGATCCGTTTGTCCTGTCTTCAAACAGTCTGCTGGCACTTGGTGCGAATGGCACCCTGAACCTCGATCCAGCCGTAGTAGGCGGCAAGTTCCGTTTTCTCATTGAGAACGATGCATCGCTGGCTCAGTTCACCACATACCGGCTTGTGGTGGCCACCGCCAATGGCAGCACGCAGTTCCAACGAGCCGGTGACGGCTCGGCTGCGTTCACGGCAGCAGACTTCGAAGTGTATGGCCAAAGTTCTGCAAACCCGTTTACAGATATAAAACTCAGCCGCACCACGGATACACTCATCCTGACATTCGTCACCGTACCTGAACCTAGCCTGATGCTTGGCTTGGGTGCTGGTGTGCTGGGCTTGGGTGCTTTCCTCCGTAAGCGTTTCGCGTGATCCGATGACTGGCCCGGTCCTGCGTCCGCTTCGACACACCTGGGCTAGCCTGCCGGATGCCGTGCTGTTGGCACAATGCGATGTTGATACCTATCGTGCGAGCGGCCCCGGCGGGCAGAAGCGAAACAAGACCAGCTCTGCAGTACGACTGCGCCACACCCCCACAAGTTTGCTGGTGATTGCCGAGGAGAGCCGCAGCCAGCACGAGAACAAAGCCAAGGCACTCCGTCGGCTCCGGCAGGAGTTCTACCTGAGCTACCGCGACGCCATCGACCCGGCCACGATCCGCACCCACCCGGACTACTCGGCGGACGGCGACGGGAAGATTCATTTGCGTGAGCGCGACCCACGTTTCTGGCCGACCGTGGGCGTGGTGCTGGATGTGTTGGAAGCCGTGGGTGCCCAAGTGAGCACCGCCGCCGAGATGCTGGGCACCACCACCGCGAACCTGATTGATCTACTGCAACTTCACCCGCAAGTCTGGCAGGTGACCAACCAACTGCGAACGAAGTACGGACTGAACCCGCTCAAGTGGAGCCAAGGTTAATTGTCGACAAAATCGGCATTTTCGTTGCAATTGGCATCAGATTTCTACTTGCTGCAATTCCGCCATCTCGGTATACCTTCCGCACGCAGGATAGCGTTTGAATTTGGTTGTTTGGCAAGGAGGCCAACATGAGCACGAAGCTCTCGCTTTGGGTGGCCAGTTGTTCGCGTTTGGATCAACTGGTGCGGGCAGGCAGTTATGCCGCGGCCCGGAAGTTGGTGGCGGCTCTGCTCAGTTGGCCGACACTCGATGAGGTACAAACGGTTGCCTTGCTCGTGCGTGGGGCCAGTATCGCCAGCACCAGCCAACGCTATCGCCTTACACGAAACTATCTTCGTCAAGCGCTGGCCCTGGAGCCAACCAACGCCGATCTTTACTTTCAACTTGGCGTGGCGTTCGAGACCGACCCGTTCGGTTGCGATCGCAAAGCCAAAGTTGCCTATAAGAAAGCGACGAAGTTGAACGCAGACCATCCGCAGTTTCGTGCCCACCTCGGTCGGGCCATGATCCGCATCAATGAGCTGGACTCGGGCGTACGCGTCCTGTGCAAGGCTGCTGCCGCAGCACCGACCGATACGGACGTGCTGGAAGTGTTGGTGGAAGGACTACGCGAAGCAGGGCGATCCGAGTTGGCTTTCAAGCTCCTGAGCAAGTCTCGTTTCCTTGCCCCGCGTGACAATCAAATCCAACAACTCTGGGCACGCGCCAAGTACGATGTGGCCCGACAAAGCCAGAAGCGAGTTGACGACAAAGAACCGACGATCCGCCCGTTCCTTCGCCTCGTCACGGCCAACGATGATCGTCTTGATGCTGCGTCAGAACCGCAGGCCCACATCGGTCGGCTGCGGGCCTTCCGCACGGATCGCAGCAACTAAGCCGTCGTCGGTAGCTCGTTCTTCTTGGGAATGCCGCGCACGATGGTGGCCACGGCCTTACCGGTCACGTTCCAGCCGTGGTATGGGCAGTTCCGGCTCTTGCTTTGGAACTGCGTCGTGTCAATCGTCCAGTTCAGATCCGGATCAATCACCGTCACGTCGGCCACGGCCCCGGCCACCAGGCTGCCACGGTCGATGCCCAGCACCTTGGCCGGGTTGATCGTCATCTTCTCGATCATCTGGTTACACGTGAGGTGACCAGCCTTCACCAGATGCGTGATGCACAACGGCAGGAACGTCTCCAAACCCACGATGCCGTTGGGGGCCTGATCGAACTCGCGGGCCTTCTTCTCGGCGGCGTGCGGGGCATGGTCGGTGGCCAGCACGCTCAGCGATCCGTCCTTCAACCCGGCGATGATAGCATCCACATCGGCCTGCGTTCGCAGTGGTGGGGCCATTTTGTAGTTAGTGTCGAAGTCGTGCAGAGTTTCATCGGTGAGGATGAAGTGATGCGGGCAGGCTTCGCCGCTGATCCAGAAGCTCGGCTTGCCCTGGGCCACCAGTTCATCGCTGCGTTTGCGGCCTTGGCGAATCAACTCCACGCCGCCAGCCGTGCTCACATGCAGGATGTGCACCTTGCCGCGTGTCAGTTCCGCCAGCACGATGTCGCGGTAGATCATGATGTCTTCCGCCACGTTCGGCATGCCACGCACACCCAGGCGATGGCTCACTAGTCCCTCGTTCATCACCCCGCCTTCTGTCAGTTCCATGATCTCGGCGTGAACCAGAACAGCCTTCCCGAAACGAAGCTCGAACTCATCCACTGGGCGGGCGAACGGTAACTGGTATTGGAACATGCGCGTGTATTCGAGCGCCCGGCGCATGATCTCCGCACTGGCCACTGGGCCACCATCATCGGTAAACGCTACGGCGCCGCCGTCCACCAACTTGCCGATCTCGGCAAGTTCCTTGCCCGCCCGGCCTTTGGTCACAGCACCAATCGGCAGCACATAGCACTGCTCGGCCCGCTTCGCTTGCAGGATAACGAACTCTGCAGCGTCACGAGTGTCGAGCGCAGGTTCGGTATTCGGCATGCACGCCACGGTGGTGACGCCACCGGCAATCGCCGCCTTGGCCCCGGTCTCGATGGTCTCGTCCTCCTCGCGGCCCGGCTCCCGGAAGTGGACGTGCATGTCGATCAGACCGGGGCAGACGATCTTGCCGGTACAGTCGTTGACGGTGGGGGGGTTGAGGCTCGGCTGCGGGCCGAAACCCACGACGAGATCATCGACGATGTAGAGGTCAGTGACCTGATCCAGACCCTGACTC
>JBBRME010000069.1:0-20566 GCA_038230995.1 Gemmatales bacterium
GCTCGGCAGGAGCCTCTCCCTCCCAAAACAGTTCCTGGGAGGGAGAGGCTCCTGCCGAGCCGTCAGTTTGCTACCGGTTCCCGGCTGGGATCGTCACGGTCTTGAGTTGTGCGTTCGGATCGATTGGCACAGTGCCGTTCGCACCAGGTGTGCTCGCCCAACTGCCCACTGTGGAGCGTGGATCAAAGCCAACCTGCTGTGGCGGCGTGTTCGGCACCGTGCTCACCGGTGCAGCTGGCCAGTTGATCGGAACTTGTATCGTGCTCGGTGCAGGCTGAGCCGGCTGTGGCAATGCCACAATACCCGGATCCTTGGTGACAGCGGGTACGATGCTCTTGTCGGCTAGTTGCACCCAACCCGCAGGCACCGATTGCCCGGTTGGAAGTGCCATCGCCGTGGTACGAACGAGCGCCCCACCTTGGCCGACTTGTGTATTCACCGTCGGATTCCGAGGATCGAAAACAATCGTCGGTGGCAGTTCGGGCAGTGTGTTCGCACCCGTCGCTTGTTGAAGGTTTGGCTTTGCGGCATTGCCTTGCAGTGGGATCGCACCCGTCATACCGCTCAGCGGTTGTTGCGGCACGTTTTGCAGCGGTGCCATTTGCGTGTTCGCTGGTGGCAGCGTGACACCAGTATTCAACATACCGGGATTCACCGGTGCTGCTGCAGCGGCCATCTGCGGCATCGTCGAGTTCGCAGCACTAAAGCCCTTGGCCAGATCCTTCTTCATGTTCGGAATCCCACGCATCACGAACGGCTCGTTGGTCTTCGTCCAGATATCGCGGCCCGGTGAGTTGAAGTCCACGGTGAGCGGCTGCACGGGGCCGGTGAGTTGAACTCCGCCTGCCGTCGGATTCGGATCGTACTTCGTGCTGATACGCAGGGTCGTTACGCTCTTCCAGTTGTCAGGCCAAGGTAGGAAGATGACCGTATTCTTGCCGAATTTCTCGTGGTTCGATTTCAAACGCTTCAGAGTCTCGGAGTCGAACTCCCAGGCTTCGGGCACCGCCGATGGTACACCTTGTGGACGTGGAGTGATGTCTTCGATGAATACAGTAAATGTGCCGTTCACATCGGTGAACTGGCCGTCTTTGTCCACGAGGTACATCATCCCGGCGAGGCCTGGCCGCAGTTGGCCATCTCGGGTCGGATCGGGCAGGTGATACAGGCTTGGCTCAAAGGTGGTGATGAGCAAAGCCGCTGGATTCGGTTGGGCCAAGCCCAGCGATTCCTTAAAGGCCTTGGTCACGCGATGAGTTGTCATGCAACCCAGACCACCCAAAAGGAGGGCCAGTGACAGTGCGCAGACACTGAATGAACGTAACGTGAGCATGAACGGCCCTCCTTGGCCGAGACAAGAACTAACGTCGGGAAGCAGCCAAGCTCCCCGACGATTCAAATCGTTAGCGGACGACGGGCAAAGGCTGTTGAGGCTGAACAGGTTGATGGAGCGGCTGTTGAGGCAAAGCGGCTGGTGCAACCAACACCTGTTGTTGCATCGGTACCGTTGAATATGCACCCGTCGGTTGCAAGGTGGCCGGTGCTACCTGCGTTGTACCCGCTTGTGGCAGGATCGTCGGTGCTGTCAACGGTTGCGCCATCCCCGGGGCGAATGGTTGCGGTTGGTACGACGGGTTCATGTACATTGGCAGGCCGGGTTGCAGTAATGGTGTGCCGGTCATCACTTCCGGGTTGTAGTAGCTTGGAGGACAGTTCGCCGCATCCGCACCCTTGCCACGGAAGATGTCCGCATCCAAACCCGACACGATTGCTGCTTCCTTGATATTCCAACTCATCTTGCGGGCTTCTTCGGCCAGCACTCGCTTCATGTCGTCTTGCGACCGAATGATGCGTGGAGTCATCACGAACACGATTTCCCGGCGTTCAATCTGTTGCGTGCGGTAGCGGAAGGCGGCCCCCAACCACGGGATGTCGCCCAGCACCGGCACTTTGTTTTCCAGCTTCGTGTCCGATTTGCGGATCAATCCACCAAGCACCACTGTCTCGCCACTCGCAGCAAGTACTGTGGTTTCCACGGTCTGCGTATCGATTGGCGTTGCAGCAATACCCGGTGCGAGTTGCACCAACGACGTACTTGGCGAACTAATCTGCGGTTCCACACGCATCAAGACAGTACCGTCCGGGCTGATCCGCGGGGTAACACGCAGCACCACACCGATGTTGATGTACTCAACGCTTTGTTGTGCAGCACCCGTGGCAGCTAGTGTACTCGCCGTGATCCGAGGGAACTGCTGACCCACTTGGAAGAAGCCTGTCTGATTATCCGTGAGCATCAACGTTGGGCGAGAAAGCACATCCACCCGACCTTGGGCCTTCAGCGCCCGAATCAGCAGGTTGAAAGAATCGTTCGCTGCGGAAAGAACCATACCGCCGACATTCAATCCGGTGCTGCTGTTCCGCCCCACACCGAGGTTGCCTAACCCCTGGAAGCCCACAAGACCCGGCGTTACGTTTGCTGAATTCGGCAATGCAGAAGTCGTGTTGAAGTTGTAGCCCGGTGTACCAGGTACTGCGGCTGTGGCTCCACCGCGGGCAAACAGCACGCTGCTTTGCAGGCCTACTTCAATGCCGAACTCTTCGTTATTGTTCAGCCGGACTTCCGCGATCAGCACTTCAACAAATACTTGTGGCGGTGCTGCGTCAATCGCGGCGATCAGCCGTTTGATTTCCGGCAGCATCTGCGGGGTGGCACTGATCAGTAACTGATTCGTTACCGGTTCCGGCTGAATGAACACCTGCCGTTGAATGCCGTTGAACGGGTTCGTGGCCGTGCTGAACTGTGCTGCGTTCACTTGAGTTACTTGCTGTTGCAAGAAAGTGAGCACAGCCGTGGACACATCGGCGGCCGCGGCGTTGCGAATCTTCACCACGTCCGACGCGAACTGCACGTTGTAAGTGTCTTCCAACTTGGCAATCACCGCTCGCACCAGTTCGAGGTCGTTCTGGCTACCGGCAACAATGAGCGAGTTCGTGCGTGCATCAGCAGTCAGGCGGAGGTCGATCAGCGCGGCCCCGTCCGATGGATTGCCAGTCAGCGTCAGCAGTGGGCGGTTCCCCTGTTGGCCAGCCGCTGCACCAAAGCCACCGAGTCCACCAAGTCCACCGGCTTGACCGCCACCTGTTGTTTGCTGGCGGCTGAAGAGTTGAATCAACAGCGTTTGCACCGCCGTGGCGTCGGCCTTCTTCAGTTGGAAGATGTTGACGTAGCTCTTCGCTGCGGCGACACCGTCCAGTTCCGTGATGATCGCTTCGATGAGTTTCATCGTCTTCGTTGGGGCCGTCACCACCACGGCGTTGATACGCAGATCCGGCGTGATGTGCACGTCTTCAAGCAGGCCGCTCTCGTACGTGCCCAGTTGCGAGTTGAACCGCAAGGCGTTAGTCTTTGTGCTGAGGCCTGTCGTTCGATTGGCTTGGGCATTCAAACCACCAGCTCCACCAAATTGCCCACCGAGGTTGCCACCGCCGCCCGTGGCGAACTGGTTGTTCTGCAATTGGCCACCAGCACCACCCACTTGGTTCAAGCCACCGGCGCCTGTGCCCGTGCCACCCGCACTGACGGTAGAAGTCTGCGGATTCACGATGTTCGCTGTGAGCGTGTTGGCGATCACGTTGGTGAGTTCATCGGCCAGCGCATTCTTCAGTCGGAACACCTTCACATCGTTGGTCGGGCCGTCGCTCGTATCGGCATCGAGCAGCTTGATCAGCCGGGCGATGTCTTCCTGGTCCGATGGACCGGCTTGCACCAATAGGGCGTTGTTGGCCGTGTCCACGGTCACGCGGATCTTGTCCGACGTGTCACCGGGGAAACGGTTGTTGAACAGGTCGAGGATCTGCCGCTGTACGATGGTCGCAGCAGCCCGGTTCAACGGGTAGCGCACCGGTTGAAGCGTCGTCGAGATACCGACGTCCAGTTCGGTGATGTACTTCTTGACAATTTCGAGGCTGTTCTTAGGCACTGCTACGAGGATTGAATTTAGGCGCGGAATCGGGAACAGCACCAGTGTGCCAACTGTTTGTCCTTGGTTCTGCACCCCGAACGCTTGGCCCCCGAACGGGAAGCCACCACCACCAAAGCCACCCTGGTTGCGTTGCTGTTGGATTTGCGGGAACGTGATTGCTCCGGCACTTACCTGCAAACGGCTAAAGAGCTGTTGCACTTCCGTAAGTACCACATTCGCGTCGGCTCGCTTGATCGGAATTATTTCAACCGCGACTTCGGTTTCCTTGAGGAAGCCCGTTGTTCCAGTGCTCAACGCTTCAATGATGCGCTTGATGTTTTCGATTTCTTCTTTGTTCCGTGCTCGAATCACCAACAGCCCTTGACCATCTATGGAAAACACAGTTGTGTCGTTCGAAGGTGTTTGGACGTTGAGTTGAGTACCTACGTTTGGAGGCAGTGCACCGGTTGTCGAAGGTACCCCCATCGGGTTACCCATCGGCTTGGGCGGCTGTGTTGGCATCGGCATAGGGCGTGGCGGCTGAGCTAGCGCCCCGGGCCCCATTGGGGCTTGTGCCAGGATCAACGTGTTCGGCGCGTAGGCTGGCTCTAGATAGGCCGCTTGTAGGATCGGGCTCACTTCGCGTGGCCCGTAGCTTGGCATCCGCGTGTTTTGACCTTCGTAATAGAAGCCGCCGTCGACTTCCGGATCGAAGATCAGCGAAGGGGCATCCATGCCCGCGTCATCAAAAGGGCGCTGCCCTCCACCGCCGCCATCAAACGAGATGCGATCCTCCATCCGTTGCGTGCGGCCACCACCGCCAGCAGCGCCACCGCGGCCACCGCCACCGGCCCCACCTCGACCACCACCGCCTGCTCCGCCACCACCGAATGGATTACCACCACCACCGGCTCCGCCGCCACCGAAGCCTCGACCACCTCCGGCTCCGCCACCACCAAATGGATTACCACCACCTGCTCCACCGAAGCCTCCACCGCCAAAGGGGTTACCGCCGCCGCCAGCTCCTCCAAACCCAGCGCCACCTTGACCTGTTCGACCTTGTCCTGCAAAGGTGCCAGCTTGCGTGGTTGGTGTTTTGCCTTGGAGTGTTTCAATGATCTGTTGCACCGTGCTCGGGGCCACGCCTTTCAACTGAATCACTTCCGTGATCTCGTTGCTTTCCTTCGTGGCCACGTCCAGCGTTTCGCAGAGTGCCCGAACTTCCTGGTACAGCGGCTCCGTACACTTGCACACGACACGGTTCGATTCGACGTCGTAATCGACCGTCAGAGCGGCCGTCGATGTGGCTTGAGGCTGTTGCGGAACGAATGGATTGAACGGCGTTGGTTGTTGATTCCCACGTCGGCCACCACCTGTTTCGTTCGAAAACACTGTCCGCAGTGTTGCCACCACCTCGGAAGCTCGGGCGTTCTTCAGTGGAATCGTGTAGGTCTTTGCGATGCCACCTTCGGGGGGCAAATCACTTTCCATCGTGTTCCGCAGCAGGTAACGGATGGTGATCATGTCCAACTCGGAAGCACGCACCACGATGAGCGAGTTGCTGCTCTTCTCGGACACAACTCTGATACGACCGGCCTTTGGATCGGTCGGTGCACTGCCACCGCCAACCAGTCCGCCCAAGAGCTGGGCTGGATTGAACAAGGCACCGATGCCACCACCACCACCACCACCACGACCACCTGGTGCAGCACCTTGAGCGCCTGCGGCTGGGCCGTTAAACACTTCGTTCAGCACCTTCGCCGCGTCATCGGCACTTATGCTTTTCAGACGGATGATGTCCGAACGCTCTTCCGGCTTGCTGCTTGTATTCGTAAACAGCTGGAGCATCTCATAAGCGAGTTGCACATCCTTTGGGTCATCACCCGTGATCACGAGCTTGTTGCCGATGACGCTGAAGATGATGTCCGGCTTCTTCGGCGCGGCTTGCGGATCGACGATCTGCGCCCGTACCTGGCGGACATTGACGTTCGCGTATAGCGGTGCCGGACTGTTGCTTTGCCCAATCTTCTGCACAGGGCCGCCGGTTGAAGGCGAAGCAGGGGCCGGTTCAGGTCGTCGCTCCGTCTTGTTCGGATCAACGACGACCGCGTTACGGCCCATCTTCTTGAGCATCTCGGATAAGTGCTCGGCCATTGCGGCGGAGTTGCCGTTTGGCAAAGTGATCGACCGGAACTTGTCGGTACCGGTGCTAGGTGTTGCTTTGGGCACCGTCGCGGCGATGTAGTCCTCGGCGGCCTTCACCAGTTCCGGTGCGCCACGGAGAACCAAGCCGGGCTCGCCATCAAGCTTCGCATCGGCGGTCACGCCAGGCACAGCGGACTTGATATTGGCAACAAGTTTTTCGAGATCGACACTGCCCGCTACGTTTACAGTCTTCACTTCGACTGGAGTCGTTACGGGTGGAATCTTCAGGATCTGGCTGATTTCAAGATGATCGGTCGTGTATGCATAGACGTAAATCTGGCTTGTACCTACGCTCATCGCCTGAACGGATGAGTTCATGTAGTACCTGTTCGCCATCAACTGCTTGGCCAGAGCTTCAGCGGTGCCAGTAGCAACGTTGTACGTTACCCACTCAGCCTTACCTGGCAATGGACGTTCTTTGTCGCCTTTGTCCAGTTCTTTCACTAAGTCCTTCGCTGCGATGATCTTATCTGCAGGACCAGTGATATTGATGTTGTTGTTCGCATCGTCCACCGTGATGTTCACAGTGCGAAAACGTCGAGTATCCGTTCGTGCTGCCGGTGTTGCTGGCGCGCCACCATTCCAACCACCACCGTTCCAGCCGCCACCGCCAAATTGCATATTCGGATTGGCGTTACTGGTGGTGTCAGTGGTGTTGTCTTTCAGGAGCGTTCGCAACGTTTCAGCGACATAACTCGCTCGCTTAAACTTGCATGTGTGATTTAACTGGTCGTTCTTGTTCTTGATGATTTCGTCGATGACCATCAGGACGTTGCGCACGTAGGCGGCTTTGTCACGTACCAGCAATTGGTCGGTGCCGAAGGACTGTACTTCGCCGAAGGGGCTGAGGGTCTTCTTCACCTGATCGCGGACATCATCCGCTTGCAGGGTGACAAGTGGAATGATGTGTTGAACAAACTCCGTCTTGCCGCGAAGCATCAAATCTTCACGGGTAACGTTGGGAGTGTGCACGAGCGGCACTTTTTGATCTGCCGCGTAGAAGGAGAACGTCTGTGATTTACGCAAGATAATAAAGTTGTCCTGCTCCAATCGCTCGTTCAGCAAGTCAATGAGTTCGCCGAGTGTGTATTTTTTGTTCGGCTTGAGCGTGATACTGCCTTGCGGCTTATCTTTTGTGATACACATCAGGCCGGTTTCTTTTTCCAGCCAGTCAATGATCTTGCTCCAGTCCGTCCCATCGAACTTCACTTCGTAAAGCTTCTCGATTTTTGCGTCGGCGGGCTTGGTCGTGTCGCCCACTTTGGGTGCGACCACCGGTTTCGGCTCCATGGGTGGCAACGGCGAGGCGGGGCCTTGAGCCGTGGCCAAGCTCGCGGTTCCAGCGGTCATTACCACTGGCAACCAACGACGGATCGAGTTCCAAGCGGCATCTAAGCGCGACGGTTCACTGAATTGCGGTGCCATGCGTCCCCCTCGAGTCAGGTTCTGGCGAGTCTTGAGCGTCCCCAGGCCCCCCGGCCTATCGCCCATACCAGAACCGCGACTGTTCGCAGTATCGGCCAGCGGAATATCAACAGCCTACACTGGATGCAAGCATCATTGCCCGTCATCCATCAATTTTTAATGGTTTCTCAGATGTGCCAGAGATCCCGGCTTACCCATCCACACGTTGAGAGTCTGCCAAAGTGCTATTAGTGAGAGCAGCCAATGCAAAGTGCTAATCCAGAGATAACAGATATGCAGCACGCGAAACTGTTTTGCAAGTGAAGGCCGAATGATCTGGTCAGAAAAGAGTTCGCCCATGAGCGGGTGAAGCACGAGCAGCGCCACCCACCCAAAAAAGGACAGCACCAACAGGCCCATCCGCCAGCGTCGCTGTGCAAGTTCCGAAAGCGTGTCCCACAGCAGGAAGGCATGCCAAACACCACCAAGAATGTTCAGCCAGACGGATACCTTTTGGGTGATGGCCCCCTGGGCCATTGCACTGCCGAGTTCCTCCGTACCGATGGGCACCACGACTGCTGCATAAAACACAAAGCCCCCCTGCCACCACAGGAAGGCTTGCATCAACAGAAACCGGCGGAGTTTGACGGGCAAGGTCACCGGCATTTCCTGAGCGGGAAGAGATGGAAGCGCGTTTGACTTGATGTCACCGTATCACAGCGGGAAACAACTTGGCAGTCAACGGTTAGCACACTTGGTGGAATAACTTCAAAAGGCATCGGGCTTGGCCCAATGACACTGTTGAAGTTATCACCTAGAATTGCGATCACGTTCCGAACATACGCAGCATTATCCCGTACTGTCAGTTGTTTGTTTCCGACCAATTCCACTTCTCCTAATGGACTAAGCGTTTTCTTGACTTGCGCGATGACTTCACCGGCTTCGATGTCCTTCAATTGAATCCAACACAGCACAGGTTCCGTTTTGCCGCGAGCCTTCAACTCATCGTGAGATAAGTAGGCAAAGCGTTCTACAGCTATCTTTTGGTCGGCAGGTACAAGCGCGAACGTGTTTGATTGACGGTGAATCAGCAAGTTGTTCTGTTCAAGTCGCTCATTGAACAAGTCAATCACTTCACCCAGCTTGTACTCCTTTTTAGACTTCAAAGTGATCGAACCCGTTGGCTTTTCCTTCGTAATGCACATCAACCCGGATTCCTTCTCAAGCCAGTCGATGACCTTATCCCAACTCTTGTTCTCGAAGTTCACCGTGTAGAGTTTCTCCGGCTTGGCTTGCGCTTCCACATGACCAACGGAACATAAAATTAAAAACACAGCGAGTAGATGAAGCATGATGTGCCGCATGTGATCCTCCAAGTGAATCGAACGATCATACTCTACATCCAACTCATTTCGTACTGCCAGTTGGTCATCAACTTTTCATCACTTCAGCTTCTTGTTGGTGAACGGATACGGCGTATGCATCTCTTTGCATTCGTAGAGTTTGACCGGGCGAAACGGCTTGCCGAACTTCGTCATCCAGAACTCATGGACGGGCTTCATCGACTCGAAGCACCAGGCGTATTCCTTCAGCGTTTCTTGTTCTGACACTTCCTCCACCACCAGGTAATAGCCGGTCTTGCCAACATCATCTTCAGGCTTGCTCCAGAAGGCAAAGCCACGGGCATCGAAGGCGTGATAACACCGCACCGGAACCTGATCGCGAATTGCAAAAGCAAGCTGGCCACTGTCGTACCACAGGTTCGTGAAGAAGAAACTGTTCGGTTTGTCGAGGTAGCCCTGCTGTCGCAGTTCCCGTTCGACTGATTCCCACCCCGATATGTCGTTACTCGGGTCCTTGGCCTTTGGCGGGAACTGCACAACACCCACGCGGGCTTGCAGAAGTATGAATCCTGCACAGGCGAAGAGTAACACCACCCAACTACCCACAATCCACGGAAAGAGCCTTGGCCAGCGGGTTTTGAGGTTACCAATGTTCTTGCCGAAGAGTGGATACAACGGCAGGAATCCTACCAGCGGCCAGTGCAGCAGAACGCTTCGGCTTAGGCCAGAGATCACGAAGAAGAAGAGCAGCGGCACGAGACTTTGGCACAACAGCAGTCGAATCGCATCCGTGGTGTGATTCCATTGTCGCCAACCACGCACCAGTTCCACAACCAACCAGAACCACACCCAAGGCAGCAGGTACAGCATCGGCCCCGTCAGCCACTTGAGCGGGCCTTCGTGTAGGAACGGCGTGGTGTGGGCATCACTGGCCCGACCACCCTGGAAGCGGAAGCTGGCCCAGTCGTTCTGCATGTTCCACAACAGCACCGGCAGAAAACCGACCAACCCCATCACCACTGCGAGGTACGGCCCCGGTTGCAGCAACAACTTGCGTTGATCCTTCCGCACCAAAGCCATCAGCACCACACCGGCGGGCAGCAACACTGCGTGATACTTGCTGGCCATGGCCCCGGCGAAGCCGAGGCCCACCCAGAACCAATCGACGAGTTTGCCCGACGCCACGGCTACGCTGGATCGCCAGAACGTGAGTAGTGCGAAGAACAGGAACGGGCTATCCGGCAGGGCAAACGTACCGCCGAAGGCGGTAAAGTACCCGCTGAGGTTCAGCATCGCCGCTGCCCAGAACCCGGCTTGCTCGTCGAACAACCCGGCTGCCCAGCGGTACATGAACCATGTTGACCCGGCAAACAGCAGCACGAAGCCAAGGCGAAGCGAAAGCGGATGCACCCAACCTCCGCACAGCGTGAGGCCGACCTGCTCGACCACCATCGTCATCGGTGGGTGGTCGAAGTAACTGAGTGCGGGGTGCTTAGTGTAAAGCCAATGGTACGATTCATCGTTGCTGGCTTCGAGCGTAGCGCACCACGCCAGCCGAAGCAATCCCGTGCCGATGATGAGCCAGAGAACGGCCAGCCGAGGTTGCATGAAGGTTGCCCACAGGAGAACTCGTTGTTTATCGACAGAGTTTCATTGCTGCAACTGATTTTGGTATCCTTCTGGCATGGAACCCGATGTGATACAGTATTGCACGAGCATCACTCTGGACTCTGTTCCAGAGTGTGATCCCGCTTGGAAAACGGAGACCGTGCTGGCCTTGGCACAGGGAATTCTGCACGAACAAGCTTTTGACCGGCTGCCGATCCTTGCCGATGCCTTGGAGGAAGCGGGTTGTCAAAATCAGGACGTTTTATCTCATTGTCGATGTGCAGTCGATCACTTGCGATCGTGTTGGGTCATCCATTGGTTAATCTTGCGGGATCGAATTGCTGCGAACTACCAACGCATACTCCACGAACAAAACAGCCATGTGCGACACGTAGGCAACGTGCAATATCAAGATCATCTTGTTGATCGTAGGAAACGGTTCTTGCTTTTGATAGTCCTCGGAGTCGTCGGCGTAGGATTGCCGGGATTGATTCTTACGTTGCTGATGGTTCACAGAGATGGTGCCGTCCCACCACAGCTACAACCAGTGATGCCACTGCGTTTGCGAGATCTACCAGAGTTCCAACCGTTGCGGCATGCAGCGCCAGATGATTCCAAATACCGACCTCTCATTCAAGAGCTCAAAAAGACCGTCGCTCAAATGCGGGATACTCACGCGGCTCCGCCGGAGTTGTCGCACGACGTAACACCAGCAGCCACGGTAGTGCAGCAGAAGATGTCAAAGTAGCACATTGCAGATAAACGAAACAACGGGCTGACGCCCGTTGCTCACCACCCCGTCAACCCAGCACCTACTTCTTCAACGTCTGCCCGGTGACGAAGATCTCATAGCCACCGCCACGGCGGACGACTTGGAATTTGGTTTCTTCAATGTCCGCACTGCGGCGTTGTTGATGACCGGCTTCTTTCTTGGCGAGATCGTCTTCAAAGGTCTTCGGGAAGAAGGCAATGAAGGATTTTGCCGTGAAGTTCAGCCCGAGTGCTTCGGAGACTTCCTGACACGATGACTTCGTAAAGTCGTGAAACTGCATCTGAGAGATGTGTTTGGCCCAATCGGAATCAGAAGCAAATGTGCCCGGCTTCGGGTTCGCCAAGTTCGGGAAGTACATGAACTTCTTGGCTTCGCCCGCCATGGGGATGAAGATCACCGCCCCAAGTGCGTTCAACTGATCGAGGTAATCTCGCCCGCCACCCATCTTGAAAGTAATGACCCAACGGAGGGAACGAGCACGCGTGGCGTCGGCCCCTGTTCCACCCTTGCCAGTGCCTTTGTCGTTCTCGCCTTCTGCACCAGGTCCACCGCTGCCCTTCTTTTGGCCAATGCCCATGAGCATGTCTTGAATCTTCTGATCCAGTGAACTGAGGGCCGCAGCGTTATTCGCGGCAATCGGTGTTGATGAATTTGGGTCTTCCAGTTTCAGCTTGTTGGTGAGGTCGTCTTTCACCTGCGGCAGGGTCATGTCCGGTGTCGGCAGAATGTTCTTGATGTCTTCCTGTGTTGGTGAGTTTGCACCCAACGTAATTGGATCCACTACGCCACCGGAACCTTCAGCACCTTCGCCGAAGTCGTCCGGCCCGTCGACAGTACCAATGCGGGCACCAGGCTTCGTGTTCTTCGGCGTGTTGTCGAGATTGATGAGGACTGCAGCGAGTGCCACGAAGATCGCCATCAGCAGCGCTGCGAGCACGTATGAGATTGGCATCTCGAATCGAGGCGAGTAGACCTGCCAGAAGACGTTCTCGTCCGGCTCGGCAACGGCGGCACCCACATCAGTTGCGGATGATTCATCTTGATCCAGTTCGTCGCTGTGGTCGTCGTGCTGATCGTTCGCCATGACTGCCTGCCCTCGCGGAACTGCCAACATTAACGTAACGCATTTCGCGGCGTTTGCAAAGAACATCCGAAAACCAACTCAAGCCTCGCCCCGAGATTCTTCGACTGTCCCAATCAGATACACCGATTCATGGCCGCGACACATGCGTTGACGCCATCGGTATCACCCAAGGCTTCAAGAAAGATTGCCAAACGATGCAACGCCGGGCGATGACCTTCAAACGCATCACGATCGCGGAAGTAAACGGCATTCCCCCAGACCAATCGCCCACCACCTGCTGGGCTTTCGATCCGCAAATGATCGTACTGCTGGAACACCACGCCATTTGATGCCATTGATGGCACTTCCGCATAATGCACGAGGCTATCCAACCGCCAGAGTTGGAACCCGTGCTTTCTCAAAAACTCATCGACATCGGAGAACACGGGCTGGCCATCATATAGCGGGTTGAAGATGACCTCTGCTTCGATGCCCAGAACATTGCCAAGCGTTTTTTCAGCTCCTTGCAGGATGTCCAGTTCGGCACCCTGAGTATCGAGTTTGATGAAATCGACGCGATCAATCTGTTGCTCAGTGGCCCAGGTGTCGAGCCGTTGGGTTGGTACTTGAATGGTTCGAACCGGACGCATGGCCTCGGTGAGTGATGGGAATCGACTGCGCATCCATTCAGATGGCGGGTAGATGGACGAGCAGGCCGGCTCTGCGGTGACATGAAATGTGACTTCATCATCGTGTGAACCGAGGGCGATGGGGAAGAACTCGTCCGTCTTCGGATCGAGAATCGCCGTGAGTCGGGCACACTCTTCGGCATCTGGTTCAAAGCCATAGAGCTTGGCAAGGCCGGGCAAGCGGAACCAAGCACTGGTGGCCCCCCAGCGTGCTCCGACATCGATGATGCTGAGCGAGTTCTGTCCGTGCTTTTGAAGATAGGCTTGTTGAAGTGGGGTCATGACGAGATTCTATCAACGCAAAAAAGTAATAGGCTCGCGGTTGCCCACGAGCCTTTCGTTTTTCGTCGCTCAATGGTTACCGCTTACCAATCGCCGGAGAGGACTTCCCCGCCGCGAGCAGTCACAGCAGCAGCCAGCGTGGCCGGGGCAATGCTGCTACGGATGAACCGGACCGAGCCGTCCGCAAGGGCCACGTTGATACCACCGGTGTGAAAGGCGTAGAACTCGGAGTCGTTGGTGCAGTTGATAATGCACGTTCCGCCAGTCACCCAATTTGAACCGATAGTACCAGGAACCACGCCATCAAGACTAAAACCACAGTCCGGGTCGGCCCATCCCCAACCATCAGCCGTTGGGCCACCAGCCGCTTGACCTTGTTGGTAGCGGCTTGGTCGACCGGCGTCTTCTGCAATCAAGATCGTGTTGCTCGTACCGTCGGTGATTGCGAGGATCGAGGTCGGCAGCACCTTTTGCAAGGCACCTAACACTTCATCGCCAGGTGCACCGGTTGGCCCGAGCGGGAAGATATTGCCTATGCCGTTGGCTGTGTAAAAGCGGCGACGAACCGCATTCACCGAGCCGTAGTCACCTGGCCCGATACCGTTTGGTGCATCCATCCGACTCGGCGTGCTTGGACAGGTGAACAGTTTGAATTTCACTTGCGAGGTAACAAGGTTCGTGCCCGTGTTCCACTTGATGGCCTCGTTCCATAACCGCCCGACGTTGTCCTGCTCGACGTAAGCAAGGGCGATGGGCGTCCACGAACGAAATTTGGCATCTGTTCCCACGGTGATTCGGCTAGCAGGAAAGCTATCGTTGTTGGCACCGGCGTAGTTGTGCATCGCCAAGCCGAACTGCTTGAGGTTGTTGCTGCAGCTCATGCGTGCCGCAGCTTCACGTACTTTTTGAACGGCAGGAAGCAGCAGACCAATCAGGATCGCAATGATCGCGATGACCACGAGGAGTTCGATCAGTGTGAAACCAGTACGGTTCCGGAGATGTCGCATAAGTTCCTGTTCAAGAGAGGATGTCGATCAACCCGAAGGCTGGTGCGTGCGAGCGCAACGCTTTGAAGATTTAGCGTCGTCTTCACATTTGTCGCCGGTGAAAATCCGGGCTTCACATGAACTTCACTTTGGCTTCGCACAACACCCACCCAAAGCACGCCTTGCCTTCCCAAACTGCGCCTCGCCCTCCAGGTGCCGGTTAGATAGATCATTGTTACCTTCCGAACCCCGGTTGACGCCGGGCTTCACTCTATTCACATCAGTGAGGACGCTGCATGTCCCCCGGTTTGTTGACTCTCACCTTGGCCTTGGCTATCGGCCAAGCTCCAGCACCTGCCCCCAAGCCTGCGGAGTTCTCTCCGCCGGTCGGTGCGTTCAAGTTCCGATCCCTCGGGCCAAGCGTGACTTCAGGTCGCATTGCGGCCTTGGCGGTTCACCCGAAGAACAGGGCCACGTTCTACGCGGCGGTGGCAGCAGGTGGCGTGTGGAAAACCACCAACGCCGGCACAACCTGGACGCCAGTATTTGATAACGAAGCGAGCTACAGCATCGGCGCCATCACCATTGATCCGCTTGACACGAACATCGTGTGGGTGGGTAGCGGCGAGAACAACAGTCAGCGAAGTGTTGGATACGGCGACGGCGTTTATAAGAGCACCGACGGCGGTCGAAGCTGGCAAAACATGGGCCTGAAGAAGAGCGAACACATCGCCAAAATCATGATCCATCCGAAGAACTCGGACGTGGTGTACGTGGCCAGCCAAGGCCCACTCTGGGGGTCGGGTGGCGACCGTGGTTTGTACAAGACCGAAGACGGCGGCAAGACATGGAACCGCATCCTGCACATCGACGACGACACCGGCATCACGGACTTCACGATGGATCCACGCAACCCAGACATCCTGGTGGCTGCGAGCTACCAGCGTCGTCGCCATGTGTGGACACTGGTGAACGGCGGGCCGGGCAGCGGCATCCACCGAAGCACGGACGGCGGTAAGAGTTGGAAGAAAATCACTAATGGACTGCCTGGTGCCGAGATCGGCCGCATCGGTTTGGCGATGGCACCGAGCGACCCGGATGTGATCTACGCACAGATCGAATCAACCGAAAAGGCCGGTGGAGTGCATCGCAGCCTTGACGGCGGCAAGAGCTGGGAAAAACGCAACCCGTACGACAGCCAGGCGCAATATTTTTGCACACCGACAGTTGACCCGGTGAACAAGAACCGACTGTACATCATGAACGTGATGAATCAGGTAAGCGACGACGGCGCCGCCACATTCAAGAACCTCGGCGATAGCAACAAACACGTCGATAGCCATGCACTGTGGATCGATCCTAACGACACCAACTACTACCTCTGCGGCTGCGACGGCGGAGTGTACGAATCAACGGATGCGGCCAAGAATTGGCACTTCAAAGCGAACCTGCCGGTCACGCAGTTCTACGACATCGGCGTTGATCAGAACCCAAACAGCGGGCCGTTCTACCACGTCTATGGTGGTACGCAGGATAACTACACGCTGGGTGGACCAGTGCGGACCCGCAGCAACAACGGCATCGTGAATGCGGATTGGTACGTCGTGCAGGGTGGCGACGGCTTCCATTGCAAAGTCGACCCGACTGATTCCAACACGGTGTATGGCGAGTTCCAGTACGCTGGCATCTGCCGTTTTGATCGCAAGACTGGCAACCGCGTGGACATCAAACCGCAATCGGCCAAGGGTGAGCCACCGCTGCGTTGGAACTGGGACAGCCCTTTCATCATCAGCCCACACAACCCGAAGCGGTTGTACTTCGCGGCGAACATCCTGTTTCAGTCGGACGACCGCGGCGATAGTTGGAAGCCGGTCTCCAAGGATTTGACCCGTCAACTCGACCGCGATCAGCTCAAGGTCTTCGGCAAGATTCAATCACCCGATGCCGTGGCCAAGCACGTGAGTACGAGCCTTTACGGCAACATTGTGGCACTGGCCGAGAGTGAAAAGAAAGAAGGCTTGATCTACGTCGGCACCGATGACGGTCTTGTTCAGGTGACCGAAGACAACGGCAAAACTTGGCGGAAGATCGAACAGTTCGAGGGTGTTCCTGCCAACACGTACGTCAGCAAAATCATCACCAGCCAGCACGATGCGAACACCGTGTTTGTGAGCTTTGATAACCACAAAAACGGAGACTTCAAACCGTATCTGATGAAGTCCGTGGATGCAGGTAAGACGTGGACGAGCCTCGTGGCCAACCTGCCTGAACGTGGTGGGGTGTACGCCATCGCCGAGGATCACACAGATCCGAAGCTACTTTTCGTGGGCACCGAGTTCGGCCTGTACGTGACGTTCGACGGCGGGGCTAAGTGGCACCAGATGAAGAACGGCCTGCCGACGATTCAGATCAAAGATTTGGTCATCCAAAAGCACAACAACGATCTGGTGGTCGGTACGTTCGGTCGCGGCTTCTATGTGCTGGACGACTACAGCCATCTGCGGAAGCTGACCAGTGAAGCGGCGGTGAAGACCGATGCGATTCACGCACCGGCCCAAGTATTCGCTTACGTGCAGGCCTCGCAGCTCGGTGGCAACGGCAAGAGCTTCCAAGGAGCGAGCCACTACTTCGCGGACAACCCGCAGTACGGGGCGAACTTCACGCTGACGCTGAAGGACACGCTGAAGACAAAGAAGCAACTTCGCAAGGAGAAAGAAGCCGAGGCGAAGAAAGCCGGCAAAGAGATCGAGTACCCGAAGCTGGACGACCTGCGTACAGAAGTGGAGGAAGAAGCCCCAGCGGTTTCCTTAACGATCTTCAACGTCAACGGCGAATTCGTGAATCGGTTGAGTGTGCCCAACACGGCGGGTGTCCACAAGCTGAACTGGAACCTGCGTGAAGCCGGGGTGAACCCAGATCAGGAACAGGGGGGCTTCAGCTTCCTGGTGACACCAGGGCAGTACTTTGCCCAACTCACGAAGAAGGTAGCCGGCACCACGTCGAAGTTGACGGAGCAGATTCCGTTCGACGTGAAGCCCGATCCGCTCAGCACGCTCAAGCCTGCGGACTATGCCGAAATCGCCCGCTTCAACAAAGAAGCCAAAGCCGTGCAGAAGACACTGGCTGCCACCAGCCGCAGTTTGGACGAAGCCAGCACCAAAGTGGACGCCATGCGTAAGGCCTTGAAGTTGGCCGCAAGACCGGACGACACGGTCGAGCCGAAGCTGGTGGTACTGAGCGACAAGCTCGCGGTGCTCAAGCGCAAGCTCAACGGTGATGGCATCCTAGCCGCTAGGAACGAGAACGTGCCGGAGTCGATCTCCGAACGCATCCGCTACGCCGCGGGTACCCATGACGATGCCATCGTCAAACCAACCGGCACCGCTGCCGAGTCGATGAAGGTGGGCGTGGAGGAGTTGACCGAAGCGATCAAGCAACTCAAGGAAGTAACGAGTGCTTTGCCGGAATTTGAGAAGAAGCTCGATGACCTTGGTGTGCCTTGGACACCGGGCCGAAGCGTGAAGTAAGCCGTAAGGCGGAGTGGTGGCGGCACCACTCCGCGTTTGTTTGAAGAGGAAACGTGATGAAGGTGACGGTGAAATACCACTTGAGTAGCCTGCCGTACTTTCGGATCTGGTTTGATCGGCTCACCGAGGAGCTTGGTCAAACGCGGACGAGACGCTATGAGCAGGAACTTCTGGATGTGCTGAAGGCGACACTTGGCGAGTTGCCAGGTGCAACGCTCCAGAAACCAAGATCAGGATCAAATCAACATGTGGTAGCTGTTTACAACTCAACAATGCTGGAGTATCAGATCAAGAAACGGACGAGATTCTTGGGAATCATCTTGGTGGGCATCGAGATCATCGTGACTCGTATTTTTGAATTACCTCCTGACGTATTGCCTCGACTTCCTCGTCCGTAAGGACATCATCAATGTCGAAGTCATCCGGCAGCGGTTGACCAAACAACTTCCGTTGCTCTTCCGGCAGTAATGCCAGTGCTCCTTCAACGGTTAGTTGTCTTGGCTCAGCGGCTTTGGTTGCCATAAGAACTCTCCCGAACAGCTAATCCCATAATACCATAGTTGCGTTCCGTGGGGAGCGCACTATGCACTGGAATGGGAATTGCACTTTCCAGTACGGCACATCTGGTTTGCTCGCCGGATCGACCGAGTGGATCCGTACGATTCCAGCCAGCTTGGCGAACTGAAACAGTCAACACACTGACGCACGGCATTCTCGTTGACTACGCCTTCGACCGTTTCCCGATTCTTGCCGATGCTTTGGAGGAAGCTGGTTGTACTGACGATGCCATCCTTCGCCACTGCCGCGAGTGTACCAGACATCATCATCATTGCTGGGTGCTCACGGCGATCTCCAAGCGACCCATGCCACAACTGGCAGAGCAACGCGTTCTTGCGGAACTTGATGGCATCGTGCCACCGAATAGCACACGAGTGCCACAGCCACGCGAACAGGTAGATGAAACGGGTTGGTTCTGGGGCGATGAAGATGATCACAGAAGATCATCCCCCACTCAACAAATCGTTGTGGGTTTCGTGTTGCTGATCGTCTTCATGATGCTGTTGATGGGTTACATCCCCGGACGGAAGCCGCAGTTTTTCAGCACCCCGGCACAGAAGCTACCCGTCGTCACAAAATACAATTAGCTCTGCTGACAACGCAGTGTCAGCAGCGTCAGTTCCGGCGGGCAGTTGTACCGCACCGGCAAGCCGGTAAGGCCCAAGCCACAGGAGACATAGACGCTCGTGGTCGGGGCTTCCACAAACCCACGGGCATACTTATCGCCGTAGAACGACGGCAGGAACGGGTTCTTCATCCCCGGCACGTTCATCTGCCCGCCGTGCGTGTGCCCACTCAGCATCAGGCCAACGCGGGTGTCAGTAAACTTCTCGGCAAAGTCCGGGTTGTGGCTCAACATCAAGCAGGCTTCACCAGCACGCACATCTCGAAGTGCCGAAGCAATGTCCGGCACGCCATACCAAAGGTCGGTGACGCCAGCCAGGTTCAGCACATCACCGCCACGGGTCAGCCGGACTGTCTGATTCTGCAACTCTTGGATACCAGCTCGGCGCATCCCTCCTCGGGTCAGATCGGCACCGTGTTTGTAGTCGTGATTGCCCAACACTCCGTAACACCCCAATGGGGCGTTCAACGGCTTCAACGCCTCGAATATCGGGTCGATGTACTTGGCATCCCGGAGGGTGTAATCGCCACCCTGCAGGATGATATCAGGTTCGAGTTGTTTGGTGGTGCGGACGATGTTCGTGATGAAGTCCAGCCCCATGTACGGGCCGTGGTGCATGTCGGTCATGAAGGCGACGCGGAGGCCATCGAAACTGCTGGGCAAGTTTGGCAGATTGAACGAGACATGCTTTACCTGCGTGTTGACCGCCTCGGCGAAGCCGATGCCTGTAGCAACAGTGGGTATGGCCACGATACTGGCGAGAGCACTCTTCACAAACGTCCGGCGATTCATGGGCTTGCCTTCAGCGTGATGTAGGAATGCTACCCAAGGCGGAAAACTACAGCGAGCCGAAAAGCCACGAGTTTCTGCACTTGCAGACACCCCGCACGATCCGCCGACAAACGTGTTGGGAGTGTAAACCTGCGGAATCAGGTTTCGTAAGTGGCAAGTATTCGGGAGGGCGAGGCTCCTGCCGAGCCGTAAGAGTCGATGTCGGCTCACCGGGAGGTTCGCCCTCCCAAAATGGAACTCACTTCAAACTCTTCAAGAACGCCAGCAGATCGAGCAGTTCGTCCTTGGTCAACTGCTGATCCAACCCGGCGGGCATGATCGACACTGTGCCGGGAGTGCGCTTGTCGATCTCCGCTGCTTTGAGGGTTACGATCTCGGTGGCACTCACTTGCAAGGTGATTTCCTCCGCCGATTCCGCCTTCACCGTGCCGTTGAAGCTGCGGCCATCAAGCAGATCCACCTTCATCGGCTCGTAACTGCGCACGAAACTGGCACTGGGGAAAACAATTGCTTCGAGCAGATCGCGGTCGCTGCGGATGCTGCCGATCTTGGTGAGATCCGGGCCGATCAATCCACCCACGTAATGCACCTTGTGGCAGGCAGCGCAACTGGCTTTGTTGCTGTTGAACACGGCCTGCCCCTTTCGCACATCACCGGGCTTGGCTTCCTTCAGCAGGCCGTCGATCTTGGTGGTCATCTCCTTGCGGTCGGCGTCGATCAGCTTGTACAACCCCTGGGCCGCATCCAGCA
>JBBRME010000070.1:0-20541 GCA_038230995.1 Gemmatales bacterium
AGGGCCAAACCTGTGCAAACGCTGGCCCAAAAACGGTGGGTGCTGAGGAATCTCATGGGTGCTATCTCGCTTTCCAGCTTGGCCACGATGGGGGAATGTGTGGCCAATAGCAAAACGCGCGAGATTTGGCAACTTGCGCTTGATTAATTCAGATAGACGGCTTGATGTCAACTCAACTTTACACGTACGACCTTGCGGCCGAGGCGAATCACAAGTCCATCGGTTAAGTCGAGCATCGCCTTGAAGTCCGCGGGCTTGGTGCGATCCGGGCCGTAATTGAACGCCCCTTCTTCCACTTTCTTGCGGGCCTCGCTCTTGCTCTTGCAGAAGCCCGCCGCCACCATCACGTCCAGCACTGGCAGGCTTTGTCCAGCTAGGATGACTTCCGGCATGTCGTCCGGGTCGCCGCCTTGGCTGAACTGCTTGGCCCAGTCCGCCTGCACCTGCACCGCTGCATCCGCACCGTGGAACCAGGCCACGATGTCCGCCCCGAGTTGCTTCTTCGCTTCGTTCGGCTTCCCGGCCAGGATGCCGTCGATCTCGCCGGTGCTGCGGTTGGTCAGAAGGGTGTACCACTCACGCATCATCTCATCCGGAATGCTCATGGTTTTGCCGAACTGCTCCCGCGCTGCATCCCCTACACCAATGAAGTTGCCGAGGCTCTTGCCCATCTTTTTCACGCCATCCAGCCCACGCAGGATCGGGCTAGTCAGGCACACCTGCGGGGCTTGACTAGCCCCTTTTTGCAGGTCCCGCCCCACCATCAGGTTGAACAGTTGCTCGGTTCCGCCGAGTTCCACATCGGCCTTGATCTCTACGGAGTCCCAGCCCTGCATCAGCGGGTACAGGCACTCGTGCAGGTAGATGGCTGTGCCAGCTTTCACGCGGTTGCTGAAGTCTTCACGGGCAAGAATCTGCTGAACCGTGCTTTGGCCCAGCAGCTTGAGCATGTCGGCAAAGCCCCATATCCCAAAACATTCGGCGTTTGGCCGCACTTCGCATTGGCTGACATCCACCACCTTGGCGATCTGCGTCAGGTAGTTCTTGGCATTGGTCTCGATGGTCTCAGGTGTGAGTCCCGCCCGGCTGCTGTCGCGCCCGCTGGGGTCGCCCACCAGAGCCGTGGCGGTGCCGATGATCAGCACGGCCTTGTGGCCGAGTTCCTGGAACTGCCGGAGTTTGCGCAGCGGTACCGTGTGGCCGAGGTGTACGTCGAAGCCGGTGGGGTCGATGCCGTACTTGACGCGCAGCGGGGTGTTGGTATCGAAGCTGCGTTGCAGTTTCGTGCGCAGGTCTTTTTCGGTTTCTACTTGGGCCGCCCCACGTAATAACAGCGACAGTTGCTCATCAACAGGTCGAAACACGGCAGTTCTCGATGAATGGAATTGGTTTCTTCTTGGGAGGGCGAACCTCCCGGTGAGCCGCAAAATATAGAGACGGCTCGGCAGGAGCCTCGCCCTCCCAAAACCTCGCTACGCCATCGTGCGTTGGAACAGCGGGGCCATCACGCGGAGCTTCCCAAGCAGGTCGTCGAGCATCGGGAAGTTGATCGTCTGGGCACCGTCGCTCAGGGCTTTATCCGGATCGGGGTGAACCTCAATGAGGATACCGTCCGCCCCGGCGGCCATGCTGGCGAGGGCCATCGGACTCACGTAGGGCCGCTTGCCGGTGCCGTGGCTCGGGTCCACGAAGATCGGCAGGTGCGTCGCCACTTTGCCAGGCGGGATCACGGACAGGTCGAGTGTGTTCCGGCTGTGATCGTTGAACGTCCGCACGCCGCGTTCACACAGGATCACGTCGTAGTTGCCCCCGGCCATGATGTACTCGGCACTCATCAGCCATTCTTCCAACGTCGCACTCATGCCACGCTTGAGCAGCACCGGCTTGCGACACAACCCCACGCGCTTCAGCAAGCTGAAGTTCTGCATGTTCCGTGTGCCGATCTGGATGATGTCGCTGTGCTCCTCGACGGCCGAGGCGTTCTCGGTGTCCATCAACTCAGTGACAATTCCAATGCCGAATTGTTCACGTGCCTTCGACAGGATCTTCAATCCTTCGATGCCTAGACCTTGGAAGCTGTATGGGCTGGTTCGCGGTTTGAAGGCCCCGGCACGCAGGAACTTGATGCCCCGGCTCACCAGATGCTCGGCCACTTCCATCGTGTTCTTTTCATCTTCGACCGAACACGGCCCGGCAATCACGCTGAACGTCTTGGCCCCGATGTTGCCGAAGGGTGTCTTCACAATCGTGTCGTCCCGCTTCATCTCGCGCGACACCAGCTTGTACGGCTTGGTCACACGGATGGCTTCGCTGACGCCCGGCATCACTTCAAAGAGGTTCTTGTTCACAGAGGACGTGTTACCGGTCATGCCGATGGCCGTGCGTGTGGCCCCCGGCAGCGGGTGCGGCACGAGGCCTTTGGCTTCAATCGCTTTCAGAACGCCTTGGATGTCCGCATCGCTGGCATCAGGCCGCATCACAACAAGCATGGTCGGTGTCCATCATTTCGGAGAGCAACCATTGTACTGGGTTGAAGAGCAGTCACTGCTGCTATCATCAATCCCATGACCACGGTCTTACACGTTCTGGGTAGCGGAAGCTCCGGCAATGCCGCACTCTTGCGGCACAACGGCTTCGGCGTGTTGATCGACAGCGGCCTCGGCCCGGCGGAACTGACGAACCGGTTGCAGATCGTCGGCGAGACGTGGGCCGGTGTGAATGCCGTACTGCTGACGCACACGCATACAGATCACTGGAACAAGCACACGCTGGCCCACCTTCGTCGGTTGAACATTCCGTTTGTGGCCCACGAAAAGCACCACGAAACACTGTGGACCGTTCCCACTTACGACCCGATGCACCGGGCGGGCTTACTACGCACTTACACCGCTGACAGCCCGTTGACACTCAACAACGACCTCACCCTGCGGGTCTGCCAGGTGTCGCATGATGCCGACCCGACGTTCGCGCTGCGGGTTGAATCCAGTTCCTTCTCCGTGGGCTGGGCTACCGACGTGTGTTTCGTGCCGAATGAAGTGTTGCAGTTCCTGCTGGGTGTGGATGTGTTGGGGCTGGAGTTCATTTACGACTTGGACATGGAGAAACGCAGCCGACGACCCCGGCACTTGATCGAACGAGTCATCAGCGACACTGGTCACCTTTCGAACAACCAAGCTGCCGAGGCACTGAGTTGCCTCGCTGCAGGAAGTGACCTGCAAGCTGTGGTGCAGTTGCACTTGAGCCGGGATTGCAACACGGCGGAGTTAGCCCACCGTGCAGGGCGAAGTGTGTTGACGAACACGGTGAAACTGGTCACGGCGAAACCGTTTGAGCCGTGCCTGCCAATTGTGATTGATGAATGCAGTGCCCCACGGAACCTGCGCCCACTGCCACCCCGACGCCGACCACCGGTGCAGTTGGCCATCCCGGGTATCAACGACGTCAGGTAGAAAAGCACCATTCACGGCAGAGAAACACGAGAAACGAGAGAAGACAGAAACAGAGCAAAGAAAAACTTTCACTGCAGAAACCAATCTTTGAACTGTCTTTTCTCTGCGTCCTCTGTGCTCTCTGCGGTGAAAATGATTTGTCTGATCTCCTTCTTTCTACTCTCTCGTTTCTCTGCGGTGAAATGTTCTTGTTTTCAGCGAACCACCAGTGCGTCAGGTGTGTCGTCCTGTCAGTCATTCACCGGATCACCGCGATGCCAGACCCCGACAAACGCAAGATGCGTCAACTGAAGCAGGCGATCAAGAAGCGCGGCACCAAGCATCGCCGGGCTGAACTGAAGCGTCATTTAAACGAGAAACCAGAATCAGCACACGAGCAAATCGAGTCGCTGGGGCGGTATCGCTCGGCCACCCTCAATGGGCTCGATAGCGACAGCACGCGGTGTCGAGACTGATCCGTTTTTCTGTTGAATTGACAGACCCCCCATCGCCGATAACATGTTGGACACAAAGGCCCGATAGCCAAGCGGTAAGGCAACGGTTTGCAAAACCGTCATCCCCGGTTCGATTCCGGGTCGGGCCTCTTTGATCTTTACGGCTCACCGGGAGGTTCGCCCTCCCAACCATCTTCAGCGGTTGCTCAATACTCGTAGTTCCTTCGGTAGTGGGAAATTCACATGCTCCTCGCGGATCGTGCGATGTTCCACAGTCGCCCCGAAGGTGTCGATCAAGTACGCCACACAATCCTGGACATGTTCTTCCGGTGCACTGGCCCCGGCCGTCACTAATACCGTGTCGCTGGTCGTGAACCAGTCCTTGTGAATTTCTTCAACTCGGTCGATCAGATACGCCTGCTTGCCGTGCTGTTTGGCGATCTCGGCCAGCCGACTGCTGTTGCTGCTATTCTGGCTGCCGAGCACGATAACGACGTCACAAGCCGGTACGATTTCGCGCACGGCCTCTTGGCGGTTCTGCGTGGCATAACAGATGTCCGCTTTGCTTGGCCCGACCAGTTGCGGGTACTTAGCTTGCAGCGCGGCAATGATGCCACGAGTTTCATCGACGCTGAGGGTCGTCTGCGTGAGGTAAGCCAGTTTCACGTCCGGAGCCAGTTTCAGCGCATTGACATCATCCACATCTTCCACCAGCACCATCGCGGCCGGGGCTTCGCCCATGGTGCCGATCACTTCGTCATGCCCCTCGTGACCGATCAGCACAATCGTGTAGCCTTCCTTGGCGTACTTCACCGCTTCCATGTGCACTTTGGTGACCAGCGGACAGGTGGCGTCAATCGCCCGCAGGTTGCGGGTGCGGCTGGCCTCGCGGATGAGTGGCGACACCCCATGAGCCGAGTACAGCACCGTTTGGCCAGTTGGCACTTCATCGATCTGATCCACGAACACCACACCCAATTTGGTGAATCGTTCGACAATCGGCCGGTTGTGGACGATCTCGTGGTAAACGTACATTGGCGTACCAAAGGCTTGGATGGCGGTCTCCAAAGCATCAATCGCCATATTCACACCCGCACAGAAGCCACGCGGGTTGGCAAGAATCACGTGCATGAGCAAGCTCGTAAATGGTCAACAGGAATTCTAGTCAACTCTTCTTCGTTCAATTAGCCCGTTCATTGATCAACCGTGGTTGGCAGAGGGCCAAAACATGCCGAAGGATGTCTCGCACAGAAATCACACCTACGGGGACATCGTCCGCTACCACAGGTAAGTGGCGGTAATTGCCCACAGCCATCTTTCGCAAGGCAAAAGCGAGTGGATCAGTCGGTAACACGGTTTCCGGATTGCGCGTCATGAACTGTTGCACCGGCAGAAGTGTGTAGGCTTCGGAACCGACTATTTTTGTGAGGAAGTCACGTTCCGTAAGGATGCCGACAATCTTGCCATCATCTCCGCTCACCAGCACCGCCCCCACGCCCTCAGCGGTCATCAAGTGCATAGCTCTCGAGAGGTCGGCCTTGGCGGGAATCACCACGGGCTGGCGAGGCTTCAACATGGCCACGGTATCGGTCATCAAGCTACCATCCACGGCATCCATCGGCTGCGGCACATCGAGTGGCGTGAGCGCACATTGACACCGAGAGCATTCCTCAGCCCCCATCATGTTCTCGTGGCCACAACTCGGACACAGCATTCCAGATCCCATCACCCGTGCGGGCTAGGATACGACATGCCGGGAATTGGGCGTGTTTCGGCGAGCATGCGGCTGATGCACCAATCACTGATCGCTCGCCAAAATCATCCTTTGCTACTTCTTCACAGGTGGGCCGACGCGGAACGTCTGGGTACCATTGCTGATCTCAAACGCGCCTTCTTTCGTGTTGAAGTGAAACGAATTCATCCACGCATTATTTGCCGGGGCCACTTTGCTATAGCGCAGGCCACCCGTGGCTTTGTCGATGGCAGCCATCTTGTTGCCATTGCCAATAGTGCCACGCCCAACGACCACTTGGTTCGGGTCTTCATTGAACATGGGGTTTGTGGCCACCAGACAAGGGAACTCATCGAATCGCTCGATGATAAGCCGCATGTTGTAGAAGTCGCCATTGTTTTCATACAGCTTTTTGCCGTTGGCTCTGCTGTACCCGTAAAGCACACCGTTCACGAACCGAGCTCGAATCGGCGATGAACCACCAAGGCTACTTTCAACAACGTTAGGGCCAACAGCACGGTTGAGGAACACATAGAACCGTTCTTCATCGGCCAGCATCAGTGGCTTGACGATGGCGAACTTGTTGTTCCCATCCATCAGGTGTTCTTTCAGCTTGTCGCTATCGACTTTAAGCGTCTGAATCACGTCGCCGGTCAAAGTATTGATGGCGGTGATGGTACCGTTGGTTTCCAGCACCCCGGTGATCTTCGGGTCGATAGTTTCAAACGCCACGGCATCGGCTGGGAACTCTTTTTTCCACACGTCCTTGGCGGCAAAGAAGTCGTGCTGTCGGAGCGTCTTGGTCTTTTTGTCGCCTTCTCCGCTTGGTTCGAAGACAAGAACTTGCCGACCTTCGAGGTGCAACCGGTTCGGGTTGTCGTACACCAAAGGGCCGAAGTTCGGGATGTTCTTCACTTCCACACCGTCCACGGCACGCAACACGCGAGAGACGGAACCAGCGGCTGTCGGCTCGACGAGATACACATACCGACTGTCGCCGAAGATCATCGACTTCTGCGCCGGGGCTTGCCGCTGCCACAGGATTTGCCCTGTACGAGGCTCACGAGTGACGATGGCCTCTTTGGTCAGCACCGTGGCGTAGTTGGATTGCAACACCATGGAGCGTGCCACGCGCATCGGTGATTCCATCTGTTGCTGGGCGGATTGGTTGTCGTAGTAGTACGGCGTGATGATGAGTTCACCGCATTTGTCTGGCTCAAACTGATACTGCCACTGCTGGCCGTTTTGCGGCTGGCTGGCGTTTGGCCCCATCAAATCCACTTCCCACAATCGGCCTTCCTTCTTGATGTCCTTCGATAAATCGAAACAGATCACCTTGTGGTAATGCTGCACGAGCAACAGATGCCCGCTGGACTGTGCAATACGCTGGTTGTTCATGGCCGCATTCGGGTTTTGCGTGTTGTAGTTGTAGGCGTAGATGTTCTGGGTCACGAGCGGCCCACTCTTGGTTTTCTCCACGCCACTGATGCGATCCGTAACAACCACCGATGGCTGGCCGTTGTTCAGGTCACCATCAATCGACACACGGAAGCGACGGAAGAACGGGAAGGCCTCGGAATTCGACACGAGGTTGGTACTTGGCCCACGAAAGTTGCCCTGCCCATTCCCCATTGTTGCGGTGTAGTCCGTCATGCGCGAAATCACGCCACTTTCGAGGCTCGACAGGTAACGTTTGTCTGTGATCAGTTCGCCGAGCAGGTCGGCCCCGGTTTTGCCGTCACGGATGACGGTTTTGGGGTAGCGAAGAGCCAAGGCACTGTAGAGCCCGAGTGAATCGTCGGTCATTCCACGACTGGTGAGCAACCGAGCCAAGCTCTCCGTAGCGCGGGCAATGTTCACGGTGTCTTTGTCGTCTTCTGCAAGGCCGATCTGTGTCAGCAATAAGGACTGTGCCTCGCGACGATTTGTATCGTCGTTGGTTGAGTTGAGCTTCTCTGCGAAGAGGTACTGAGCTTCTCGCCCGGATGCGAAATACGGTCCGAACACTTTGACGAAGTTCCGCAGTCGATTGAGGTCATTCCCCACTTTGATCTCGTCGAACTCCTTGGCCACCTTGTCTTCAAGTGGCTTCCGCAGGGTGGCATCCTTCGTGTTCTTCATCATCGCATCAATGCGTTCGCTAGCCCACACGCTGGAAAGTGCCAGGGTGTTGGGATCTTCGGGAACCGGCATCAGCTTGCCGACTTCACCAAGCTCAGCATAAGCACGGTAGCTGTCGAACGCATCCACCAGCCTGCCTTGGCTCTCGCGGCCCTTGGCAATCAGGCTGTACATCAACCCGCGGCGACGAATCTGCTCGTCGAGTTGTCGGCCGTAATCAATGTCGTCCTTCACAAGAGCGAACTCGCAGAGCGCCTTGTACTCGTTGATGATCGGCTCCGCATTCGCGAAGTCGTTCTTCAACAGTTCTGTGTAAGCCACGTAAAGCTTCTGCTTGAGCTTCCGCAGTGTGCCTTCGCTTGGCTTGTTCGCCTCGGCTTTCTTGAAGTCCGCGATGGCTTCCTGAAGCTTGCCGGCTTCCAGTACCAGTTCGCCTTTGCTGACCAGGCCATCCGGGTCGTTCGGGTTGGCACTCAGCAGCGTGGCGATTTCCTTTTGCTTCGCTTCGTTCAGCGGGAAGCCAACGATCTCCGAGGCACTCTGGCTGAACATCATGCCGTCGTGGAACACGAGGTTCCCCAGTGCGAGCCGGGCGTCGCTCGTGATCATCGAGCCTTCCTTGCGGCGGTACACCGTCGGGCTGCCCTTGAACTTGCCGGTGGCTGCATCAATGGAGATCACGCTTGGCAGGGCGTTCGGATCGTTCGGTTTGTCTTGATCACCAAACACCGGCAGATAGAAGACCCCATCTCGCCCGACCACACCATGGCCGATGACTTGAGCGTATTTCGGATTGTTATCCCAAGGAGATGTCACCTTCTCCATCTTGGTGCGTTCGTCTTTCTCGCCCACGAGCTTGATCGCACGCACGGCGTCTTGGCCCACAATCAACACGTTTCCATTGACCACACCGCCGACGTACAAGTCCTTCGGCTTGCGGTCGTCACGCCAGATCACTTTGCCAGTTCGAAGGTCGAGGCATTCGATTAAAGCGCTGTCGTAGGCCGTGGAGATCACGCGATTGCCCACGATGATCGGCATCGAACTGCGCCAACGATTGGCGAGCATTACTCCTGCCCCGCTGCCACCACCGCCGCGAATAGGTCGACGAAAGCCACCACCCGGCCCGACCATACCTCCGTTCGGGTCAGTCTTTTCGCCAGCCTGATAGACATGCGCCCACAACAGGCTGCGGGCATTCAGATCCACGGCGACATACGCCCCGGTGTTGGTTGGGCAGACCATCACGCCATCTGCAGTGGCAAGGAACACACCCTGACTGCGGCGTGCATCGGTATCCTGACGGATCGAGTTGTTGGCTCGACCGAGGTTCTGCACCCAGAGGACATCTGGCTGCTTGGCCGAAGCCATCGGCTTCTCGCCCTTCTTCACGTCGGCTTCCACGCCGGTTAATTTGTAGCCATCGAGACAGGCCAGTTTGATCGCACCGTCCTTCTCGAACAGCACATAAAGCTTGCCGTTGACCGTGACCGGTGGCCCGAGGAAGTACGATCCGCGGGTCAGTTCGGCACTGCCCATGGTGTTCTCGTCGTCGTCTGTCTTACCGGTGGGTGGGCCACCGAGACGCCATTGCAACATGCCGGTTTCAAGATCAATGGCGATAAGCCGGTTGTACTCCGACTTGGAACTTCGGGCTGAGGCCATTGGCTGGCCACCCATGTTCGGATCGAAGTTGTTCACTGGCGGGGGCACGTTGAAGTCGTCCACGTAGTACACGCGCTTGCCATCGTGGCTCAGCGTTCCAGCAAGTGGATTTTCGAACAGGATGCCTGGGCTTGGGGATGTCGGGTCGTTCTTCCAGCGTTCGATCCACTGGCGCTGGTTCATGCTGTCCACCGAAGAATCGCTTAGCACTTGCTGGCTGGGATTTTCAATGGTGGCTGCACCGAACTCGCTTGGGCTGAACCAAGCTTGTTCACCTTCAACGTGCTTGACGCCGGATCCATCCGTGAAGTTCTTGGTGAAGAACGAGTACACACCGTCGTAACCACGGAACACAATCATGTTCGGAGCGGTGACGGGAAAGAACGCGGGGATCAACGGAGACTTGTTGCGCTTATCCTTGTAGGCCGCAGTAATCCAACCGTTCACTTTCTCCACGGCCACTTTCTGGTCTGCCGTCCACGAATTAAAGAGCACCGGTTCCTGTAGCACCGGCCCGAGGAACGGGATGCCCGCATCGGCTAGGCCCACACGAGTGGCATCGCCACCCTTCATCGCCACATATTGCGAACCAACGGTACCGAACAGCAGTTCCACGGGTCGTTCGAGTTCAGCTTTGAGTTGATCGAGCGTGAAACCCCTGCGGCCGAAGGTGATCCCTTCACGCGGGTATTTCTTCTCCAGCTTTTCCCACACAGCAGCGATCTCATCGGTCTGCTTGCCTTCCCCGGCGCGGCGGATGGCCACCGAAGCACGGAAGAGGTTTTTGGCGTCTAGCACAGTGTCGGCATCGGTACGGGCCAAAATACGGCGGTAGCCGTAGGCCGCTTCGGGGTAGTTGCCGGTTTCGAGGTTGATGGCTGAGAGTAACAGTGCTGCTTCAGTGCCAGCTTTCGTGTAGAAGAAGCGCTGGGCCACTTCCGCGAGCTTGGATTTATCCAGCCCGCTCTCTTTGGCGATCTTCAGGATCTTATCGGAAGCTTCGGCGTTGGTTTTCTGATAGCGTTCGCGACCTTCCGGGGCGAACTTGCCGATCAATCTGTTCACTTCATCCTTCACGCTGACCCGGCGCTTGTCGCCATCTTCGTACTGGTAGAAGTAGTCGCTCTTGGCATCGAGCATCCCTTGCACCAGTCGGCACACCAAGTCCCACTTCACTTCCTTCTGGGCGAGATAATCGCCAACGGCGTCAAACTGCTTCTTTGTCTCTTTGTTTTCGGGGAAAGTGATCTTCTCGTTGATGCTTTCCTTTTTAGCAGGGCCTTCTCCAGGTTGGACAGGTTGAGCGAAAACAGCAACCTGTGCGAAGCTGTTACGAGTTGGCACGAGGACCAACGCCGCCAGACTCAGAATAACGAAGCCAAACGCCAACCATCGAACTGTTGCCGTACGCATGGGAATCCTCAACGATGTCCGTGCCGCTGTTTTACGGCGCTGCCGTGGTATTTTGACGAATACACAAGCCCGCGTCTAACGGAATCTTCGTAACGGGTGCAAGAACGCAGGACACGAACGCACCCGCGATAGCCACTGACTCACCACCAGCCGCCTAACTCAGCCCCTTTTCTTCCCAGCCTTTGCGTACGGCTCACTTCACATACTCGTTGGCTTTCTTCTCGTTGGTGAACTCCATCTTTGCGGTGTCCCACTTCAGGGCCGTCTTCGGGAAGCGGGTGCTGAGGCAACCCAGCAGCACCATCTCCGTCAGTGGGCCAGCGTAACTGAACGGGGCACTCGTTTTGCCATTACCACGGGCGGCATCCACAAACTGGATGTAGTGGTTGTCGGTTTTCACATCTGGCAGCTTCGCTTCGCCTGGCTTGCCATCCATGAACATCTTCGGTGCACCGATGTACGGCGAGTACAGCACGCCCTTCTCACCCACGAACAAGCTGCCTTGATCGCTGAGCTTCTCGCTGCCGAGCAACTTCGTGATGGCTTCTGCAGGTGGGCGTTTCTTGCCGTCGTACCAAGTGAGGCTCACTTCATCAGCGGTGAACTTGCTACCGGGGAAGATGTACTGCACTTCCACATCCACGGCCCAGTGATGCTCGTTCGGTGCGCCACCAATGCTGGTGATGCTCTTGGGCGACTTCACACCCAGTGCCCCAAATACCGGATCAAGAATGTGGCAGCCCATGTCGCCGAAGGTGCCGGTGCCGAAGTCCAATCGCTTACGCCAGTTGCCTGGGTGGAAGTATCCCCCGCCGATGTACGGTCGCTCAGCGGCCACGCCGAGCCACTTGTCGAAGTCGAGTTCCTTCGGTGCAGCTTCAGTCTTCGTCGGTTGCTTGCTGGGGTCGCCCCAGGTCTTATTGCTCCAACTGTGGACTTCCTTCACCTTGCCGATGACCCCATCTTGGATCATGGTCACGACACGTTTGTGGTCACGATGGCTGTGAATCTGGATGCCCATCTGCGTGACCAGCTTCGGGTTCGCTGCCGCTACTTCGGTGAGTTTGCGACACTCGTGCAGTGTTTGAGTCAGCGGTTTCTGCGTGTAAACATGCTTGCCCATGAGCATGGCCCGCATGGTTGGGCAGGCGTGCATGTGGTCGGGCGTGGACACGTTGACGGAGTCGAAGGTTTCCTTGTCAAACATCTCGCGCCAGTCGGTGTACACCTTCAAGCCGGGGAACTTCTTGGTGAGGTCGCCGACTTGTCGGCTATCCACATCGGCCACGGCCACCAGCTTGAGGTTCTTGCTTTCGGTGAGGCTATTAATGTCGGAGCGTGCCATGCCACCGGCACCAACGCTGACATGCAGTAGCGTTTCGCTGGGTGCGGCGTGGGCAAAGTTGCGGAAGACGAGCGGGGCAGCAATGGCCCCGGCGGCCACTTGAAGGGCTTGTCGGCGGGAGAGTGTCATCGGGTTGTCTCAATGGAAAGTGAGGCGGGGTGGGGAGGGCTATTGTGCGCATCGTGGAGGTGAGTTTCAATCCGGAACGTGGAAGAGTAACTCAAAACCACCCTGCCAGAAATTCGGACAGAGCATCTTGACATCGGTTCGTGCTGTTGAGTACTATATCTTACATCGTGCTATTCTATACTACAGGTTGAAAATGATACGCCGTCTCACCATGTTTTTAATGATCATTACGGTCTCGGCTGGAGCAACACTGACACTTTTGCCTAGCGGCATTTCACAGCAGCAACCACTGATGACAAAAGAACAAAAAATGCAGAACGAGGTGGTCAAGTTTGACCCGAGTAATCGGCAAACGTTTAAGCATACCAACATGCATGTCCAAGGAACAGTCCAAAATGTATCGAAAGATACTATTACATTAAAACTGACTTGGAACCTGCACAAACTAGATGACGTTACAACGTTTGCCTGCGTCGATGACATTGTAAGTGGAAAATTAGATGCCAATATGAGTGATGCGTGGTCATATGCTCACGAAGATCTGAAAATTGGTGATGAAGTTACAATGGGTAGTAGGAAGGACAGTGGCAAAATCTACGCAGTTGAAATTCGAATCCAGAAGCGCCCGTGCGGTAAAGTGCCTCCGAGCCGGAACCTGCCTTGGTTTCGGCCAGCCTTTTTCGATTACCACATTGCAAAACACGACTATGAAGCCGGGGTCAAGGTGCGTGAATACGAGCTACGTCGTCTGGGAATGCTGAACGAAGCGATCAAGTTATATGGGAAGCGGCCAGGCGACGAGAAGTTGCTTGCCGAGCGTGAGCCTATGTCTGACCTCGTTCCACCAAAAGTGGAGGACGAAAAGGAAAAACCGCCCTTTGCTCCACCACTGTCAAAACTGGAACAACCCAAGCTTCCAGCACTTGAGAAAAAGTAGGTATAAGGCTGATGTTTTACCGGGGCAGGCACGTTTTATATTGACGTGTTTTCGGGCGATCCTGAGCGAAAGCCCTAACGCATTTAAACAACGTCTTACTTATCAATTCCTGCAACAATTCTGCGTCTCACCAGATCGGACCGACATCCTCCACAAACCATGAGCTGTAAAACACTTCGGTCGGTGATCATCGCGTCATTCTAACATAAATTCTTCTCATTGAGGGTCGCCGGAGGGGGTGACCGCATACTCGTGAGAAGCATTAACTCCAGACAGAATGACGACTCGCAAGGTCGGTTGTCGTCGGATTGTCCGAATTCACACATCATCCGGCGAGCGCAGGCCGCGCATTTTGGCGATGACTTCCGGGTTGTGCAGCACCACCAGCATCCAGATGCTCAGTGGGAGCGTGTAGAACCACGTCGCCAGGCACGGGATCAAGTTGATGATGGCTACCGTGATGCAAAACCAGCGGGCCTTGACGCGGAGAAGCAGCACCCCACCAACGATACTGAGCAGGCTGAGGACAACGCTGATGCCGCCATAGATGGGCAGGCCGAAGAGAATTCCATCCGCGACGGATTTCGTAACCTGCAATATCTCCTGCTTGCGTTGATCGGAGAGTCCCGTGCGAGACTCGATTGCGTCACGCTGTGCCTCGAACTGCTTGCGGTACAAATCCACGAAGTAGGTACACATGGCGACGCCGATGAGCACGCCGAGTACACCAACAATGATCGACCCCACACCGGGGCCGAAGGTACGCATGCGGGCGTACTCCGGCCATGCTCGGTGGTCGTCTTCGCCTTCACGAGCTGTGGCTTCGTGCCGCCGGGCGTAGGGCCGGTCGGCGTCTTCACTGTCGTACAGGTCAGAGGGCATGACGGGCCTTTCGTGCTTCATGGAAGCCTTTGACAACGTCGCTCGCCGCCAAGCGGATGACAGCGTACAAACCAAAAGGGAAGGCTAAAAACGAGCAGCCGGACAACGGCAGGAACGCAAACAGCGACCCGACCACAGCCCAACGATAACTGCCCACGGTCTTCATCTGCCAAGCCCCGTACAGCATGATCAGCCCGGCTAGCAACGTGATAACGTAGTAGCTCAAGTTCAGCGGCGAGTTGAGCATCATCGATTCTTTTTGAGATTCGAATTGCTTTTGAATATCTTCTTTCATGATGCCGTTAGGCATGGCATCAATCACGTTGGTCGTGCACCAGTCGAGTACGGCCGACGGCTTGGTGATGGCCACGGCCAGCATGGTCCCAGAGATCAGCAGCGACAGTAGAGCCGATAGGATCAAGAGGATCGCCGGTGCGGCAACTCGACGTTTGACGTCCGCTGTTCGGTTCGGTCGTTCGTAGTCATCGTCTACGTTTGGCATAGTGGTACCAATCCGACGGGGTCGCGCTAGTGTATCCGGAGTGGGGCAGTTACGCTCGCTGCGGCCTCATCACGGCCCAGGCGAGTCGGAACTTCTGCCAGGAACTAAGTTTGATCCTTCGAACTAGCAGCTTCGGCCCTGCCCGACGTAGTCGCTCGGCCAACTCACGATAGGCCCGCATCATCAGCGTGTAGATCGCTTGGCCTTCGTTGCTCAACAGCGGGGTCAGTGCCTCGGCACGTTGGTAATGGGTGGCCACGCGGTCGAGTTGCCAGTTCAGGAACTCGGAAAACCGCGGTGACTTGGCCCAGTCCGGCGGGACAATGCCGAATTTCGTCAATTCTTCTTGAGGCAGGTACACCCGCCCGGCACGCGAGTCTTCGGCGAGGTCACGCAGGATGTTCGTGAGTTGGAAAGCATAGCCAGCCTCAAGCGCCGCTGCATGCACATCGTCCCACTTGACACCCGGTTGAATGCCCCAGATGCGGACGCAGTTCAGCCCAATGACGCACGACACGCGGTAGCAGTATTGTTGCAGCTCCGAGTAAGTGCCGAACGGCTGCGGGGCCACGTCTTGTAGGCACCCGGCAATCAACTGCTCAAAATCTTCAAAAGGCAGGCTAAAGTGTTGCATCACATCGCAAAGTGCCGGGTGGATGGGATGTGTGTGTGCACCGGCTACGGCCAAGCGAAGATCGCTCTTCCATTGCGAGAGGGACTGTCGCTTGGTGGTGATGGAACCGGGCCCATCGGCGAGGTCGTCGGTCAGCCGGGCCATCGCATACAAGGCGTTCATCGCGCTGGCTTTATGTGGGGGGAGTAAGCGAAAGGCAAAGCGAAATGAACTACGTGACTTCGCCGTGATGCGACGACACTCCGCAAAAGATTCTTCCAGCGAGACAGCCAATGCCATGCTGTCAAGTTACGATGCGACGCACTGAACTGCTAGGCAAGCATTGACTTGGTGCCTACCCTAGGACGTGTGAGGAATTCTCTTCACGCGTCTGCACATCACCTGTGGAGTGGGATTATGACCCGTTGGTTGTTCGCATTGTTGGCCGTGGCTTTCGTTGGTTTGAATTTGGTTGCTGAAGACAAGAAGGAAGAAAAGAAGGACGTTCCCACAGGCCAATGGACACGTGAGCTCGAAAGCGGAGCCGAACTCAAACTCGACTTCACCAAGAAGGACGAGCTCAAGATGACCGTAGCAGCGGGTGATGCTTCGCTGGTCATCACCACCAAAATCAAGATCGACAAAGATGGCACCATCAAGGCCACCACGACCAACGTGGAGAAGAAGGGCGACTTCCCAGTGGAGGTCAAGAAGGACTTCGAGTGCAGTTTTAAGATCAAGTTCGACGGCAAGACCGCCAAAGTGACGGACTACACCGCCAACGAAAACGAAGACCAAGGCAAGGGTGCAGTGGAAGGCGAGTACAAGAAGGTCGAAGACAAGTAGGGTTTCGTTGAGCCTGCATGCGTCAGCAGCAGGAGTATTGCAAAGGACGGACGCGGCAGGAGAAAACCCGCCGCTCCATCAACACAACGCCTACTGCCAGCCGCGTTTGCGGAACAGCCACGCGGCTAAGCTCATCCACGCGGCACCCAAGCCCACCGCAGCAAGCAAGCTCCACCAGTGGTACGGCTCCACTTTTTGCGTCATTGCTGCATGCAGAATCTTCGGCCCGTGTGTCTCGATGGCGAACATTGGTACGATCGGGATCGCGCACTGATTGCACACGAACAAAAACAGCGCCACCACCAGCAGATAACACATCGACCCCATGAACGCGGAGCGTTGGGTCTTCGCCAGTGTGCTCACCGTCATACCGATGCCGAGGAAACCACTTGCCAGCGCGAGTAGCGCCAGCCAGAAGAACAGCGTGCTCAGCACCGCTGGGCTGTAGATACCAGCCAGGGTTGCGGCCAGAATCATCCCCACCACCGGGTAGAACAGGAACTTCGCCGCCACGATTTCCGTTGGAGTGGCTGGGCTGAGGGCTTGGGCCAGCAGCACCCCACGTTCGCGTTCCTCGCAATTCATGGTGGGCAGCAAGTAGCAACACAGGAAGTACAACGCGAACACGACCATCGCCGTGGCGATGGCACTGCGGTAGTCCAGCGGCTCAGCACCCAAGCCGTTGCGAGCGATCTTCACCTGAGGCACCAGCGACTTTGATTGCTGTTGTTCGGCACGGAGGTGAAGTTGGCGGAAGGCTTCCTCTACGGGCCAGAGATCGTCGTCTCGCAGTGTTGGTGAAGCGGAAGAAAGTCGCTCTTCATAAATGCGGTGGCAGGCCCGGTAGAACCACTGCTCGTATACCGTCATGGCACCGGGGTCGCCCGGCGGGTGCCAAACCTCCACCAGCAGTTGCTCGACAACCCCGGCCGCGTCACGCACTTCTTTCAGGCGGATCGCCCCGGTACCGGGTGAACTCACCAGCGGGCGATCAATCTCTTCGGGCTTCAAATTGCGGAACACGAGCTGAGCACTGAGGTTTGCAGGCACCTTGGTCTTCAACTCGCGGATGAACTTGGACTCCAACGGAAAATCGACGAAGCAATGATGCACCCCGCCGATGAGATCGCCACCGGCTGCCCCATCTGCCACCTTGGTTGGGTTGAAGATCGTCAGCATCAGGGCTGCAACAATAAGTAAGCCACACAACACCAGCCCACCCTTGTTGGCAACGTGTCGGCGCACTTCCTTGAGCACCAAAGCCCGGAGTATGTGGAATCGCATAGGGGGAATGTAGAACGCAAAATCGAATGCCACTACCCTTCCTGCATGGATCTGTTCGACTCCGTTCGCACCACGAATCGGCAATCCGGGCGGCCCCAAGCGGCCAGGATGCGCCCACGCTCACTGAACGACTAAATAGGGCAGGATCATTTCCTTGGTGAAGGGAAACTCCTGCGGCGGATGCTCCTGGCGGATCGCCTCCGATTTCGACACCCCACCTCGAAAGTCGAGTGAATCTGCCACGTTCGTGTCCACCCGACATTGTGGATCGTCATTCTTTCTGTGGTTGATGTGTCCACGGGAAGCGTGTACCCCTCGTCTCACCGCACATCACTCGGTTGGACGAATGAGTGCGAGAGCGATTTTGCCAAGCAGCCGAGAGGCGAATCGCAAGGTTTCGTGTGTCGCTTGCTGGTGCGGCGCGATAGCATCGCGAGTGCACTCACTAGGAACCAGACGCATGCGCACTTTTTCCGTTCTGCTCCTGTACGCGGCGTTGGCCGGGGCCGCTGAACCTGCCAAGAACGAACCCGCCATCGAACAGCAACCCACTGACGTGAAGGCCGCTAAAATCGTGCTCATCGCGGGGTCGAACTATTTCAAGGCCGGCGAGCATGAATACGTGGGCAATTGTGCCGTGCTGGTCGATCTGCTGAAGCAGAACCCTGGCGTCGCTCCGGTGCTTGCGATCGACTGGCCGAAGAATCCGAAAACGTTCGAGGGCGTGAAGGCCATCCTGTTTCTCTTCGATGGGGCGGAGAAGCACGAACTTCTGAAAGAAAACCGGCTGCCCGCGTTCCAGAAGCTCATGGATGCCAAGGTTGGCCTCGTGCAGTTCCACCAGACGGCGGACAACACAAAGGAACTCGCGGAAAAGGCGCGAGCGTGGTCCGGCAGCGCTTGGGAGAAAGGAAAAGGGGCCCGGGCACACTGGGTGCAGGAGTTCGACAAGTTCCCGGATCACTCGATCTTTAACGGTGTGAAGTCATTCAAACTGGACGACGGTTGGCTGTACAAGAACAGCTTCGTGCCAGAACTCAAGGGAGTGACTCCACTGTTGAGGACATGGAACCCGAAGGCGACCGACAAGCCCACTGAATCGCAAGACGTGATTGCGTGGGCGTGTGAGCGGCCCGAAGGTGGGCGCACATTTACGTTCACCGGTGGGCACCTGCATTCGAGCTTCGCTGAAGAGGGCTACCGGCAGTTCCTCGTGAACGGCATCCTGTGGTCGGCGGGCATCGAGGTGCCAAAGTCCGGCGCAAAGGTCGACTTGGTTGCTTCTGATTTGCCGAAGTACCTGAAGCCTGCCCCCGCACCAAAAAAGAAGTGACACCTGGTGAGCACGCTCAGCGGTGTGCTCCTTCAGCAAGGCGACTAGACAAAAGCTGTTATCCTTCTCGTATGGATCTCTTCGACTCCGTTCGCACCACCAATCGGCAATCGGCGCGGCCACTGGCCGCCCGGATGCGTCCACGCTCGCTGACTGATTACATCGGGCAGGATCATTTCCTCGGCGAAGGGAAACTCCTGAGGCGGATGCTGCTGGCAGATCGCCTCAGTTCCGTCATCTTCTACGGCCCACCGGGGTGCGGGAAGACGGCACTGGCGCATGTGATCGCCCAGCACACCAAGGCCAAGTTTCGCCCGCTCAATGCGGTGTCGGCAGGCATCAAGGATGTGCGCGAACTGCTGACCGAAGCTAAGCACGACCTCGAATACGACGGCCGACGCACCATCCTGTTCCTGGATGAGATCCACCGCTTCAATCGCAGTCAACAGGATGTTCTGCTGCCGGATGTGGAGGACGGCGTGGTCATCCTGATCGGGGCCACCACGCTGAACCCATTCTTTGCCATCAACACCCCGTTGCTCAGCCGCAGTCAGATCTTTCAGTTTGAAGCGTTGACCAAAGCCAACATCCGGCAGGTGCTGACCCGAGCATTGGCCGACTCTGAACGTGGCTTGGGCGACACCCCGGTGACCCTCACCGAAGAAGCCGCCGAGTTCCTGGCCGAGATGTGCGACGGGGATGCCCGCCGGGCACTCACGGCACTCGAAATCGGCGTGAAAAGCACAACCGCCCGTCCGGTGATCTACGATCTGGCCCTTGCCCGCGATTCCATCCAGAAGAAGGTGCTGGAGTTCGACGCGACTGGCGACAGCCACTACGATCTCGCCTCGGCGTTCATCAAGAGCCTGCGCGGAAGTGACCCGCAAGCGGCGGTGTACTGGCTGGCCCGGATGCTGGAAAGCGGCGAAGACCCACGCTTCATCGTCCGTCGGCTAGTGATCTTCAGTAGCGAAGATGTGGGCAACGCCGACCCGCAGGCGATAATGATTGCTTCCGCCGCCTGGGATGCCGTGGAGCGAGTGGGGTTACCGGAGTGTGCCTTGAACCTGAGCCAAGCGGTTTGCTATCTGGCCACGGCCCCCAAGTCGAACGCCTGCACGGTAGCCATTGGTACCGCCCAAAAGGATGTGCGTGAGGGTCGCACCTTGCAGGTGCCGGATCACTTGAAGGATGGGCACTACGCCGGGGCTAAACAGCTCGGCCATGGCGTGGGCTACCAGTACGCTCACAACCACCCCGGCGGCTGGGTCGATCAGGAATACATCCCGTCGGATGCCACGTATTACACGCCAACAGATCGCGGATTCGAGCAGGTGATTCGCCAGCGGATGGAAGAGATTGCACGTCAACGAGCACGAAGCGTGAGCGAGTGAGGACGAATGTCACTCGCTCACGCTTCGTGCTCGTAAATACGCCCATCAAGTTCAGCTCAGTGGATTTGTAGCGATTGTAATACCTACAATTCAGTTCCCAGTTCACGTCCGCAGATTCGGCGCTTTCGTTTGCTTCAGCACTTCGTTACTTTTCGCCTCAGCCCATCTTACCCAATCGCTTTGATCGTCAAACCGTCTATTCCATCTTAATTCGACACTTTTATTGGTAATAACTGTTACATTTGTTGACTTTGGGAACTCTGTGTCTAATATTGTGACTTTCCCGGTTCTTCGGAATGCACCGGGATGATCGAGTGGAGTGCTTCCACGGAGACCGCATCACAATGTTCGCAACCTCGCTCACCGCGATAGCCTTGGCAGGGCTGATGTCTGCCCCGACAACGCTTGAATCAGATTGGTTAACGAGCTACAGCACGGCACAGGCTCGTTCGGCTAAGGAAG
>JBBRME010000071.1:0-20457 GCA_038230995.1 Gemmatales bacterium
GCCCCCGTGCGGTGAACTAGGTTGTTGGTGTGAGTTCAGGGTTGTGGTGCCTTCTTTGGGTGACCGGGCGGCGTGCGCTGCCGGGTGTCGAATACAACCCGGCAGCTCACGCAGCCGGTTCACCAAAAACATCACGCATTCCGCAGCTTGAGTTTCTTCGGGGCAAGCCGGTTCACGAATGGTGTCCACGGGCTGGCAGCTTGCACACCCAGCACAGCGGCCACCATCGGTAGCACCGCATGCAGGATGTTCTTTGATTCAATTGGCGGCCAAAGGAAGATCAGCACCAGCGGGCAGAACGCCGAGGCTACCAGTGGGTACAGGCTGATGCGTTCCTTGCGGTCACGGGCCACGGCTCGCCACCAGCGGCCCATGGCCAGCATGCCGCCGAAGTACAGGCTGTACTTGGCCAGCACGATAAAATCCAGCGGCGACGGGTTGGCTTTGGTGGGGAATGTCCAGCCATCGAGCCAGAAGGCCAAGAGGCCAACCAGCAAGCCCCATACACCGTAGTTCAGCCGACGGTGCCAGGTGTCCGCTGAGCGAACCGAGGACTGCCCAGCCGCCAGCAAGATGACCCATGCGAGCACGGTCGACATCAGCATTAACCGAACGAGCACGAGCCAGTCGGGTGTCGTCGTCAGGAACGCATACGGCAGCAGACCCAACCCAGCAACCATCGGCGCCAGAAGCATCGCGCCCATTCGGCCAGCTACTCGTTGCCGCCAGGTCACTTGCCGGGCCTGAGGCAGCGGGGTGTTGTCCCTGCTGGCTGCGGGCAGTGGCCGCTCCAACACGACGGCTTTTGCTGGTTGAGTCTGCTCGGCGGAAACGATTTTCGCCGCCAGCGGTGTGGCCAACGGCACCGCTTGCGGCATCGCCAACGGAGTGGCCACGGCGTCGTTCAACGCAGTTCCACTGAAGGTTTGATCCACCACGCGAGCCATGTCATTCATGCTCTCGTAGCGCTTCAGCGGGTTCTTATCCAATGCCTTCGCAAGCAATGGGCGGAACTCTGCGGGTACTTCGTTCAAGTCCGGCGAAGCGGTGAGGTGCTTCATCAGAATCTCACCGTCCGATTCGCCATCGAAGGGCAGCTTACCAGTGAGCATCTCGTACAGGATCACCCCGCAGGCGTAGATGTCGATGCGTTGGCTGTAGTTCCCGGTGCTCACTTCCGGGGCCATGTAATGCACGGTGCCCACGGTCTTCGTTTGCCGTTGGCTTACACTGATCGACTTACACAAGCCGTAGTCGCCGACTTTCAACGTGCCAGATTCAATGAAGATGTTGGCCGGCTTCAAGTCCCGGTGAACCACACCGCGGTCATGAAGGTGCGACACAGCCCGGGCCAGGGCAGCAAACCACTCGCGGATCATGTTGTGCGGCAGGCCAGTCGGGTGCCGATTCAACACGGCCGACAGACTTTCGCCAAGCACGTACTCCATGATGAGCCATTTATCGCCGCGCTTGTCCTCTTTCATGTCGTAGACGTGAACAAGGTTCGGGTGCTTCATGTTCAAGCAGTTCGCCACGCCACGAAGCTCAATGTCCGACTGGCCGTGCAACAGCTTCAGCGCCACTTCTTTTCCGCCGTCGGAAATAGCGAAGTACACCTCGCCGAAGCCACCCTGGCCGACGCCACGCTTGATCGTGTAGCCCTCCAGTGGTGTCTGCCCGGATCGATAGGTGTATTTCATTGTCCACTCCGACGTTGTGTCCTCATTGTGTAAGTTCGCTCGAATGCCCGCCAGATTTGCGCCGAATTGGTGGATTCCCTGATGTGGCTCCGTGTGTCTCGCGGAGAGACACACCCCTGCCCGGGACGAATCGCTGTCCGCGAGACACACTGATGCATGGCGTGATGAACAATCATGACCGTTTCCATGCGGTTGCTGACGAATAGGTTACGACGGATGCGTTAACCGCCATGGCGGTTATTCGTCTCACGGACTCCGCGGGACGAACTTGGTGGAACGCGAGAATTTGGTGAACGTTACAACGCAAGTGTGCCGGTAAGTGAAACGCGGGTGGGATCAAATTCCCTGGGGAGTTGCACTTCAGCCGAATGGATTGGTTGGTTTTGATCCCGCAGGGATCGTAGCGTGTAGCCGGGGGTTGAGTGAGCGGAGCGAGCGACACCCCCGGAACAGAGACCCATCCAAAATGGAATCGATCACGAAGTGATCGCAGATCTGCGACCCCGGCCGGGGTCGGTGTGATTTGACACGCAACCGTGGGTGTCGCTGCGCTCAACCCACGGCTACGCGCTACGATGCCTTCGGCATCAAAACACTTACTCCCAAAGCATCTGGTGACATCCTCGGGATTGCCGTGCATGCTTGTGAGTTGTCGACACGTTGATACGAGCAGGTTAGACTGTTCGTGAGAGGTAGAGTGTTTTCTGTCGATGAACAAGTTTGGCGGCGGAGGGAACGCGGATGGCGGAGGTGGTTCACACACTGACGTCAGATGACGGGCGGTTCCGTGTCGAGGTGGTGCACCGGCCGACCGGCGGCTACCAGTTGGCATTCTCCAAGTATCGCAAGGAGCTTGTTCCGGAGTACGACTGGGTTTGGGAGGTGTGGGGGTGGGTTCCCGGACCGGTGACGCTCACCGATACTCCGGAGCGCGGCGCGGTGCTGGCTGCCGAGGAGTTGGCCGTCTGGGAGCGCCAAGACGCCTACTACGACGCAGCAACGCACGGCGGGGCATGATTGGTTTCTGTAACTTCAAGCTCACTCGGCTCCCGTCGCTGAGTCTGGTCATTCGGCGGCGGATGCAAACCGTGCTCGAGTCTTCGCCGTCTATGAATGACCCTGGAGAATTTTATGCGCACCCTGAAGGCCTTCCTCATCACACTGATCCTGCTGGCAGCTAGCGGGATGACCGCAGCAGCGGACAAGCCGACCAAAGAAACAACAACGCTGGACTTGAAAGAAAAGAAGGTGCAGAGGCAGGAGATCAGTGCTTCCCAGATCGGCTTCACCAGCACCAGAGTCTTCTACAGATTCGACGACCACCGTGTTGTGGTGGTTCTCCACATCGACAACACAAAGAAGGGGTTTCCAGTCACCGGCAAAGTCTGTCAGTTCGCCAAGGACGTGACACCGGAAGACATCGCCAAATGGCTGAACAACCAGCACTCGGACGGCCTGTTTCCGGATGTGCCTGAGCCGAAGGTCACAGTGGATCTGCCTGCGAAAGCGTGCCAGTCGCTGGAGAGCAAGCTGCTCGGTCAGAATACGGTTCTTGAAACCACTTACAACGAATACAGCGTCGAGATCAAGCTCAACGAGGTCAAAGTAAACGACCAATACATGTTGAAGGAATTCAAAGACACTGTGAAGGTGTACGTCGTGGCAAAGTAGTCCGTATTCGGACTCCGATCGCACTGCGACAAGCAATGGCGGGCGATGGCTAGGTTCACTTGGACTTAGAGCGAAGCGTTCCCAAGTTGTTGACGCATTGATACCAGCAGATTAGCCTGATCGGTATACACAGAATTCTTTCTCTCGTATCACTTGCTCGGCGGCAGGAGGGCGCGCAGGATGGAGATGGCCGACGAGATCATTGCAGTTCTGCGGCTCTTCGAGCGGCAAGCGTCCGACCCCGAAACTCACGCTTGGGTCATGGCCTTGGCGGCCGATCGCTCGCGTTGGCCCGATGCGCACAGCATGTTTCGCGAGGTTCGCCGTCGGTGGTTGTCGACATCAAATCCTCTACGGCAGGGGCAATATTCATTCGAGGAGATTTGCCTAAAGACCTTCTACAATCAAACCGGGCCCGACGATCCGTTCAACTTTGATGCCCCGTATCACGTCGTTCCGTGTGCCCTAGGCCGGGCATGGCAACTCGGTGTGCCGATACGCAAGATTCTCGAGATTGTTGTCTCGCTGGTCGTGGCACGAGAGCTCGCCCCACCAACTGCCCCCGCTGACATCTGAGTGTCACCCGATTACCAGCGGGTGGGTTTCGGGTTTCGGGAATCAAAACCTTTCTGGTGCCAGTGAGGGTAGGTCGGTTCGACATAGCTTGCGTCGTCGAGCCTTCGTGTCTCTCCTTCGGTCAGTGTTCAACCGAGAGCACCGACGATCAAGAACCGCTGGTGATCGTGCGATACCGCCACGGTGTGAACGACTCGATCTCGGCAAAGACTCGCTGAGCTTCGGCTTCACTTTGGCACACGGCAAACACGCCCGGCCCCCACGATGACTGCCCCACGCCGGCGATGCCCATCACCCGCAGTTCGTCCACAACCAAAGAAATGATCGGGTGAGCGTAGATCCCTCCCTGCACCGACTGAAACAATGAACCGGAAAGCCGGTTGTACTTGTACAACGCATCGGTGAACGGCGAAAAGGCTGACCGCATCATGTTCCTGACCAATTCATCCATGCACCTTTGCAATTCAGCATGGATGTCTCGATGGACTGGCGTACCCTGCATCCGTTGAAACGCTTCCGTTTCGATGAGCCCATGCCATGTGGGTTCGACCTCCGGCACCAGAACCACGATTCTCCACTCGCTTGGCCAAGGCAGCGAATCGGCATACGTGCTATCGGTGAATTCATACACGAATCCGCCGGTGTCGAACCCTGTTAAGCCCACGCGGGATCGTCCACCGCGCCCGGTGCGCCGGGCTAACTCCGCAGTGTTGAGTTCCGGGGCCACGGCTTTGCCCACGGCCAGTGCCAGTGCTGTACCTGTGCCTAAGCCGCAATGTGCGGGGGGAATCTGTTCCACAACCAGTTTGTGACACTGCGTTGTCACTCGCTGGGCGAAGCCAATCGCTCGCTCGGCATCCGGGCCGGTCGCGCTCCAAGCCTCGCTCTGTTCCGCACGAACAATCACCTGCGGGTGTTTGAGGATCAACCCACAGCCACCGTAGTGCCCCGTGGCAGGATCAGGGCTGCTACGCAACAACCCGAAGTGCAAGCGAGCATGGGCCACCACACGGTTCATGCCGAACGCACCTCTGCCAGTTTTCGTTCCAGCATTTGCATCGCTTCATCTTCGCGGGGTGTGCCGGTTTTGTCGATGATGATCCGCAACTTGTCGAACTCGGCTTGCACGTCATCAAGATCAAGAATGTGGAACCGAGTCGCGAAGATGGCCGCTTCGAGCAGTGCGTGCCTAGCCCGGTTGAAACCGAGGAAGTCTCGGAAGCGATGCACTTCGACCACATCGGCTACGATCCGCGCACGCTCGCCGCTGCTGTCGATGTTGACCCCCGTGAATTCATAGGCCCTACAGCATTCGTACAGCAAAAAACCAGCGACGTTGCTGGCCTTTTTGTGCTTTGGGTGCTGTTTGATCTGACTTGCGGCCAAGTAGGCCAACAGGCAGGCGTCATCGGTGATGTGGAAGACGCCGCAGTTGTCGCGCTGAATGTTTTTGAAGGTCGTCGTGTTCGGAAACGGGCGTAGGATCAGCCGACGGAAATCACCCTCCACGATGGGCCCCATCGCCGCCAGATGCAGGGAGCCATCTTCGTTGGCCGTTGTTACAATGCCTTCGAGAATCATGAAATCCGCTCCAGCAACGGCAGGTAACTCGGCAGGATCGCGTGTGCCCCGAGGGTGGTCAGCATCTGTTGCTTCAGCGGGTGCAAGCCTGTCTCGCCGATGTCGCACGTGGCAAGGCCCACGACGTAGCCACCAAGCTCCCGCACCGCCACAGTCTCGGCATAGCCATCCCCATAGCCGATGAGTTGGGAGCCATCGAGCTGTCGCTGCTTCATCATCTCAGCAATCACGTCGAGCTTGCGGAACGACGAATTGTTGGCCTCCGGTGCAAAGAGTTGATCGCCGAAGAATCGACGGACGTTGAGTTGCTCGGCTTCAGCGACGACGAAGTCTTTCTGTGTGCCACTCACCAACACGCACTCGATGCCAGCCGATGCCAGATGTTCGAGGTACGTGATGGCCCCCGGCACGCAGAAGGCACCAGATGGACTGGTTGTGATCGCCGCAAGGCGAGCATCCAGAATTCCACGCAAGCGATTTTGGAACTCGTGCAACAACTCCGCGTCCGTCGGGTGTGGCTTGCCTGCGGCTTGTGCCAACTCGATCAACCTTTGCATCTGCGTGATGCTCGGCTTACCGGAGAGCATCAGCATCTCCAGTTCCAACTCCGTCTGTCGGCTCGTGTCGTCCAACAGTTCGACACCTTGTTGGGCCATGATGGTAGCCCAGCCTTCTCGAAGCAGCGACAACGTGCCATCGAAGTCGAACACCGCCAAGCGGAGGGAGGCGAGGTTGGGCAACGGTCTTGAAAGATTCATGTTGTGGACATACTTCTGGCGGGCGTCATCGGCGAGTGATCGTGCGAATTGCACAAGAATTGTGCAGATGAAACGTTGATGAAGAAAAAGCTACAACCGCATAACATCATGCAGTGCAAGGATTATCAACGATTGACGTGGCGATGGTGGAACCTTTTCAAAGCTTTGGCGTCTCTGTTGCTGGTTAGTGATCGTCCTACTCCCACCCCTGACACTTGAGCGATCTCCTTCGCAAAGTGTGCTCTCCCGCAAATGGCTGATGTCTTGATCGTCAAGCATCGCCGCGTTCATTCTCGAAGAGACGGTGACATGATGCGGTTGCTGCGCAACCTACGTTGGGTCGTATGGCCCGTTGTGGTACCTGCTGTGATTTTCGGTGTGTTGTTTGCGTACCCGGGTGGGCCGATGGTGGCCTTCCAGGATGCAACCGACGCTGGCAAGTTTCAGGAAGCGATCCGCGCCGACGAATGCGATGGCGAACGGATGCATCGCGAAATCATGAACACTCAAGATCGACTTCAAAGGAAAGAAGAACTGCTGGATGCGTGGATCGATCGTCGGCTCTCGTTCCGCACCATCAGCCAGAACTTTGCTGATTTGAACTCAAGTCATCCACTCACGTTGCAGATTCTACGCAACATGAATAACGACGTAAGCGACTTGGAACTCGGTGCCTTGAACGTGGTTGTCTATCTTGAGAAACGTTGCGAAAATTCGGAGACGCCGTATCGCATCAAACAACGGATGCAGGAAGACTACCAAGCCACGTTTGGCCATCGCCCGCTGAAAGCAAAGTAGTCCGACATTATGTCGGCTCTTCGATCCCTTCCACACGCACTTGTAGCTGACCACGCGATAACCGTGTGGTCAGTACATCACCAACGCTCACCTCGGCAACATCACGAACCACTAAGCCATCGGCCCGCTGCGTCAGACTGTAGCCACGGGCCAGCACCTTCAGTGGGCTGAGCGCTTCCAGTTGCTCGGCCAACGCACTGACTTTTTGCTGTAATGTTTCCTGATGCGAATTCGTTGCTCGCTGTAATCGTGCATGAAGTTGTGCGAGCTGCAATTGCATTCGCTCCAAACGTTCCAGTGGCTTGCGGAACGCTGGCCGAGTGCCGATCGCTTCGACTTTCGAGGTGGCACGCTGAAGCCGCTTTCGGATCTGCTGAGTGAGCAACTGCTCTTTCATGTCGAAGTGCTGGCGGAGTTTATCTTGATCCGGCAGGATGCGCGTCATCGCGGCTGACGGCGTCTCGGCACGGAGGTCGGCCACGCGGTCGGCAATCGTCAAATCCGTTTCATGCCCGACGGCCGACACCACGGGAACACGGCTGTGGTAAATCGCATCGGCCACCATCTCGGTATCGAAGGCAGCGAGGTCTTTGTTCGCCCCGCCGCCCCGCCCCAGCACAATCGCATCGAGTGCCAGGTTCCCGCGCATGTGGAGTTGATTCAACATCTTCAAGCTCTCGACGATCTCCGCCGGGGCCTTCTCTCCTTGTACGGTGCAATGGCGGATCACCACCCGGCAGTATGGGTACCGCTTGCCGGAGATTTCGAGCATGTCGCGGATCGCGGCACTGGTGGAGCTTGTCACCAGCGCGATACAGCGTGGAAACTGGCAGATGGGTCGCTTGCGTTCCTCAGCGAAGTAACCTTTTTGATTCAGCTTGCTTTTAAGTTCCTGCAGGGCCAGTTCCTCGGCCCCCAAGCCCTTCGGATAAATCTCACTGACACGAAGCTGACACCGACCCTGCGGAGCATAGAAGGACACATCGCAGCGTACGATCACGCTCATGCCATCGCGGATGTCGAACCGCTTGCGGTACAGGCCTTGTCGCATTACACAGTCGATGCGATCCTTGCCTTCGATGAGTGTGAAGTACAACCCGGTGGTGTGGTTCTTCACCCCGGCGAGTTCCCCGACCACCCAGACGTCGGCATACTGTTCTTCGAGCCGGGCACGAATGCTGGTGGTGAGGTGCGTGATGCCCGTTGGCGTGATTCCTTCCGGTACCGACATACTTCTTCTCACCAAACCCTTATTGAACCAATGTACACATGCGCGGAGACTTCGTTCGACTTCAACAAGTGGAACACTGCGAACGAGTCAGCTCAGCAGTCATTTGTTTTTCATGTCTCTGACAACCGGCCTCGCCATGGGCGGCGGCTCTTTCTGCCGTTGGTGATGGCGAGAATGACAATTTCTTCAGCACGCACTTCGTAGGTTACGACGGTTTCAAATTGTTCCAGCGTTCCTTCTCGGACATCCCGCCCACGCGGGGCACGTTTCACCTTGGCATAAAGCTGCGGGTTGAGCAGGATTCGTTCGATGAATTCATCGACACGATCTGAAAAGAATCCTCCATAGTGTCGTCGAGCCAACTCGTAGTAGGCAGCGAGTCGTTTTAAATCGCCCAAGGCTTCAGAGTTGTAACGCCAGTTCAAGCTGCACCCTCGCGCATGGCAGCAAGCATCTCACGAACTTCACGCATCGCTTCGGCACCATCAACCAACCGCTCCGGGTGCTTCTCGACTTCTTCCAAGCGGCGTTCAAGTTCTGCCTGCCACTTAGCGTCGTCCTCGTCCAATTCCGTCTCTTCAGTGAGCCGATCCGCCAGCCACTGTTGATCCTCCAGCGGTAACTCCAAGGCTTTCGTCAGGATTGTTTGTGCAGCTTCACTCATTCTTCGTGCTCCAGAGACACATTGATTCTAACCGTGAAAACTGTTGTGGTACACTCCCCGGCATGATTCTCTCCGTGGCGTGCCTCGTTCTCCTCGCGGCGGCGTACCTCACCATTCGTGGGTGGGATGTGCGCCTCGTACTCATCAGTGCCGGGTTGATCCTCGGCCTGTTGGTGGGTCAACCGCAACCCATCGTCCGTGCCTTTTTGAACACCTTCAGCGATGAAAAGTTCGTCATCCCCATTTGCAGTGCCATGGGTTTTGCGTTTGTGCTCAAGCACACCGGCTGCGATCAACACTTGGTGCTGTTGCTGATGAAGCCGATCCGTCGAGTGCGGTTCCTGCTGGTGCCCGGCGTGGTGACGGTGGGCTTTCTGGTGAACATCCCGGTGCTGAGCCAGACCAGCGTGGCCGTGTGCCTGGGGGCGGTGGTGGTGCCGCTGATGCGTGGGGCTGGGTTCCACCCGCTCACCATTGGTTCGGCCTTGCTGCTGGGGGCGTCGGTTGGTGGGGAGTTGTTCAACCCCGGTGCGCCGGAACTCAACAGCGTGAAGGATAAAACCGGCACCGATCCCATGACCTTGGCCCGGATGCACCTGCCCTGGGTGGTGGTGCCGATGTTCGTGGTGAGCACGCTGGTGTTCTGGATTCAAACCGTTTGGCTGGAACGCCGAGTAAAGACTGAAATCGTTGTGCAACCTCCCGTCATCACGGAACCGTTGAACATCTTCAAAGCCCTGGTGCCCGTGGTGCCACTCGTGATCTTGTTCCTGAGTGGGCCACCCCTAAACGTGCTGAACATTCCACCGGAATGGCTGGCCATGGATGGCGAAGTGCCCAAGGCCAGCAAGCTGATCGGTGGGCGAATGGTGGGCCTGGCCATGCTGGTTGGCATCATCGCGGCAGCGCTGGCTTCGCCACACAAAGCCGGTGGTTGCATCAAAGCCTTTTTTGAAGGGGCAGGGTACGCCTTCACTCAAGTGGTGAGTTTGATCGTGGCCGCGGTGTGCTTCGGCAAAGGGTTGGAAGTGGTCGGGCTGGCCGGGCAGTTGAGCTCCCTCATGAACACCTTCCCGCATGCTCTTGTTCCGCTGGCCATCTTCGTACCGTGGTTGTTTGCCATGCTCAGCGGTTCGGGTATGGCCAGTACACAGAGCTTGTTCGGCACGTTCTATCAACCAGCGATCGACACTGGGCTGAACCCGGACGACGTGGGCGCTCTCGTCTCCGTGGGCAGTGCGGCCGGGCGGACGATGTCGCCGGTGGCCGCCGTGAGCATGATGTGCAGCAAGCTAACTGACACCACCCCTTGGCAACTGGTGGCCCGTGTGGCCGGCCCGTTGGTTGCGGGGCTCATCACTGTGCTGATCCTTCGCCTCTGCCGGGTGGTGTGATTGATGTGGACGAATGAAACCATCGGCGAAAGCACTTGCCAAGTCTGGCAACCGAGTACGCCCCCGCGCTTTGTGCTGGTCTGGCTTGGGAGTGACAGCCCGTTGTCACCGCCGGACTTCGCCACCGTTGTTTGGCCCAGCGATACCTGGCACCTCACGAAGCCGGAAGAAGTTCATCTGGTCGATGTGCTTTTGCCGTGGATTGCGCAGCGTTGGGGCGTGACCTCACGCGGCATCGCTTTGGCGGGCACTGGCCCCGGTGGGCAGGCGGCGTTGAGGTTTGGCTTCAAACATCCGGATCGCGTTGGTGCGATTGCTGCCCTGCAACCACACATTGAGTTCGAGCAGATGCACGGCGAAGGGACTGTTCTGGATGAACTCTTCCCACGTAAGGAAGCCGCCCGCCAAGCCAACGCCATCCTCGCATTGAACAGCGCCAAGATTCCTCATCTCGTTTGGCTCAGTACTAACGTCGATGATGTCCGCTGGCACCGTGGGGCCGACCGCCTGCACGAGAAGCTGTTAGCGATTGGTCATCAGCACACGTTTCTGGAACGTGAAAGCTCCGTGGGAGAAATGCTGACGGCCATCACGCAAGCACTACAAATACTGTCAAGACGGTTGATGTAACACGATTGCAAAAATTCCTTCAAGTTCCGCGCAAGGTTGCCATTCCTGGAAGTATCACCTGTGAGCGAACGGTGCAGAACACCGCAGCCATCAACAGGAGTTCCTCTCATGAGTGTTAAATCAGTCATCATTGGTGGCATATTGGCCTTAGCTGCCATTGTCACAGGCAACAGCACCGCACAGGCACAGTTCCTGCCCGCCGGTGGTCATCATCACAGTGGCTACAACCAAACTGTGATTGTGTCTCGCCCGCCGATCTACACGACCGTGCATAGCTACGGTGGCTACGGCACCCCGCTCTATACGGGTACCTACTTTCAGCCTCGCCCTGCTTTCTACGCACCGGTTTACCGTCCCAGCTACGGCTACGGTAACAGCTTTGACTACTCACCCGGGTTTGGTGGTGGGTACAACAATTTCTACGGCAACAACTACGGTCGCCCTGGTCTGAACCTCGGCTTCAACTTCAACTTCCGGTAAGTGTGAAATAACAGAAACAAACACAAGCCGGGGGTAACCCCGGCTTGTTGCGTTTTCACCATGTAGAACAACTCGATGACCACGCCACGCTATGCCGTGCTGCTCTCGGGCAGCGGCAGTACTCTGCAAAACCTGATCGACCAGATCGCCTCTGGCAAGCTGCCGGGGCAGATCGTGGGCGTGGTGTCCAGCAAGCCGGGCGTCTACGGGTTGGAACGGGCCAGGCGGGCCGGACTGCCCACGGCCATCGCCAAAGACCCCTTCCCTGCACTGCAACCGTGGCAGCCGGACTATGTACTGTGTGCCGGTTGGATGCGGATGCTAAAGGTGCCGAAGGAGTATGCGGGCCGAGTGCTGAACATCCACCCCAGCCTGCTGCCCGCCTTTGGTGGCCAAGGCATGTATGGCCATCATGTACACGAAGCGGTCATCGCGGCCGGTTGCACCGTCAGCGGTTGCACCGTGCACTTTGTGGACGACACGTACGACACCGGCCCGATCATCCTGCAACAATCGGTGAACATTGAACCCAGTGACACACCACTGACACTGGCCGAGAAAGTGCAGGCCGCCGAACGCGAAGCGTATCCCGAAGCAATCCGTCGGGTGTTATCTCGATGAGTTGAGCCTGCCCGCGTCAGCGGCAGGAGTTTGAAGAAAGAGACTCCTGCCGCTGACGCGGGCAGGCTCAACACCAAACCCACCTCATACAGCCAGTTCACAAAATCTCACCCCACCCAACTGAATGAGCAACGTAGCCTGAGTCTTACGTCGATGAAACCGCTTTCGTCTTCGCACGACGCCGAAGTGTCCGCCGAATCACCCAGGTGCCAATGACGAGCGTGGCAACAATCCCGGCCACCCGCTGCGCCCACGCTTGAATCGTGCGACTACGGAACCAATCCAGTTCGAGTTCGCCTTTGCTATTGGCTCGAAACACGTAGTCACCATTCCGCCAATCCGTGACTTTAGAACCCGGCGGGTACTTCATGGTGAACGTTTCCGGCGCAATCTCAGGATTCGTTTCCACCTGCGTGATCGTGAACAGTGATCGATCTGTCTTCCACTGGCTCGGGTAGCGTTTGGTGCCGAAAGTTGCGAAGGCTGTCACTTCTGCGAACAGTTTCCACTCCTTGCTCATCAACATTTCCATCCGATGGATCACGCCGGTCGCATCCAGATACACACGATATCCAGAGCTAACAAACTCTCTCGTCTCTACGCCGTTAATCTGCCGAGTCGCTCCCGTTTCTTTGCAGAGGCTCAGCGTGTTACCAATCGCAGGCAGGCTTGTACCGAACGTGTATGTCATGAGGCTGACGTAACTCAACAACTTGTTTTTGTTATTCGGCGTTTCAATCGTCCCAACAGCAGTGTCCCCCGTAGTCACGTATTCCATCAGATGACTCGCTTCATTTGAATTTCGGACGGCTAAGTGTCGAAACGGTACGCCAAACAAGACATGGGTGTGATCGTATCGCTGATTCTCGCCGTCCATAATCCACACGTTGCCACGTGACACAACTTCCGGATTCTCCAGCAGTTGTTCATCGAATGTCACCCGGAATGGGACGTTTGCATCCAGCGGAGGGACGAGTTGCGAAAGGAGGGTTTGAGCGCAAAGCTGACTCGCACCAAGCGTCAGCTTCAACACCATCCATGTGAATCGCATGGCCATGTCCCTTCAAAGGAACAGCCACGATAACACGAAAACGATGATGATGCGATGAGACCAGACCGCTTACTTCGTGCGCGGCTCCTAGACCCAACTGAACGGGTAGTTCGGGTCGTCCATGGTCATGGCCTCTACCGTCGGGTGCAGCGGGCGGAAGGTGTCCACCATCACGGCGAGTTCCTCGGTCTTGGTGTGGGCGAAGCTGGCCTGGATGGTGCCGGGGTGCGGGCCGTGCGGGATGCCGTGCGGGTGCAAGGTAAACGAACCAAGCTCCACTCCGCGCCGGCTGCCGAACTGCCCGCGAACGTAGTACAGCACCTCGTCGGACTCCACATTACTGTGGGCGTAGGGCACCTTCACCGCGTCCGGGTGGTAGTCCAGCATTCGCGGGGCGAAGGTACAGACTACGAAGCCACCAAAGCCCTCGAAGGTCTGGTGGATCGGCGGTGGTTGATGGATCTTGCCCGTGATCGGCTCGAAGTCCTCAGCATTGAAGGTGAACGGATAAACGCAACCATCCCAGCCGACCACATCAAACGGATGGTTCGCCAGCACATACCGGCTGAGCTTGGCTCCATCCTTAATGAGCACCGGTGTGTCGCGTTCCACGGTCTCGATGATCAGTTCCGTCGGGCCGTGGATGTCTCGCTCGCTGTAGGGTGCGCCGAGTTTGAGTTGACCTTCCGGGCAGGTGTACCGCGTGGGGTAGCCGATGGTGCAGTTCGATTCAATGACCAGCAAATCCGGCTCGCAGTCTGCATCGAACACCAGTTCATAAGTGGTGCAGCGCGGGATCACCACGTAGTCGAGTGGCTTGAACGGCAGCACGCCGTAGTGCGTACGCAAACTCCCCGACCCACGATGCACGAACACAATCTCTTCCGCGCGGGCATTGCGATACAACTCGGCCTGTGGTGCAGCCGGGCGACACCGCCACAGAGTCACATCGGCGTTGGTGTACATCGGCACGCGACCGGTAATCGGGCCGCCCTGCTTTGGCATACCACCGCTCTTTGTATGCACGTGCCGCAGCGGGCCGATATCGGCTACTGACACTGCCATGTCACCGGCGGCTTCGATCAACTTCACCCGTGTCGGCGGGAAGGCATGGTACGCAATGCTGTAGGTCCGGCTGAAGCCCTGCGTGCTGATCACTTCCTCGTAGTACAGTCCCTCGTTCTTGTAGCCGGGGCTGGTGCGAAACGCCGTATGGCGTTTCGGTGGGAACTGCCCGCGCTGGAGATAATGGGGCATGGACGACTCCTTAGGTGCGACCAGATTCTCTTGGGTGATGAAAAAACAATCACCTCGTCCCGTTTACGGGGAGTGGTCTTTGGGAGGGCGAGGCTCCTGCCGAGCCGCAAGCCATCTTGACGGCTCACCAGGAGGTTCGCCCTCCCAAAAAGCCCCTCAACCGGCCTGACGGCCACCCTCTCCCCGGCGACCGGGGCGAGGGAGTTTAGCCTACTCCTTCTTCGCCGTGTATTTGTCGAACCAGTCGGCAATGGTGACGAGGTCCTTGTCCATGCCCGCCCAGCCGTGGTCGCCCCCCTTTTTGACGATCAACTCATTCACCACGTCTTGGGCCTTCAGTGCTTTGATCATCAGCTCAGACTGTTGCAGCGGCACCAGTTTGTCAGCATCGCCGTGGATCAGCAGCGTTGGTGCGCTGGTCTTGGTCACGTGGTACACCGGGGAGATGGCTTTGCCGATTTCGAGCCGCTTCTTCTCGTCGGTAATCGGCTCGAAGGCCCGTGTCTTACTGCTCAATTCATGGAAATAGAACGGTGCCTTGAACGCAGAGAGCGTGCCGGTACCCATCATCACGTTGTCGTCTTTGCCATAGTTGAGGAAGTCGGTCGGCGGGAAGAAGCAAGCGACGGCCGCGACTTTCGATGAGGCCCGATTCACCGGATCTGGTGCTTTGGCGTCGCCAACCTTGCCAGTGGTACCCATCATCAGCGAGAGATGCCCACCCGCCGAGCCACCGGTGATGCCGAGGCGATCCGGGTCGACTTTGTACTTGGCTGCATTCACATGGATGAAGCGGATGGCCCGGTGCATGTCCTCCAGCACTTCGGGGATGGTGAACTTCGGTTGCGAGCCATGCACCACAGCAAACACCACATAACCACGCTTGAGGAACTCCGTCATCATCCCGGCGTTGATCGATTCCTTGGCCGAGTACCAACCGCCGGACACGCAGAACACCACACCCGCGCCGTTCGGTTTCTCTTTGGGGCTGAACACATCCATGGTCAGCGCGGTGCCAAACTTCCGACCGTAGATGATGTCTTCCTGCCGGGTGTAGATTGGATCCGCCGCGTGCAGGAACACGGGAACCAGTAGCAAGGCGAGGAGCGAGAGAGACTTCATGGAACGTGGCTCAGTGGGGTGAAGAAGTACATTTTATTGGTTGGGTGCAGCTACACCACGCGGTTCAGTTTCATGCCCGATGCTTCGGACACCATTTGGGCTATTTTCTCCGCTTCGTCTTCCTTCTTGCTGCTGAACAGTGTTTCTTCGATGCCGTTGTACACGTTTGTAAGCACCACGTTTGATCGCTCCTGACGAAGCTCGAACCACCAGAACAAGATGCCGGGGAGAATGCCCATCATCAACAAGTACAGGCAGGTGAGCCAGGCGAAAACGTTGCCGGGATGCGACGCCAAGCGTCCGACACCCACGAGATGCTTCCATTCGATTTTCGCTGGTGCCAACGGCAAGAACAACATTCGCCGGGTTCGGGTGAAGGTGCAGTTGCCGCGTTCGTTGCGCTGAATGCGAAGCACGTCGTAACTGCCGAGGATGAACGCTTGCAACACGAGGTTGATGGCCCCGGCGAAGATGCCCGTACCGATCGCCGTTCCATCAATTTTGAAACTGGTGGCCATGATGGCCGTGGCCGTGAAGAAGACGTTGAACACCTGAGCCGCAGCGAAGATGATCAGTCGTGTTTGCTGAGAGAACCCCTCGGTGAAGCTCTGGTCGATCTCGGTGTAACGGCGTTTCTTCTTTGGTCGCTTGCCGAGTGTTCCATCCAAATGTGACCCGCAATGCACGCAGAACGCAGCATCCACGGGGAGTTCTCCCTGGCACTCGTTGCACTTCTTCAGGCCATCGCCTTCGACACCGTACGGGAGGGCGTCGTCCTCGTCTTGCGATCCTTCGAGATAAGCAGGCGAGCCTTCCGCTTTCGGCTCGAACTCTGGGCGTTTGTCGTTCGGGTCGGCCCGCTGGCGCACGGCACGCCGGGCTGGGGCTTCTTCTTGCTCGACTTCGTCCTCTTCCGTTCTGCGTTTGGCCTTCTTGGTTTTCTTTGTGCTGATCGGCTCGACAGCCTTGGCCACGGGTGCGGTTTGGCTTTGTTCGGTCGTCTCTTCGCCGGTGCCGCGCAGTTCCGGTGGTATGTCGGCATAGTAGCCGCAGCTCGTGCAACGGATACGCGCCTTGGCATATCCCGCTGGTAACGGAACCTTGCCTCCGCAGTTCCCACACATCACGCGATTGGACATAGAAGATCCATGAATGCCGATTCTGTTTTCAATCTCTCCGTTGACAACGGAGCAAGGTTGAGCCTGCCTGCGTCAGCGGCAGGAGTCTTTACTGTTCAACTCCTGCCGCTAACGCAGGCAGGCTCAATTCTCCGAAGTGTTACTTCACCTTCTTTTCCCAGTTCAGCAGCACGGCGCTGGGCTTCGCGGGTTTTGCATTCGCAGGGATGAACAACTCGTTGGACTGCAACATCTTCTTGATGTCCGGATACAGATCGACGAACTCATCAGGGCCGATGAGGGTATCCGGCGTGTTGTCGATGGCGTAGTGCATGGGGATGATGTAGAGCCGGGGCTTGAGCATGTCGGCCACTTCTTTGGCACCCTCACCGTTCAAGGTGTACGTACCGCCGATGGGTACGAACAGCACGTCGATCTTGCCGATCACCTTGGCTTCGGCCTCGGTAAAGGTGTGGCCCAAGTCGCCGAGGTGGCAGAAGGTCAGCCCCTCCGCTTCAACGATCATCGCCGAGTTCTTGCCGCGTTTCAGGCCGTTGTTTTCATCATGGAAGCAACCAAACGTCCGGAAGCGATAGGTCAGATCACCAACCTTCACCTTCTCGTCGAGCTTACTCCAATCGTAGGCTTGGGGCTTATCGGCCTCAGGTTTGCCAACGGCTTTCATGCCACGGAAGGTTCGCACCTTGGTGGCATCTTTACCATCGGCAATGGCTTCCTCGACCCGGTTGTGGTCGTTGTGTTCATGACTGACGCAAACGTAATCGGCCTTGATCGGATCCTTCCGTTCAAACTCGCGCATCACATGTGGATCGAAGGCGATGATCTTCCCGCTGGGCGTCGTCACGGTGAAAAACGCCTGACCATGCCAGCGGATGACGAAGTCTTTGTCTTCGCCGTGGACAAAGAGCGATGTGAACGCAATCGCGATGAGCAACAAGCCAGCCCGCATGGGTGTGTCTCCGGGTGCAGTAACAGCTAGTGTACCGGACGAACCACCCTGTGCAATCAACAGGGCTGACACGACATGTTTCCTTAATACTCTTCGTCGCCAAACGCCAGCGTCTCGTAACTCATCGCCAGCCCGACTGCCACCGCAAGAACGATCAGCGTCGGGACTGCCACAATCAACACACGCTGCCACGGCTTGAGGCGTTGCACCCACGGGATTAAACCCACCAAAGCCAACAGCGGCGCTGCGGCAGGTAGCCAGAAGGCTTTTGCAGGAACCTCGCTGAAGGTTTCGTGATAGCCCGCAAAGAGCGTCCCTGTGAGCAGGATCGCCCCACCGGGATACACCGCACCTACGTCGGCCTTGGTGAACAACGCCGCGGCCGCCAGCCCGAACAGGCCCATAGCCCCCAACATGGCCACGTCCATCAAGCTCTTGGAGTATGCGTGGATGACGATGAGTCCGGCGGTCATCAGTGCCGATGCCATCAGCGCAGGCACCACGAAGCCCGGTTGCTTCTCGTTCAATTTGATGAAGCCGTAGCCCAACAGAGATGACAGCAGTGCGAATGCAGGCACCGCCCACAGCGGTTCGGCATGATAGTCCTTGGGCACAATGCGGATGACAGCCACGACCATGACCACGGCCCAGAGTGCAGTGCTGAGTGTGTTCCATTTCAGCCAGGCTCGCAGCAACCCGGCGAGAGCACCCACACTGGCCAGCCATGGGAGCCATGTGAGCCGTTTGACATCCGGCCACCACAGTGGATTGATCTTGGCGAGCCAGTTACCGATCGCCAAGCTGCCGACGAGCACGAGAACTGCAGCAAGGTGACTACCGGAGCGATGGATGAAACGAGTTGCAAGAAGACAAACCACGCCGAGCAGAAACGGCGGCCCCACGATCTGTTGCAGGGCTTCGACAATGATGGGCGTGGGGGGCAGGGTCATGATGTGTTTGGTGAACCGGCGACGTGAGTCGCTGGGTGGGGAAACGACAACCCGGCGACTTACGTCGCCGGTTCGCCTCAATGCTCTACTTCTTCGCGCTGACGTCCACTTTCATCGCCACTTCTTTGTTCACTTTACCTTCGCCGTAGGTCATGCCAAACTCGCTACGGTCGATCATGAACTCCGCCTTCATCGTGAAGGTTTCGCCGGTTGTGATCGTAGCTGGGAAGCTGATTTCCTTCTCTTTGCCCAACAGGGTGAGCTTGCCTGTCACGGTCATGCCCTTTTCGCCCTTTTCGATCTTGGTGGTCACGAACTTTGCCGTGGGGTTGTCCTTCACGTTGAAAAAGTCGCCGCTCTTGAGGTGGCCGGTCAGCTTTTCGTCGTCACTGAAGATCGAAGTCGTATCGATGTTGACTTCGATGGCCCAGTCTTTGTCGTGCGTCACGGTGCCGGAGAGCTTCTTGAAGCCGCCGGAGTGCTTGCCATCTTTCTTGCTGCCTGTGAACTCCACCTTCGTGTTTTCGGCCGTCAACTTGTAGGTGTCGGCAGCGAAACTCGTGGTGCCAACAACTGCGGCAACCAAGCCAGCCAAAGCAAATCGCAACATGAACAGACTCCGGTAAAGCGATGGGAGCCGGTCTAATAAATCTTGACCGGCAGCCGACATGCTAAACAACCGACGATCCAATCGACATGAAAATTCAGTAAAGTCGGCAAAATCAATTGCGATGGGCGAGAACATACTCACTGTGGGGCGAACCAAAATAACCTCGCCCCGTTTACGGTGAGGGGTCGATTTGAGCGAAGCGAAAATCGGGTGAGGGGTCTTGCTCTTTTTGAAAGCCCCTCACCCGGCCTTCGGCCACCCTCTCCCCGTCGAACGGGGCGAGGGGATTATCAACAGACTCACAACCGGCACGCCTCCGCCAGCTTGTTCGTGGTTGCGTGGCTTCGTATGCCATCATTCACAGTTTTCCTCCCCCGAGGTTTCGATGGCTTACTTCCCAGATGTGCCGGTCATTCCGTTCGAAGGCCCCAAGAGCACCAATCCGCTGGCGTTCCGCCATTACAACGCCACGGAAATGATCGACGGCAAGAGCATGAAGGATCACCTGCGCTTCGCCGTGTGCTGGTGGCACACCTTCCGTGGTACCGGTGGCGATCCGTTCGGCCCGGGTTGTGCCGAGCGCCCGTGGGAAGACGGCACCAACACGCATGCCATGGATATGAAGCGCATTGATGTGGGCTTCGAGTTCATGCAGAAACTCGGTGTGCCGTATTACTGCTGGCACGACCGCGACATCAGCGGCGAAGGCGACGATTTGCGTGAATCGAACCTGCTGCTCGACAAAGTCGTGGCCAAGCTGAAGGAGAAGCAGAAGGAGACGGGCATCCAGTTGCTGTGGGGCACGGCGAACCTGTTTAGCCACCCACGCTATGTGCACGGGGCCAGCACCAGTTGCAACGCCGATGTGTTTGCTTACGCCGCGGCATCGGTGAAGAAGGCGCTCGAAGCCACCAAGGAACTCGGCGGAACGAATTACGTGTTCTGGGGTGGGCGCGAAGGCTACCACAACCTGTACAACACCGACCTCAAGCGTGAGTTCGACCACCTCGCCAAGTTCCTGCACATGGCCGTGGAGCATCGCAACAAGATCGGCCTCGATGCACAGTTCCTGATTGAACCCAAGCCCAAGGAACCCACCACGCACCAGTACGACAGCGATGCCGCAGCGTGCATGGCCTTCCTGCGAACTTATGGGCTGGAGAAGGAATTCAAGTTCAACCTGGAGACCAACCACGCCACGCTGGCCGGGCACACCATGTTCCACGAGATGGAATATGCCCGCAGCTACGGGATGCTGGGCAGCATCGATGCCAA
>JBBRME010000072.1:0-20436 GCA_038230995.1 Gemmatales bacterium
AGCTCAGCCTGGTAGAGCGCCTGGTTTGGGACCAGGAAGTCGTCGGTTCAATTCCGGCCACCCCGACTCAAGTAGCCTCTGGAGAGATCCAGAGGCTTTTTTTGTTGGCACACTTTCCTCCACAGCTACACCTCTGGCTTTCAGCATGGAATCAACCATTTTAAAGAGCCGCGCACGGAACGAAGTGCAGTAAGCGGTCAAGACTCAAACCGCTCTACAGAGCCGCGCACGGAACGAAGTGCAGTAAGTGGTCAAGATTCAAACCGCTTACTGCGCTTCGCTCCGTGCGCGGCTCTGTGCCGAAAACCAAAAGTAGACCCTTTCCCCCACATTTCGCTTGCGGGAATCTGGGCACTTCGGTATTCCGCCCGTCGAACTTGAGTCCGACTCAACTTTCAGGGCAAAACGATGAACTCGATGCGTGGCTGGCTTGGCGTGGCAATTCTCGGCGGTTCCTTGGGCTTCAGCTCAGCACAAACACCGATCAAAGCCGTGGCACCGGTGAAACCAGCGGTCGATCACGAGCGCCCCGTGGCCTACGTCCACGGCAACATCGCCATCACGATGGACGAGTTCGGCAAGTATCTCATGGATCGCGGCGGAGTTGAAAAGCTCGAACTGTTCGTGAACAAACGCATGATCGAAATGGCCGCGGATGCCCAGAAGATCACCGTGACGAAAACGGAACTCGAAGCCAAACTCGCGGATGACCTCAAAGGCATCGGCGCTACGCAGGACGACTTCCTGAAGATCCTGCTGCCGAAGTACAACAAGAGCCTGTATGAGTGGATGGAAGACGTGGTCAAGCCGGGGCTGCTGCTGGCAAAGATGACGGCGAGCGACGTGAAAGTCTCCGATGAAGACCTCAAGAAACAGTTCGAACGCGAGTTCGGCGAGAAGCGCGAAATCCAGATGATGATGTGGCCACTGAGCGAAGAGAACAAAGTGGCGGGCATCCGCGCCAAGATGATGACCAGCGATGATGAGTTTGATGCTGCCGCACGTAGCCAGGCCAATCCGAGCCTCGCCGCAAGCAAAGGCAAAGTCAAGGCGATCAGCAAGCACCTGCCCGGTGAAGACAAGACCATCGAACTCATGGCCTTCAAACTCAAAGAAGGCGAAGTGAGCGAAGTGATGAAGACCCCACAAGGCTTGGTCTGCATCAAGCTCGTGAAAATCATCCCGACTGACCCGAAGCGGACGTTCGAGACGGAAAAGGCCCGGCTTTATCCAGCGGCGTTTGAAGAACGCCTGAACGCGATGATCGGCATGACCTTCAGCAAAATCCGCGACAAGGCCGCCCCGCAGATTCTGTACACCGGCCCAAGCGATTGGAAGAGCCTGCCACCAAGTGTGGGCAGCACGACCAGCATTACCAACCCCGGCTCGGGTGGCAGCCCCACGGTGCTGGCCGATCCAACGATCCGCCCCGCTGGCGGCAAGTAACTTCCACAACTGTTGATTCGAGCAGATACACTAACGCCCATCCTCCCGGATGGGTGTTTTTATGCGTCGGCTTCTTCTCCCAATCGCACTCGTAGCGCCGTTGATCTTCCTCGCAGGCTGCGGCACCAAAGAGCCGGATGCACCCAAGGTGTCGGCTCGCGGCAAGATCGTGAACAAGACTCAGCCGTGGAAGATGAAGGCCGAAGAAAACATGGCAATGCCCAAGGGCACCAAAGCGCCGCCGGGTGTACCGCCGGGAGCGGGTGGCCAGGGTGGCGGCGGCGTGCAGATCACGTTCAGCCCGGTGGGTGCGTTCCCGGGTGCCGATGCGGTGTTCGCTAAGATCGACCCGGAGACCGGCAAGTTTGATGTACCCGCGATCTCACCAGGCAAGTACAAGATCAGCCTCGGCATCGCCGGGCAGATGGGTGGCGGTGATCCATTCGATGGTAAGTTCACGCCAACCGTGAGCAAGATTGAACGTGACGTCGATGGCAAAACCGAGATCATCATCGACATCAGCAAGCCGACTGGGTGATTCAACCTGGAGAAACATCGGGGCCGAGTGAGCTACGAATCGGGGAAAGCCTACATGCGGCCGGTGTCTGATGCGGTACCTGGTTCTGTGTGCCTTTGAATGGGCAGCTCGTCCGGGCGGGGTGGGCGAACGTTGACGAGCATAGCCACCTCGCACGCCCCGAGCGATCGATAGTTGGCCCGCGCCTGTGTCAGGCTCAGCCGTCCATTTGGGCCTCCCTTCACGTCGTCGGCGTTTTGGTCGTCCTGCCCGTCGTCCTCCCAGAAGCACACCTCGCAGATGTCCCACCCGCACCGCTCGTCCAGAGTCAGGCAACCGCAGCACGGGCAGCGGAACCGCTTCTCCATCCGTGTGCCCTCCACTGCCGAACGGCTCAGTACAGCAGCGGGGCCGAGTGAACCATGAACCTCAGAGACTCTACATGCCCCCGCCGGGGTGCGGCGTATTGGTCTTTGTACCAGGTGTTACGCTCGCTTTGCTCGCTCACCCCAGGCTCAACGCAGCCACGCCTCCGGCGTGAAAAACCTCTGCAATTGAACAGTGACACTCAACTGTCAGCAGCGAAAGTTCCTGGGTCGACCGTCTTGCCGCCCTTCCGAAGAGCTTTAGTTACCGGGTCGCTATCGCTTCGGAAGGCCCTTAAACTCCACCTTCCCGTCGAACCGCTCGACCACAGCCACCGCCCAAGGCGTGCCGTACGACCCGTACCCCTTGCCACTCTCGCTCCGCATTTCCACGATCAGTTTTTCTCCGTCCAACTTGAGAGACGCGAACTCCCACTTGGGTGGTACACGATAGGCCTGCTTCTCCGACGCGGCGACGACCATCTGCTTCTCCCAGTCGATTTTCTCGACCTTCAGCGCTTTCGCCAGGAGCCCCTCGACCTCCTTCTGCAAGTCCGGATCCTTCTTGGCCGCTGCCGGATCTTTGGCTTGCCGCCCCTTCGTGGAGGCAGCGGCTAGGTCTTCCACACTACGGATGACCAACGGCTCAACCGGCTTCTCAGCTGGCCGGACGAAGGAGATCGGAGGAGCCCCATCGCTTTCGGAGACGAAACTGCGCTGGGCAATGATCTTGAGTTCCTTAGGTTCCGCCCCGCTCGCGAGGGGCACCATCGGGACAACAAACGTGGCAGCAATGACCGCAAGCCCAGAGTACAACCACCTGTAAATGACCTGCATGGATCCTCTCCTGCTACCGAACTTGCTATTCGACAGAATGAATTCTGTCTATTCCGACTCGATGTTCCGCTTCTATCGGAACTCGCCTGTCAAACGAGAAACGCACAACGTTTCTTTCCTTCGAGAAACTATCCAGACCCGCTTGCATGATGTCAACGAACAAATCACGACTACGTATACCATTTGTTTTCGGCATGGTATCAACAACTGTACAGAGCCGCGCACGGAACGAAGTGCAGTAAGCGGTTAAGACTCACACACCGCTTACTGCGCTGACGCTTCGTGCGCGGCTCTGTACTGCGAACCAAAGGCATACCTGACGAATTTGTTGCACCCCGATTCTCTGGGTGTCGGGCGGGGCAAGGTTTTGGACGCCGAAGGAACGTGCATTTGCTCCAGCGTCCTTCGAATGACATGGCCGAGGCTGACATTCGTGCTTCCCAAACGACAGTCAACACTTCAAAAAACAGCTTGAGCATCGTTGTATCTCGCGGCGCGGAATGGATGCTCACTGACATTGTGAACGTATCGATCAGCGCAAGATCAAGCCTGGCATGACCCTAAAAACAGCGATGCTAGTTGACTCGTCAATACGGCCTTGTGTCTCGTGAGTCTTGTGTGTCTCGCGGAGGGGTGTGTGAAAACTGACGAGACGCAAGATACGACATCCGCACCCCGCAGAACTTCGGCTTGACACGGAGCGTCGCACTTGGGGTAATGCCCACTCGCCAAGGAGGGCGAGGGATGACTGCAAACGTAATCACGTTGCCTCGTGTCTCAACGCTGGACGCCACGCCTCGCCCACGACGGACGATGGACTTGGGCTACTCCTCGTTGGTGCTGCTCCAAAGATTGAGAGATTCACTGCTGGCCAGCGAAGTGTTGATGCAAGCCTGTTTGAAGGCCGACGCCAAACGTCAGAAGAACTCTCCAGCCCCGTTGTTTTTCTTCAATCGTCAACTTCAAGCAGAACTGGAAAAGAGCCAACCGAAAAAGCTCGACGTCTCTCCGTACACCAAAGCCTACCCTGCCGAGAGCCTAGCCTACCGGCAACTGCCCGACCTGCTGGACGACGTCAGAACGTTGATGAGCCAAGTGGAAGTTCGGCGGGCCGCACGCAGTTCACTGGGTTTGCTCGATGTGTTGAATCGCCTCGCACCGATGGTGCCCGGCACCGGCGAATTGCATGCGCTGTTGTCCCGAGTGGTGGACGATCAAATCCTTACGGTGATCCACCCGACCGCACGCACCGGTGTCAAGCTCCTCGCCACAGGCGTTGCCGATGTGGCCCAACTGCAAGTTCTGCTGACCGAGTTTCAAGCCGGTCGCAAGCCGGATGATCGGATCATCACGGCGTATCTCGGTGGCAATCCGCACCCCAATGCCAACTCGTTTACCACGCGACAACAACTGTTTCGATCCACCGCTCTGCAACCGGATGGTCGCGTCAGCGGTTGCGAGCACTGGTGCCACCCAGACGACAGCTTGAACTCGGTGCCACTGGTGCAGGGCGAACGAGTGATCTACATCGGCGAAGCGGTAGTACCACGCACCTGGGCCGTCGGTCGGGCGTTCCCGATGGTGGCTGGCGACGTGGAACTGGTGAAGCGACTGGATCGCGCGGAAGTGACGGCGTGGTTGAAGGCCCGTTGTCCAAAGCTGCCTGTGGACATGCCGCTGGCCCGCGTGGCGTAAGGTTTTTGTGTTGTCTTGAAGCTACAAACAGAAACAGGGGACTCACGTCCCCTGCTCTTCAATTCCTGCAATCATCACTTTCAATTATCGAATCTTCACCTTGAACACCACATAGCCAGAGTCGCTTGGGCGGATCGGCCCTGGGATGTCGAATCGAATCGTCGTTGCCCCCGCATCGCTCTCACTGGTGGTCACCGTGGAGATGTGATTGGCTGCTGCGGCGGTGCCTGGCACGTACTCCAGCCGTGGGCTGAGCAGATCGCTGATGACCAAGTCCGTGATCGCCTGTCGGGTGTTGTTGCTGTACTTCAGCGTCATCGTCACCACATCGCCAGAGTGGTATGGCCCAGTTGGATCGACCGACTTCATGATGGTCAATCGACTTGGGAACAATGCGGCTTCTTCCGGCGACACGACAGCACCCACGAGGCGGATGCCTTCGGTGTTGGCCATGATCTTCGTGCCGGTGGTGCTGCCCAGGGCGTGAAGGGTCGTCAGTGCGACGTTAATCGACGGGCGTTCACGTGTGGCCAAGCCGAGGGTGCGCTCACGGCCCACGAATTCTTCGACTTTATCACGGTGATCGAACACACTCTTGATGACCACTTGCGTGAGCAGTTGGGACGAGAACGACGTGCGATAAGAACCGATGCCCATTTCAACGCGGCGCGTCACGAACCTTGGTGCACACAGGCACACCACGTTCGAAGTTGCGACTTCGCGTTTGTTACCCTTGGTGTATTCGGCAATCACATCCGTCACGTCCAGACCACCGGCGATACCACCGGGGCCGATGCCTGCTTTCAGTCCACCATCTCCCCCGTTGGGGAAGCACTCTTCACTTGGTACACGTGGCCCGAGGATTGGGTCGAAGAGCGGTATGGCACTCTCGCAGCCAAAGAGCGGTGGGTAGTTTGGCTTGCCGAGCTTTGTTTCACCGGGCAGCAGGATCGTGCCGGGTAGATACGTCTCAGCCAGTTCCTCTTTCTTCGGTGCACGATCCCCTAATCGAAACACCGCAGCAATGCGGCCGTTGTTCTCGGCTTCCAAGAGTGCCGAGCGTTCGCTGTCCGTGGTCACTTCCAGCGGGCTGTTGGCTTTGGCTTCTTGCGGGATGGCCAAGGCTGGGTTTTCGAGGTAGATGACTTTCGTCACCACGCCACCAGCCAGCACACGGTCAATGTCGGCCTGTGTGATGTAGATGGGTGCGGTGAACTCCATGTACTTCATGCCGATTCGCGGAATGATGCTTCCATGCACTTCAAGCGAGCCACCAAGGCTCTCACTGGGTTTGCCTGGCAGGCCATCAACACGGAAGCGGTACGGATAGCCCGGCCGGAAGCCGAACACCGTGCCGTTGCCATAGGCTTTGCCACTGCCATCCACTTGCAGGCTCGCGCCTTCCGGCAGAATGGCTTTCATGGCCAGTACGGGTGCCGGTGGAGCCACAGGGGCACACAACGGCGAAGGCGGTGCCCAGCTTGGTGCGAGGTATGGCCCGCGTTGGAACGCAGGCGGCATGCAACTCATGGCTGCGGAGTAGGCAGGGGCTTTCGCCTCGCAGGGGGCACAATGTGCAGCAGGCATCACGGGCGATTGACCCAAGAGCGCCGGAAGCAGCAGGCCGAGACTGATATTCATGGTCGGTTCGTCCGCATCGGGGGGATCGGATGAAAAACAAGTGAGGGGCTATTCCGCCGTGCGAGCGTCCTGCTCGATCGAAGGAACGCCCCTCTCATTCGCATCGCAGCTTTTACTTCACTTTGGGAATGTTCACCGCTGGCATGTCGCTCTTGATCGTCTTGCTCGACGATGGCAAGTTGAGCGAATCGGCCTTCTTCGGCTCAACCATTGGCAGTGGTGCCGGTGGCGTTGCAGGTGGGGCCATCATGCCTGGTCGGCCTGCTCCGGGTGGTGAGTCCATAGCCGGAGTGGTTGGATCTTCGAGGTCGAGGTTCCCGAGGCGAACCACGGCGAGGATCGTGCCACGACGTTGGGCTTCTTCCACAGGATTGATGCCCGCTTCCAACTTGGTGGACACCAGCTCTTCAGCGGCGGCCACATCTTGGAAGGTGCTGCTCGGCAGGTAGATCACCTTCACAACCATGTTCCCGGCGTTGACTTGTTCGAAGTCTTCGTCGGTGAAGCCAACCGGCACGGTACTGTGTGCGAGGAAGGTCATGGTGTCCGGTGTGGCACCGTACACTTCGATGGTTGGGTAGTAGTTCTTACCCGGACGATTCGGGATGCCGTTCAGGCGAACGCGATAGATGCTGCCTTGCACGAAGTTGTATCGCACAGGAGCTTCACGACCTGCGTCGCCGAAGCTGCGGCTCGCATCCATGAACGCGATCTTCATGCCGGCGGGTTGCACGAACCGCACACTGGTGCGGCCGTTGGCATACATGCCACCCATACCACCCGGGCCACCAGCACCCATCATGGCACCGGGCACCATGGCAACGGCGCCGTTTGGCCCCATGCTCGGCACTGGCGTGATACCGCCATAGCCCAGTGCTGTGCCAACGCCACGCTGCGTTGGCCCGAACACTTGTGGTGGGTACTTGTCGTTCCCCAAGCCACCGCCGTTCGTACGGCGAAGGTTCGGATCCATCATCGTGGTTCCGTTGACCTTATCCACCCCGTAAGAAGCGGCGTTGACAACGTCGCCACCCCGAGGTTGACCCACAGGCTTAAAGCCTTGGGCCTGTTGAATTTCACTTGACCGAGGAGCCTTGGCCATTCGGCCTTCGGTATCGCTCGTCTTCATCACGGCCGGTTTGGTGTCCACTTTGGGGCTGTTCATGCACCCTGTGACTCCAACAACCCCGGCCACCAACAGAAACGCGGCGGCAGTTCGCTTCATGGTTTCCCCCAGCGGCCCGCAGCCGCCCCGTTTCCCCCGAGGCGTTGCACGGTGCCCTACGTTCAAAAGTCGCGTATGAATCGCGTCAAGAAGGTTATCGAACAGAGAGGGGCTGGAACTTTGCTTAAATTCGGAACATCCGGCATTCTGTATCCACGCCGCACAATCTGGAGAAGCTGGACAAGATGCCAAACGGCTGAAATGAATTAGCAACTGGGCGAGAGTGGCAACTCAGCCCATGGAACTCCCAAATTCACTAAAAGTCGACTCACACCACGATGTTCACCAGCTTCTTTGGCACCACGATCACCTTCTTCGGGGTCTTGCCGGCCAGCGCCACAAGCACCGCTTCGTCGCTCATGGCCGCCGCTTCCAGCCCTGCGGCGTCGATCTCGGCGGGTACGGTCAGCTTCGCTTTGATCTTCCCGTTCACCTGCACCGGTACTTCGATCTCATCGGCCACGCACAGGGCTGGGTCGTAGCTCGGCCACGGTTCGTAAGCCAACGTGGTGGTATTGCCCAGGATTTCCCACAACTCCTCGGCGATGTGCGGAGCATACGGGGCCAGCACCAACACGAACGGCTTGAGTACCGAGATGGGCCGACTCTCCTGCTTGGTCAGGTAGTTGGTGAACTCCATCATGGCACTGATGGCGGTGTTGAACTTCAGGGCTTCGGTGTCTTCGCCCACCTTCTTGATGGTGCGGTGCAGCTCGCGCAGCATCTCTGTATTTGGTGACACCTCCTTGACACTGGCGTGCAGGGTCACCTCTTCCGCAGCATCGTCAATGAACACCCGCCACACCCGACCAAGGAAACGACTGACCCCCTCAACGCCCTTGGTGCTCCACGGCTTCACCGCTTCCAGCGGTCCCATGAACATCTCGAACAACCGCAGAGAATCTGCTCCGTAGTCTCGCACCACATCATCCGGGTTGATGACGTTGCCCCGGCTCTTCGACATCTTCTCGTTGTTCTCCCCCAGGATCATGCCCTGATTCACCAGCCGTTGGAACGGCTCGACGCAGTTCACATAACCGCGGTCAAACAGCACCTTGTGCCAGAAGCGGCTGTATAGCAGGTGCAACACGGCGTGTTCCGCCCCGCCCACGTACAGGTCCACCGGCAGCCAGTGGTTCAGCTTGCCACTCTCGGCGAACTCTTGGGCATTTTGCGGGTCGATGTAGCGCAGGTAATACCAACAACTCCCGGCCCACTGCGGCATGGTGTTGGTTTCGCGTTGATAGACCACGCCGTCGCGTTCCACCCGTCTCCAGTCGGTGGCCAAGGCCAGCGGGCCTTCGGGGCTACCGGTAGGTTTGTAGTCCTTCACTTCGGGCAGGGTCACGGGCAAATCCGCCGCTGACAAGGCATTGACACTACCATCCGGCCCGTGCAGCACAGGGAACGGCTCGCCCCAGTAACGCTGTCGGCTGAACAGCCAATCGCGCAGCTTGTAGTTGACCTTGGCTTCGCCCTTGCCTTCAACAACCAACCACGCCGTGATCTTCCGCTTGGCTTCATCAACACTCAGGCCGTCGAGCATGCCAGAGTTCATCAGCAATCCGTCGTCGGTGTAGGCCGCTGACAGTTCGTTGACACTCGACTTGGTTTGTTTCAGCCACGCTTCGCTCGGCGTCACCACGGTGACAATCGGTAGCCCGAACAACTTGGCGAACTCGAAGTCGCGTTCGTCGTGGCCCGGCACGGCCATGATGGCCCCGGTGCCGTAGGTGGCCAGCACGTAGTCCGCGATCCAGATGGGGATCTCTTTGCCGTTCACCGGGTTGATGGCATACGCACCGGTGAACACACCGGTCTTGGTCTTGGCCAACTCGGTGCGGTCGAAGTCGCTCTTTCGTGAAGCGGCGGCTTGGTACTCCTTCACAGCCTGTTTTTGTTCCGCCGTGGTGATGCTTTCCACCAACGAATGCTCCGGGGCCAGCACCATGTAGGTGGCACCGAAGAGCGTGTCGGGACGGGTGGTGAACACTTCGATGCACTGCTCGCTCGATTTCATCTCGCGGCTAACATCGAATCGAACGGTCGCCCCGACCGACTTGCCGATCCAATTGCGTTGCATCTGCTTGATGCTGTCGCTCCAGTCGAGCGGCTCCAAGTCGTCGATCAATCGTTCGGCATACGCTGTAATGCGCATGAGCCATTGCTTCAGCGGTCGGCGTACCACGGGGTGGCTGCCGCGTTCGCTCTTGCCGTCGATCACTTCTTCATTCGACAGCACCGTGCCTAGGGCTTCGCACCAGTTCACCGGCACTTCGGCGATGTACGCCAAGCGATGATCCGCCGGGTTCAAACCGGCTGGCAACTCACTGATCGGTCGCCCGCGCTTCAACTCCGGGTCGTACCAGGTGTCGTAGAGCTGCAGGAAGATCCACTGCGTCCATTTGAAGTAGTTCGGGTCGGTGGTATCCACTTCCCGATCCCAGTCGTAGCTGAAGCCCAGGCTCTTGATCTGCCGGCGGAAGTTGTTGATGTTGTTCGCGGTGTTGATGCGTGGGTGTTCGCCGGTCTGGATGGCGTGTTGCTCAGCGGGCAAACCAAACGCATCCCAGCCCATCGGGTGCAGCACATGAAACCCGCGCATCCGCTTGTACCGCGCCAGGATGTCCGTGGCGGTGTAGCCTTCCGGGTGCCCGACGTGCAGACCAGCCCCGCTGGGGTACGGGAACATGTCGAGGATGTAGTACTTCGGCGTGCGAAGCTCATCGGACGTGCGAAACGTCTTGTTCGTTTCCCAGTAGTGTTGCCACTTGGGTTCAATCGTCGCGGGTTGATAACTCGGCATGTGGAACTCAAGAATTGCTTTTGGTGAGCGGCGCACCGTGAGGTCGCCGTGTCTTGTTTTGTCAGAATCCGGTGACTCACGTCACCGGCTCGTAAAAGAACCGTCGCTCACGCTTCCGGCTCGTCAATCACACCCCGAACGCCAGCTTTGGTGTGCCTTCAGGTACGGTGGCGGGCGGAGTGGAGTCGTCAATCGGCGTGCCCTTGCGGAGCAACCGGTGGATTTCTTCGCGGTCGAGTTCTTCGTGAACAATCAGCGCACCGGCCAACTTGTCGAGATCGTGTCGGTTGGCAATCAACATCTCCGTGGCGCGGGCCTCGGCTTCGGTCAGTAGGCGTTGGATCTCCTCATCGATAATGCGGGCCGTGCCTTCGCTGAACTCTCGGCTCTCGACGATCTCTTTGCCTAGGAACACATGATCGTCGCTTTGCTTGTAATGCACCGGGCCGAGACGCTTGCTCATGCCCAGTTGCGTGACCATGGCCCTGGCTATCCGCGTGGCCATCTTGATGTCTTGAATCGCACCGGACAGCGGCTCGCCCAGTACCAATTGATCCGCTGCTCGCCCGCCCATCAACGTCACCAGCCGGGCCATGTATTCGCTGGCCGAGCTATCCACACGATCTTCATCCGGAGCGAACATGGTCACGCCACCACTGCGGCCACGCGGAACGATACTTACGCGATCCAACGGGTCTGCCTTCGGTTCCAAATAGGCACACAGGGCGTGCCCGGCTTCGTGGTAGGCGGTGCGGCGGCGTTCTTCTTCGCCAAAGGGCTCTTCGCGTTTGGCGCCCAGTCGTACCCGATCCGCTGCCGTGTCAAAGTCGCTCTGCTCTATCTTGTTCTTACCTAGTCGTGTGGCGTTGAGTGCCGCTTCGTTGGCGAGGTTCCGCAGTTCCGCCCCGCTCATGCCGATCATGGATCGGGCAATTCGTTCGAGATCAACACTCTCATCCAGCGGCTTGTTCTTGGTATGCACAAACAGAATCGCCTTGCGACCCTGCCAGCTTGGTTTATCCACGGTGACTTGGCGGTCGAAACGGCCGGGGCGAAGGAGCGCAGAATCGAGGACATCAGGCCGATTGGTCGCCGCAACGACGATGACGGTTTCCGTCGTGGTGAAACCGTCCATCTCACTGAGGATTTGGTTCAGCGTCTGTTCCCGTTCATCGGAACCACCACCCACGCCCGCACCGCGCATCCGCCCCACGGCGTCGATCTCGTCAATGAAGATGACACAGGGTGCGGCCTCCTTGGCCGTGCGGAACAGGTCGCGCACCCGGCTGGCGCCCACGCCCACAAACATCTGAATGAACTCGGAGCCGTTGATGCTGAAGAACGGCACGTTGGCTTCACCAGCCACTGCACGAGCAAGTAATGTCTTGCCAGTGCCTGGTGAACCGATCAGCAGCACGCCCTTGGGTACTTGCGCACCCAACCGCATGAATTTGTCGGGGTTGCGTAGAAAATCCACGATCTCGGCTAGCTCGCGCTTGGCCGTGTCCATGCCGGCCACGTCGTCGAAGCTCGTTTTCGACTTGGCCTTCTCGTACCGCTTGGCAGGGCTACGGGCAAAGCTATTGGCAAAGCCGCTGCCGTTGGGATCACGAATGCGTGGCAGCACTACAAACAGAAAGAAGATCAAGAAACCCGCGAACAACATCGCTGACAGAATCAACGGTGCCACGAACTGCGGCGGCTCGTCATTCACTGCGACTTGTAGCGCTGGTGGTGTGTCTTCGTTCGGTGTTTTGGAGTTCTTGAGGAACTCTTCATCAGCCTTGCTGATCTTGTTGATGAACTCGCTCTGATCGTTCATCACTGGCAAATTCACGGCGAACTTTCCACCAGACAGACGCAGTTCCTTGGCAATCGGGTCGCTCGCGTCGCGCAGTTCGCCCCACGCGCGGGTCTTGCCTTCGATGACCAATCGCTTGATTTTTCCTTCGCGGTACAGCCGTTCAAACTCGGTGAGCGTGACGTATTTGGTGGTATCGAGCGCGAAGAAACACGCGGCCAGTAATAACAATCCAACGGCCCCCACCCACCAAGCATACTGCCGGGGTGTGGTACGCTTTGTTGCCGGGGCATCTGCCGGATCTTTCGGCTCGGGGCCATTGGCCGCCATTCCCAATCCTCGAGTGCAATTCGTAGCAGTTCATTATAGCGGACGCTCCATTCTAGGTGAGCGATACAGACGAACCTGTTCATTCTGTACTGTTTGAGCCGACAGAAACCGTAGCTGAACGGCCACCGCTCGAGGGGCATGGGCTGGTCAACGGCCCCGCGAAACCTAAACCATCGCCACCGATCTTCGGTTTTTCAACCCTCCCGTGATGGAGTTTCTGATGTCTATGTTCATTGGTGAAGGCTTGGTTGGCGACGGCAACGAAATCGCCCACATTGACCTGTTGATTGGCGACAAGACCGGCCCTGTGGGTACGGCATTCGCCAACGCTCTGGCCACCCAAAGCGAAGGTCACTCCAGCCTGCTGGCCGTGATTACGCCAAACTTGATCTGCAAGCCAGCCACTGTGATGATCACGAAAGTGACCATCAAGGGGATGAAGCAAGCTGTGCAGATGTTCGGGCCAGCCCAAGCAGCCGTGGCTCGCGCCGTGGCCGACAGCGTCAGCGAAGGCGTGATTCCGAAGAGCAAGGCCGAAGACTACGTCATCGTGTGCGGGGTGTTCATTCACCCTGCCGCAGCTGATGACACGAAGATCTACGAGTACAACTACGCCGCCACCAAGCTGGCCATCAAGCACGCCATGGGCAATCTGCCAACGATCGACGACGTGCTGGCGAAGAAGGGCGAAAAGCACCCGTTCAGCCCGAAGTAAGCAAGATGGGGAGACAAGAAGTTGGGGAGTCGGGGAGTGATCTTCGTCGTCCCCGGCTTCCAGTCTGTTGGATTTGAGTGGTAGAATGTTGCAGCATCAGTGCTGCATAGGATTCTGAACATGTCGCAATTAAGAATTGTCTCAGATCCGAAGGTCATGGTCGGTAAGCCAGTTATCCAAGGCACCCGGATTACCGTCGAGCATATCTTGCGAAAACTGGCCGCAGGCGAAAGCGTGGATCAAATCTTGGATGACCATCCACACATCACACGTGAAGGTGTGTTGGCGGCAATTTCTTTTGCTGCGGAATCCATCAGCGATGTCACTTATTTCCCAACGACGCAATTGACGCCATGAGGTGGCTGGCCGACGAGAATATGAGCAGGGCTGTCGTAAAGGCCATCCGTGCGTTGGGTTTCGATGTGACATTCATTGCAGAAACAACTCCAGGCATCACCGATGAAGAGGTGCTTGCTTTGGCAGCGAGCGAACAACGCATCTTGATCACGGAAGACAAAGGTTTCGGAGAACTGATCTTCCGGCTCAAGTTGCAGCATACAGGTGTGTTGCTCGTCAGAAGCACGTCAGTGTCCGGACAAGATAAAGCAAAGTACATTTGTGATGTCATTCTGGCCCATCAAACGTCACTCCCAGACGCTTTTACTGTCATGACGGATGACACCGTCCGCATTCGTCGCACGTAACGCAGGTTTTCACAACATGGACAAACCCACGATTCTCTTGCAGCTCGATACCGACTTGCACCCCAGCGTATTTGATCGCGTGGTGGCCGTGGATGCTGGGGCACAGCACATCTTTAGCTACGGCGGTGTGACCCCCGAAACTGCTAAGCCACTCATTCAGGGGTGCATCTTCACCCGTGGGGCCAAGGACCTGCACCGCACGGCGATCTTCGTGGGCGGGTCGGACTTGGCCGCCGGGGAAGCCGTGTTCGCCGAGGTGCGCAAGCACTTGCTGCCGATGTTCAAGCTCAGCGTGAGCGTGATGCTCGACAGCAACGGCAGCAACACCACGGCAGCAGCGGCCGTGGTTGCAGCGAGTCGGCATCTCGAACTCAAGAAGGCCAAGAGCCTCGTGCTGGGCGGCACTGGCCCAGTGGGTCAGCGAGTGGCCCGGTTGCTAGCCGGGTTAGGCGGGCATGTGCGTATTGGAAGCCGCAGTTTGCAGAAGGCTGAAGACGTGGTCGCCAGTATCAAGAAAGACATCCCGAATGCGAAGTGCGAAGCCGTGGTCACGGCCAGCAGTAGCGATGGGCCGACGGCCTTGGATGGCCGACAGCTCGTGATCGCCGCCGGGGCCGGGGGCATCACGTTGCTTCCAGAAAAGCAACGCCTCGCGGCTAAGGATTTGCAGGTGGCCATCGACCTGAACGGCGAGCCACCAGCGGGCATTGAAGGCATTGAACTGAACGACAAAGCCAAGAACCGTGACGACTGCCTGTGCTACGGGGCACTTGGCGTGGGCACCACCAAGATGAAGATCCATAAGGCCGCACTCGCCGCGATGTTCACACAGTCGAACATGGTGTACGACGTCGAGGCGATCTTCGCGTTAGCCCAGACCCTTGAACAATCAGTTTGATTCACGCCCCTTTGCGCTGGCCGCGGGGGTGGAACTGGGCGTGGAGCTTCTTCAACCGGCTGCTGTCGACGTGCGTGTAGTGCTGTGTGGTGGCAATGGAACTGTGCCCAAGGAGTTCCTGCACCACGCGGAGGTCAGCCCCACCGGCCAACAGGTGCGTGGCGAAACTGTGCCGCAGCGTGTGCGGCGAAACATCGGGGTGTAGGCCCACACGCTGGGCGTACTTCTTCACGATCTTCCACAAGATGATCCGGCACAACGGCTTGCCCGTGCGGCTCACAAACACCGGCCCGGTGGCACTGGCCCCCGGTCGTGGTTCGCCAAGGTAAGTGCGGATGGCACTGATCGCTGGCCCACCCAACGGCACCAGCCGTTGCTTGCTGCCTTTGCCGGTACACTTCAAATACTTCTGATCGAGGAAGACGTTGTTCACCGTTAGCCCGATCACTTCGCTGGCCCGGCAACCCGTGGCGTACAGCGTCTCCAACACCGCGCGATCCCTCAGATAGAAACGATCCTGTGCCCGTGGGGCTTCGAGTAACTCCGTGACTTTCTCGGGTGATAGCACTTGCGGAATGCGTTGCCAGTGCTTGGGGTTGGCCACCAAATCCACGGTCGATTGATCGGTGCGTTCTTCGAGCCGCAGATACCGAAAGAACATCCGCAAGGCCACGAGGTGCCGGGCGATGCTGACCGGTGCAAGTTGTTCGTCGTGCAGGAAGCTGATGAAGCGGGTGAGGTCGTGGATCGTCGGGCGAAGGTAATCCGGCAAGGCGGTGTCGGCCACCCAGCGGGCGAAGCGGGCCAGATCGGCGCGATAGGCCAGCAGCGAATTCTCAGCTAGCCCACGCTCAGCCCGGAGGTAACTGCAATAGCAGGCGATGTCGGATTCAAGATCGGCAGTCATGCCGCTATTGTCCGCGAGACAACAACCCGGCACGATGCAGGTCGACCGTGTTCTGATGAGTGAACTGTTTGCGTCGTCGTCAGATTCCGAACAGCTTGCGCAGAACTGGGCGTAGCTGACCGACGCACCGCGCCCGGTGACTGAGTGCTTGCTTCACGAGTGGACTGAGTTCGCCAAACGTTGCATGAAGCTCGGGGATGATGAACAACGGATCGTACCCGAAGCCACCGCCGCCGGCACGTGCTGTACCGATGCGACCCCAGCAGCGGCCCTCGAACGTGCCAAGGATTTCACCCGCTGGGTTGGCCAGTGCTGCGGTGCTGATGTAGTACGCCGCGCGATCCTTCCCCTTCAGTTCTTCCAGCAGCTTGGCGTTGTTTCCGGCGTCATCGCCATGCGTTCCCGCATAGCGGGCGCTGTAGATTCCCGGTGCCCCATCCAGCGCCGGTACGCACAGTCCGCTATCTTCACCCAGCACCCATTCGCCCAAGGCCTTGGCCGTGAGGCTGGCCTTGAGTTTGGCGTTATCCACAAACGTGCTGCCGGTCTCATCCACATCTGGGGCGGCGGGGAATGGCGAGAGGTCGGAGAGTTCGAGCGGCAGATCACCAAGCAGGTCGATCAACTCGCCGAGCTTCTTTTTGTTGCGTGAACCGAGCAGCAGCCGGGGCATGTTGAATCCGGTTGAGATGTGTTGATGCAGCAGTGAGCGACGGACTCACGTCCGTCGCTCGCCTTGTCACTTACTTCGCCAAGTCGAATGCCACCAATTCCTTGTCGTTCCGCACGTACATGGTCTTGTTTGCAAATGCGGGTTGGCACCACACCACACTGCGACCGAACGCCTTGCCGGTGGGCTTGACCAACTCCTTCGCCCGGTCGATTTCGGTGTAGCCTTCTTTGCTCAGCTTGCCGATGGCCAAGTCACCCGTCTCGGTGAAGAAGAAGAACCGGTCGCCGTTCTTTACGATGAACGAGGAATCCGACCCCTTGGCGTAGCCAATCGGTTCGGTGCTTTCCCAGAGACGTTTGCCACTCGGCACTTCACAGGCAAACAACTTACCGCTTTCGTCGTGCCCGTAGATGATGCCGTCATGCAAGATTGGCTGCACGTTCACGGCGTGGATGCCGTGCTTGGCTTTGTCCTTCCACTCCACGGTTACTTCAGGTTTATCCTTGCTGAGCTTCAGCATCAGGTTCTTGCTGCGATAGCCGCCGAAGAACATGTACTCCCCACTAATGATCGGCGTCATGATCATGCTGCCGTTGTCCGCGTTGTACGGCGTCGTCCACAAGCGTTCGCCGGTTTCCGGATCGAGGCCTCGGATGGCACTCGGCCCGGCGGCGATCAGTTGACGCTTGCCACCGAACTCCACGATCGTTGGTGGAACATAACCCTGCTCCGGTTGGCTTTGGCTCTTCCAGAGTTCTTTGCCGGTCATCTTGTCCAGGGCCACCATGTGGCTGCCTTCACCACCAGCGAGGGTGATGAGTTTCTTACCGTCGATCAGCGGGTGCCCGGCGTAACCCCACAGCGCACTCTTGGTCTTGTACTCGGCTTTGAGGTCTTTCTCCCACACCTTCTTGCCATCCGCTTTGCTGAAGCAGATCATCATCCCTTCCGCGCCCAGCGTGTACACATAGTCGCCGTCCACCGTTGGGGTGCAGCGTGGGCCGGCGGGGTAACTCACGGAGTACTTCACCGGGTACTCGTATTCCCACACCTTCTTGCCGGTGGTGCGGTTGACGCACCACACTCGTTCTTTGCCGGTGCTGCTACCGCGTTGGAAGTTGCCGTTGCCGTCGTCTTCGGTGCCATCAGTGCGGACGTAGTCCGTGATGAATACCAAGTCGCCTACAACCGCCGGGCCGGAATAGCCGCCACCCACGGGGAAGCTCCACAGCTTCTTGGGGCCGTCCTTCGGGAACTTTTCGAGGATGCCGGTTTCGTACCACACGTTATCGCGCTTCGGCCCCATCCAGTGCGGCCAATCATCGGCCACGGCCAACGGTGCGAGAATCATCGCGGTAGCAAGCGACAAGAACTTTTTCATCGGTGAAACACTCGTGGAAAGGCGTACAAGACAAGGTAATTGTTCGCGGACGAGCGGTAGTTGGCAATAGCGGAATGATGGAGCCGTGACTTGATTCGCTCCGCCATTCACTTGCGAGACCAGAGACAAACGACAGTTCAAAGCGCCGAAGCCTACAATGTGTGCATGTTGAGCGCCGAGAAATACCTCCGACCGGAAGTGATCCAGCAAGTTGCCCGGCTCGATCTGCGCGCCAAGTTCATTGTGCAGGGGTTCCTCACCGGTTTGCACAACAGCCCGTTTCATGGCTTCTCGGTTGAGTTCAGCGAGCACCGTAAGTACGTGGCTGGGGACGACCTCAAAGACCTCGACTGGAACGTGTATGCCAAAACTGGGCGGTATTACGTCAAGAAGTATCGCGCTGAAACCAACATGAACGGCTACCTCGTGATGGATCTGTCGTCCAGCATGGGGTACACGTACCGCCAGCAACTCACGAAGTTCGAGTACGGCATCTGCTTGGCCGCCGCACTGGCCTACATGATGATCCACCAGCAGGATCCTGTGGGCCTCGTCACCTTCGACACCAAGCTGCGCTCGGTGCTGCCCCCAAAGAGCAAACGCAGCCAACTGGGTACCATGCTCAGCATCCTCGCGGGTTTGCAACCCACCGGCGAGACGGACATTGCCGCGGCGCTGAACAGCGTGGCTGGCATCGCCCGTGGCAAGTCGCTCATCATGCTGTTCAGCGATCTGCTCACCGATCCGGAAGCCGTCATCAAGAGCCTGTATCGCCTACGTCATGCCGGGCACGAGGTGATCCTGTTTCACATTCTGGATGAAGCCGAGGTTCACTTCCCGTTCAACGGTCGCATCGAGTTTGAAGACCCGGAAAGCAAAGAGTCGATCCAAGTGAACGGCGAAGGCATCCGCGACGATTACTTGAAGGGCTTGGCCGATTTTCAGGCGAACTACAAGCGAGAGTGCGGGCTGGCCAATGTGGATTATGTGCCGATGGACACGAGCATCGGCTTCGACAAAGCCCTGCTGGAGTATCTCATCACGCGAACGCGGCGGTTCTAATGTCCGATACCTTCCTTGTGAACTGCCCGGCGTGTGCCAAGCCAGCACGCATCCCCAATGAGGCCAACGGACTGTTGGTGGAGTGCCCGCACTGCCAGCATCAATACGTGGCACGCCAGCCGAGTGCGATCCCCACGGTTCAACCGCGTACTCTGCAACCACAACTTCCGCAGCCATCGCAGCACATCCCCGTGGTGTTTCGTCACCCACGGTACTCAGCTAAGCACACCACGCCGGACAACGATACCGGCACCGGGTTGGTGGCCTTGGCTCTGCTGTCGATTGGTGTGCCGTTGTTGTGGCTGATGCTCACGTTGGTCGCCCCACCCTCGGCGTTTTCGTTTGCAGCTCCGGTGGCCGTGGCGCTGAGTGTGACTGTGATGGCCTTTGCGCTCTCGCAGGTTCGCCGCTGGAATCGGCCCACGCGGATGTGGGCACTCCTGATGCTGCACGGGCTGGCTTATGGCTCCACTGTGGTGTTTTACTTCGCCCCGGCCCAGTGGTTGGAGGTGGCCCGCGAGTTCGCCGTGTTCAACAGTGGACTGGCGTGGAAGGAGTACACGCCAGCAGAAGCGAAGTTCGTGGTGCGTGTGCCGAACGGGGCCAATACGGATGTTGAATACCTGACTGACTGGACCTTGAATGCAAAGAGTTTCGTACACAAGCGAAAGCCGGTGGATCGCTTCATCGTGGCCCATGGAGCAGTGCCGAAGGAACAACGCAAGAAACCGGATGAAGAGTTTTGGCCGTTGATCGTGGAGCAATTGACCAAGCAGCACGGTCAAGCCCCGACCCGCGAAAGCGTGGCACCGTTTAGCGAAGCCAGCGCGCGGGACTTTTACTTCGAGCTACCCGACGGCGGCACTCGGCTGGTGATCCGTGTGCTTCGCCCGACGACGTCCACCGTAGTGGTGCTGTGTGCTGAGGGGCCATACCTCACCGTGGATCGCCCGGATGTCCAACACTTTTTGAAGTCGTACCGGACGAAGAAGTAGTGCTGCGTTCAAGCGGCAGTCTTTGTCTTGCGACCCGCGAACGAAGCAGAGCGGGCGAGAGCGGGTTGGGGGCACCCAAGGCGATCACCGCCACGGCCCACAAGCTGGCTCGGATCTTCTACACGGTGATGCGTTATGGCGTGGCGTATCAGAAGCGGAGCGAGGAGGAGTTCACCGTCGATCACCAAAAACGGATGGAGAAGGCGTTGCATCGGCGGGCGAAAGAATTGGGCTACGAGTTGCGAAAGGTCGAAACGCCCGCCGAAGCCGAGCCACAGCTGGCCTGAGCCGATGCCACCCCGCTTACGAATCCGATCTTTGACATCGCGGCCGCAGGCAACAGCTCGGCTAACCCGCCGAGACCGTTCGCGGAGGAGGTGCGCACCGAGGGAGGATCGTGACGCAGATCATTCAGTGGTAAGCACTTAGGCTAGCCTA
>JBBRME010000073.1:0-20257 GCA_038230995.1 Gemmatales bacterium
ACGAACAAACCCCCACAGTGCGGGGGTTTGTTGTGTCATATTTTTTGCAGCCTACTTATCCTTTGGCTTGTCTTTCGCTGGTTCTTTCGGATCAGCTTTCTCGACAGTGACCTTAGCATCCTTCAGGATCGCCTTGATTTCGTCGATGGCTTCCTTGGCTTCTTTTTCTGTCTCGAACCCGTTGCCAGCACTCATCATCATGGTTTTTCCATCTTCACCACGGATGAATATCCTGAAGCGGTCATCCTTGCCTGGCTTGACGACGAGTGCACCCTTGACAGTTGTTGCAGTAGGCTTCTTATCGTCCTTAGGAGCTGGCTTCTCGCCAGCTTTCGTCTTGTCAGCGCCTTTTTGAGCTTGAGCGGAGGCCACCGGGGTAGCACTCAGCATGACACCGGCAGCACCAGCGCTAAACAGACCAACGGCCAACATGGTCTTCAACATCTTGGTCACGGGAAGTACTCCTGTATGTGCGAAAGAACTCGGGCGTGAGGACTACAGACCGTGTTAGGAGAGTCTTTCGCGCCTTTGAGTATTTCTCTTGCGACACAGAAATGCAACTTGGAACATGTAAAATTGTCGAGGTGCTGGCGGAAAATGCAACGACCCCGATGATCCGCAAGGATGCACCGGGGTCGTTGAGTGTGCTTTACGGCACTTAGTCCATCTTCTTCTTAGGCTCTTCCTTCTTTGGCTCAGCCTTTGGCATAACTGCTGGTGATGCAACTGGAGCAGCTGTGCCAACAACTGCACTTGCTGGTGGGCAATCGCTTGTCATCATCGAAGTTGCAGCAACACCACAACCGCCGCAGCATGCTGGTGCAACAACAGCCCCGGTGCAGCTCGTGCTACCGTGGCAGCTGCTGCGTTGGAACTTGGCCTTCAACCTGTCCAGAATGCTAGGGCCATGGCAACTGCTGCCGTGGCAGCTACTGGCTGGTGTGCCTGTGCAACTGCTAACTGGTGTGCCAGTGCAACTGCTGGAGACAACCGTACTGCCCATGCAGCTAGCTGGGGCCGTTACAACAACGCTGGCCCCGTGGCAGCTACCGTGGCATGAGCCACGCAGCAGGCCGAAGGATGCCGTGTCGCCACCGGTGGTGGCTGCCATCATGAGTACCATCGTGTACATTCAACTACTCCTAATTCTGGTACAACCGACCAGAATGACAATGGAAAAATCGCCTGTCGCGAGACCTTTTCGCAACGAACTCAGAAGCGATCTTTCACAGATTGGTCTTTAATTTGGGTTGGCTGGGCAAGTGTTCTACAATCACTTTGCTCGTGTTGAGAATGTAGAAGTATGACACGCTATCGTCAATAGTAAACTGGGATAACTGCGGTATTTTGCGAATCTTTTGCAACAATTCGGATCGCGCTACCGTGCCTTACAACACGACTTGTTCGAAAAAATCTCACAGATCAGGACTTCAAGCGTTGCGATGGTGACAAACCTCGCAAGATGTCGAGGTCTTGATCAAACCGTGTTCGACTGCAAACCTTTGATTGTTTGGCATCTCGGTTACGGTCGATACGCTTAAGGTTCCTTCGCTTCTCAAGGCCGACCGGTATGTCGCTCCCTGCACCGTCAAACAAAATCCCTACGCGGGATGAGCTGCTCCCGCCTTTGCCATTGCACCAAGTTTTTCAACTGATTGCTGTGGGTGCGGGACTCGTAGTCGTTTCTGCACTTCTAGGCTTCGTTGCGAATCCCATCGTCGACAGTCTACGAGTGTTCCTTTGTTTTGTTGGTATTCTCGCAGCTGCAGTTGGATTGATTTGGCGACCAAACGAAGCCAAGTTATGGCTTGCGGCTGGCGGAGTCAGCCTGCTGGCGTTTCTAGGTTTACCAGCCGAGTGGGACTCTTATCGCCTCGTTGTTGTTGTTTTGGGTGCTGTAGCCATCGTTGCTGGTGTTGTGCAACTGACGCCGCTGAAATATCACCTGATGGTGCTTACGGTCGGCATACTTGTGCACTTCGGTGCGATTCTCGCGGCCACGACTTGGCCCTCTACGCATGGTTCCCCTGGCCCGTACATCACGGATCAATTCGCAATGCGGTTGTACCTCCCGTACTACCGATTCATGTATCTGGGCAATGCGTACCACTTTTACTCACCGAACCCGGGGCCTGCCAGCCATCTGTTTGTGCTGGTCGAAGGAGAGACCGACGAACCTGCTGATCCCGACCCCAAGACAGGTATCGTGCCTTTGACCACTGATGGCACGCCAATCAAAAAAAGGCGTTCGGAATGGATCGACATCCCTAAACGAAACTCCCATTTCCGCGATCCACTTGGAATGACGTATTACCGCCGTTTGTCGATTACTGAACTGGTGTCGTACAGTACCCCCGGCGGCGTCAACTCCATGCAGTGGGAACGCAATCTCGCAATTCTCAACAGGCGAAATAACGAACTTGGTATCGCTGGAACACGAATCCCTGGTGCAGTACGTCCTTTCGACATGGACATGACTCAATACCGTGTTCCGCGACTGGACATCCGGCGTGGATTACACCCCAGCTACGCGAGGCACATTGCGATTGAGTTCAGCGGCCCGCGAAAACTTGCTGACGGCAAAGTGATTGAATTCTCAGTCAAATCGATCAAGCTTTTTCAAGTAGAGCACAGCGTGATCTCTCCGCAAGATTTCCTCGGCTACAAACCGACGGAACAGGAGAAAAACGCTGCCAACGGCACCCTTCGGTTGACGCGAATTGAGTCAAGTGATCCTAACGTGCCGACGTTATACATGCCGTTTTATCTGGGCGAATTCGACACAACCGGCCAATTGACGAAGCCAGATGACCCTTTGCTTTATTGGATGGTGCCCATCATTCGGGATCCACAAGACCCACGAAAGTACATCGACTACATGTCGCAATACGCAGGCTTTGAATTCCCCTGGAAAACGAAGGAGTAAGGTCATGAAGACAACAACACTTCGAGGGGTCATGGGCCAAGCTTGGCAACGCTGGTGTCAGTTCTGGGTCAAACCTGGCGACACAACCACGATGGCCATGCTGCGCATCATTACTGGTGCATTGTGTTTCTATGTTCACCTGATCTACTCCTTCGACCTCTTCTCGTTCTTTGGGAAAGATGCTTGGTACGATCTGCAAACCGCGAATCGGGTTCGCTTGGAAGAACCTAATCGATACCCATCGTTCGATTGGGATCATCAGCATCTTTATGACTCGACAGTCATGCCCGAGAGCACGGCCATGCGGAAAATCATCGTCAATTGGCTACGAGGGATGCCAAGCGATGTAGAAGGTATCAAAAATAAGCTCCGGTTGATTGATACAGAGGGGATACTTAACCGCGATCTGCCACCGGTTTACCCAAACACCAACGTAATGTATCGTTTCGAATGGTTCGCCGTTGAGCATGCCCTCATACTGAGCCCGGATGCGAAGCTAAGGGCCGATGCGATTGAAGCCATCCGCGACAAAACCAAACGCGATCGCCGTGAAGCAATTCCAGAAGTGTTTGATTTGCTTCAACCAAATGCTGCACCGTTGAAGGGAATCATCACACCGAATCAGGAATCAATGGATCGATTCCTGACAAGTCTTGAAGCATTCCACAGTACCTTGCCTTTAGGGCCAGACGACGAAAAAGCGCGACGTTACATCGTCACCTTTCTGCAGGAACAACCAACAGTAGCGAAGAACAATCTGCTTATTCTGCTGCGCGAGACCCGTGATGGGCAAGCGTTGTCCAGCGAGCGCGAAGCCGAAATGAACTACCTGGAATACTGGGGAGTGGATCGTCGTTCCATTAAGAACGGTGGTCGTTTTGGCAATCCAATTTTTTCATTCTGGTTTCACGTCACTGATCCAGCGCAGATGGTGGCACTCCATGTTGGTGTGCTCGTGGTGATGCTGATGTTTACGCTCGGTTTGTTCACACGGGTGACATCCGTGCTGACGTGGCTGGCTGCAGTATCGTACATCCACCGCAACCCGCAGATTTTGTTCGGGCAAGACACCATGATGAACATCTTGCTCATCTATCTGATGATTGCCCGCTGCGGGGCTACTCTTTCACTTGACCGACTGATCGATCGCTACCGCGTGGCCAAGGCCAGCCTCAAACGCAGCGGACAGATTGATGCACCAACAGCCGCGTTCTTGAATCACGCACCGCTTTCAGTTTCGTCGCATTTTGCCAACCGGATGTTGCAAGTACATTTCTGCTTCATTTACATGGCGTCCGGGCTATCGAAACTCAAGGGTGGAACTTGGTGGAGTACCACGGAAGCGATGTGGATGACACTGATCAATCCCGAGTTCACGATGATTCATTTCGAGTGGTATCGGGAACTGGCCCGCTGGGCTTTTTCGTCTCGTCCATTCTTCGGCTTGTTTGCAGCAATCGGTGTAGGCTACACCCTTTTTGTCGAGATCTCGTTGCCCTACCTGGTCTGGACACGATTGCGACCGTGGATCGTGATCCTTGGCTTCGGGCTACACCTCGGCATCGGTGTCTTCATGGGTCTGCTCGTCTTTAGCTTGTTCATGATGACGATGCTGGCGTCGTACATCCCTGGTTGGGCCATCCGCGAGTTCTTGTTCGGCAAACCATTGAGTGAAGCCGACAAAGTAAAGAAAACCGTGGATCCCAAGAACGAACTCGCCGTGAAGAAAACTGCCTGGGCGGTCGCGATGGATCGGACAGGAAAGTTGTCGTAGTTGAGCCAGCTTGCGTTAGCAGCAGGAGCTGCTGTTGGCAACCCGTCAACTCACGCCGCCGGGTGGTCATCGTCTTTGATGCAAACGATCACGCCGTTGTTGGGTTCAACAATTCTTCCGCCACTTCGCGCACCGATGGCTGGCTGACCATCGGTAGTTGCTTCTCACGCCAGAAACATTGCAAGGCCTTCTGGGCACAGCGTTCCTGGAACTGGGCTGGAGTCTCCTGCAAGTCCGGGAAGCGATCCACATAGTCGAGCATCTCGTAACACTCGCTTTCGTACGCCCCGAGAATCCGGCGAGCCATCCGCTTTTTGTCGCCGTTCTCCATGTACCCAAGCTCGACCGCCTTATCGATCCGCCCCGGCCGGGTGCTGATGAACTCCGAGTCGCCATTGGGTTGCTTTCGCGGCTGCCCCAACGCACTGTCGATTTTCGACGTGTCGTTCGTGGTGATGACGGTGAAGATCCCGTCGCTGCGTTCGACGCCATCCAAGCAGTTCAAAAAGCAGTCGAACGTCAACGGTGGGCTCATCAGCCCCCGGCCGCGACCCTTGTCATCGTCATTGTCGTCCTTCGTGTTCATCATCATGCCAAACATGCCGCCGCTGCCCTTGCGGGCCACATTTTCACGCCCATGGAACACGTTGTCGATGTCTTCAATCAATGCAATACAGGGCACGTTCATCTGCATCTCGCTCCACGCTTTCATGAACTCGTGGTTGCCCATCTCCGCGAGGTTGTACACGTAGATTGGCATGTTCAAGTCTTCTGCAAAGGCTCGGGCCAACGCGGTCTTGCCGGTTCCGGGTGGGCCGTAGAGCATCCAACCGCGTTTCCACGGGATGCCCTTTTCGCGGTACCAATCCCGACTCTTCCGCCAGAGTTCGATCTCACGGATTAAGTCCTTGATGCGTTGCGGGAAGATCAGGTTGTCCAGCGCGCTGCCGTTGTTCGAAGGTCGCTTACCGAGTTGATCCGAGGTGTGGGCCAACAGACGGTAATGCCCCTGTTGGTACCACGCTAAGCCGCTGCCGGTGTCGTCGTCGTCCGAATCGCGGTCGTGCCGCTTGGGCACGTGGTGGATCACGAATCGGCTCTTGGCCTCCTGCTCGGCCTGGGCGTTCGCCCAACTGATTTCGTTACGTACTGAACAGGCATCGGTGAGAATCTTCTCCACGTTCAACGTGCCACGCACAAAGGTAATCGTGCTGTAAATCTTGGTGGCGTTACTGTTCGAGTTCTCTCCTTTCCCAGTGGTTTTCTTCTCCTGCTGGTTCGTAAAGAGGAACGGAAACAAGCCGTTCCAGAAGATCATGGTGCGGTTGCCGAATACTTCGTACGGAATGAGACCATATCGTCCGTCGCGATGGAACTCCCACTGTGCCCCGTACATGCGGTCGTAATTTCGGCTGCGCTTGAACTTGTTGATCAAGAACGCCGTGATGGCATCGTGCGCATTCTGGGTGGGGATTTCTACCCTTTGAATAACCAAGCCAATGACTCGCCACAGCACATCCTTGGCCTTGCTCCACATGCTGGCCACAACCCCAAGTGCAGCACCGATGGCGGCCAGACCCCAGCCGCCAAGGCCGAACATGGCCGGGTTGTCCGGGGTGATTCCAAAAAGCAGATTCATGGGCGTTTCCTTCTCTTGTTGTGTCGAGGCAGACACACTTCCGACGCTCAGGTTCGGAGTTTTCCGTGTGGCGTACGTGGTTGCGATGTTGGTTGAAAAAAACCGACCCCCAGCGGGCCTGTCGGCTGGCATTCGCCAGACTCAAGCCGGTGGGGGTCGATCGATCATCGAAGTGGTCATCAGTCATTCGCTGCAACAACAACTGCATTTTACCAGCGAGGTCAAGAGCATGGATTTTTCCCCAAATGTCCTTTTTCTCCGATGCCTGATCTCCTTGTCTGTCTGTTCAAATTCGTGACGAAAAACCTGTAATACAATGATTGGTGCCGTGTTTTTATCTTGTCCCTCAACAAAACCATTCGGAGTACTGACATGACTAAGTACCTCTTCGCTGCGGCCCTCACCCTGTTCCTGGGTACCGCTAACTTCGTGCGTGCGGAAGACGAGAAGAAGAAAACGGAAGAAACCACGACCACCGAGAAGAAGGCCGATGAGGATAAAAATGCCAAGGCCAAGAAAGTCGACAAATCGAAGATGTTCGATACACTCGATGCAGACGGAGACGGCAAAATCTCGAAGGACGAGTTTCAAAAGGGCATGGAAAAACTCGGCGAGAAGCTGAAGGAAAAAGCAGAGGCCAGCGGCAAGGGTAAAGGTAACGGCGGAGCCATGATGGAGAAGATCATGGAGAAACTGTTCGAGAAGATGGACGCCGACAAGGACGGCAGCATCAGCAAGGATGAATTCAACAAGTCGGAAATCGATCCTTCCAAGTTGAAGGATCTCCGCTCTAAGCTCGGCAAAGGCAAGAACTAAACGCTAGCGCTCTTTCAAAACGGGGACAGGCACCTCGAAGACTCGGAGCCAGTCCCCGTTTTGAAAGAGCTGTTACTTGGTCACACGCAACAGCACACTTTTAGCTGCATGTTCCGTCCCGCGGCGTTCGCTGCGGGACGAAACCACAATCGGCAACTCCATCGGTTCGACCCAAGCTTCCGCAAAGATCACCACTTCGCGTTCGGTTTGCTCAGGCAGAACCAGAATCCCACTCAGGCCAATGTTCATCACCCGCACGCCGTGTGGTAGCCCACGCACTTCGAGTGGCACCCGACCTTTGAAGTCTCCCTTTCGCTCGATCTTGACCACGAATTTCGACTCTTGGCCAGGCTTGATCACAAGTTCGGAACTCCCCACGGTCGTTACCAGATCTCCACCATCCCTCACCGTTGGCGTGCCCAAACTTACTTCCCTGCTGATGACAATACCGTCGATCTTTGCGGTGGCTTTCGCCGTGATGACACTCGGATTCTGGATCGCTTCACCGGCGAGGAACAGCGTAACCGCGGCCGTGTTCTGCTCGGCATCAATCACGATCTTCGGCAAACTGAGCGGTGCAAGTACATTGGCAAACTCCACTTGGATCGGCCCAGTAAACCCGTCGATTCGCTTTGCCGTCACCGTGATGGGCACTCCGCCGTTCTTCCACACGGCTGGGTTCATCGGATTGATCGAAAGCGTGAAACTCGGCTGTGGCGGACGCACCGTGAGACGGTAGCCGAACTGTTCGCCCGAAAAGCCACGACTATCCCGAATGCGAACGGTGTACTTGCCATCCATTGGGGCCACGAAGTCGAGCATGGAGTCTTTACCGAAGCCATCACCGCCGTCGTCGTTCCGGTACTCCAGACGCATCACCGGCAGGCCATTTGGTGGGAACGTGGCACCCGGTGGGTGCATTTCAATCTTATACATCGGCGCGTTCTGCGCGTGATGTGTTGGCGTGGTGCCCATGTACGCTTCGCGTTTGCCACCAACCTGTACGAACTGGCAGTCGTCGTCGGGGTTCTTCGGCATCGCCTGAATCCGCATCAGTTCCGTGCCGCAGTACAAGTAATCGCCGATCTTCAGTTCGTTCCATGTCTCCAGGCGAATGCCCGGTGTAATGCAGTCGTGGTCGCGGAACGTCAGGAACGTCTGGGCCACGCTCCGCAGAGTAGCACGAGGCACCACTTTGCCTTGAGCATCAACAATTTCAATCGTCGAATCGAGCAGCGAGCCGAAGCGGGCGGCTTCAACTTCCACAATCAAGCGTTGACCTTTCTTCGCCGTGAAGCTCACTTCCTCGGCACCGTTTGGCTTGCGTATCCAGCCATTGGAACTGCCCGGCACTGAGATTTCCTGCGTTGGCGATGTGCCCTGAACACTCACGAAAACTTGGGCCGCGCCAGCAGGGTTCTTGCTGCTGAGTTCACCGAGTGGCAGTGGAACCTTACTCCCGGGCTGGGCATCCGCAGGCACCGTGATAGCCACCATGCGTGCCTTTGCATTACCGAGATTCACACCGTTCAGCAGCACTTTGGTTGTCGACCCACGGCTGACCGCCAAGGGGTACACGCTCGTGATGATGGGCAACGGGCCAATGTTCAATCGGTAGGTACTTGTCGCACTTCCGCGAAACTCCGCATCGGCCACGCCAATGGCGTAAACACCATCCGCAGGCACGTTGAAGCCCAGCAAACTGGACTTCGATTCTTGAAGCACCTGCCCCTTGTCGTTAGTCAACGTCAGCACTGGATCGAAGTTCTTCACTCCCACCGGGCCAACGAGTTGCACGCCGATTTCGTCCCCAGCTTTGGCTCGGAAGCTCACGTAATCCACTTCGCCGGTGCGATCGAGCTTACCCACCACCGTTGCCGGAAGTGGCACGAGATCGGATTGACGAGCCGACTCCGTCTTGGCCGGTTCAGGGACTTGAGCAAAAGCATCCACAACAAGTTGCAACGAGTTCGAGTCACCGGCTTGGCTGGTGCCAATGAGGGTGAAGTTGCCCGGTGAAGCCGAGGCCGGGATGGTCAGTTCGACAGTTGCAGAATCACCTTTTGCGGACTTCGCATCGTACTTCACCAACACATCCGCACGCGACGCTTTGAGTGCCAGCACATCGGCCAGTCGCGTACCTTTCAACGTGAGCTTGGTCGTCGTCCCGCGCAGAAGAGCCGAAGGTTCGAGCGCAATAAGCACCGGCGGCTTCGGCTTCAGTGGCAATGGGCTGAGGAGCAGGCTGCCGGTTTTAGTGTCCAGCACTTGTACGGAGCCATCGAACAGGGCCACCGCCAAGCGTTTGCCGTCCGGGCTGAGTACTGCGGCGAGCGGACTGGCAGGAAGTGCCTTGAAGGTCAAGGTTTCCGTGAGTGACTTTGCATCCCAAACCTTGATGATCTTGTCCTCGCCGACGCTGTAGATCAGCTTGTCATCCGGGCTGAATGCTGTGTAGAGGATGGCTGCTGAATGAGCAAACGCTGCCTTGTTCAACTTCGCACTCTCCGCTTCCACATCCCAAGTGCGCAGGCTGCGATCCACGCCACCGGCCACAATTTTGGTACCATCGGGTGAGATGGCCAGCGCGTACAGCCAGTCCGTGGAATCGCCCAATGAGTAAAGCCGCGTGCCCTTGGCCACGTCCCACACTTTCACTGAACGATCCGCCGCCACGCTGACGAGTTGCTTGCCACCGTTGCGGAAGGCAAGCGCGTGGATCGTGTCCGAGTGATCCTTCAACTCACGGGCCGCAGCAGTCGGTTTGGAAATGTCCCAGAGCTTGACGATGCGGTCGTAACCAGCCGTGGCCAGTGTGCTTCCATCGGGGTTGAACGTCATCGTGTAGATGATGTCCTTGTGTGCCTCGACTGTGATCGGTGCTTTGGCGAAGTCTTTCGTTTGATACAGTTTCACCGTGCCGGACTTGCCCGGCTCTCCGCTGGCCACCGCCAACACATCCTTGCTGAAAGCTAGTGCTGTCACACGTTGCGATTGGCTGGGCAAATCGACGACGAGCTCACCCTTTTCATCGATCAGCCAAACGACGCCGCGCGACCCAACGGCCAGGAGTTTGCCATCGGTCGAATAGGCAACTGCCGACACGGGTGGTGGTGCGGCGGATGCCACGCCAACGGAGAGCGCTAGCAGCAAACCTGCGATGAGTCGGCACATGGAGAGTGACCAGATTTAGTGGTTAAAGAGGAATTCTTTGGACGTCAAAACCGCCCACACAACATCTTCGAGAGCTTCACGCCGGGCGTCCGGCCCGGTCTTGGTTGCTTCGGCAAGCAGTGCTTCAAACTTCGTTCGCTCTTGCTGGTTGGCCGGCCGACCCACGGTACGCGAGAACAACTCCGTCACCACGTCGGCATCGCTTGTTTTCTTTTCCACCCAGCGGAAGACAATCGACTTAGGATCGCGCAGCTTGTCGTTCAGCGTCTGGCCGTTGTTCAGGTGCAACGCCTGCCCGACACTGGAATCGGTGGTGGTTTCACAGGCACACGACACACTTCTTTCAGCCCGGCCGAACGAGTCGAGGAACTTCGACACCATCAGCGAGTCCGGTAATTGCACGGCACGTGTACCGGTGCTGTACAAGTCGCTTTTGGCCGTACCACCAGTGACGCCAAGCGCCACGGTGTTGAACGGCGTGGCCACGCCTGTTACGTCGGAGTAGGCATCCAGCAGTACCTCGGCTGGCAAGCGGCGAAGCAAGTAACGCGAGTAGAAACGATCATCGGCAATGTTCAACGGAGTCGCCTTCGACGAACGCTGATAAGCCGCTGAGTTGAGGATCAACTTCATCAGGCGTTTGGTGTCGAACTGATTTTTCACGAAGTCCGCTGTCAACGCATCAAGAAGCTCTTTGTTCGTCGGCGGGTTGGTTTCACGTAGATCGTCCTCCGCTTCAACCAAGCCGCGACCCATGTAGTTCCGCCAGATGCGATTGACGATGGCTTTGGCAAAGTACGGGTTCTTCGGTGATGTCAACCAGTTGGCAAAATACTCGCGCCGGTCTTCGGTGCTGTCCAAGGCCATCGGCGTACCATCTAGCGGCGTTGGCGGCATAGCCTTGCCCGTGCGTAGGTGCAAGGCATCGCCCGTTGACAGGCTCTGCACCCATTGCTCACCAGCGCGGTCGCCGTTCTTGATTCCCACGCGACTGAACAAGTTCGCCAGTTGCCAGTATTGATCCTGCGTCCATTTCTCCAGCGGGTGATTGTGGCACCGTGCACAAGTGATCGACATACCAAGGAACGTAACCGCCGTTGATTCTGCAAGATCGCTGACGTCTTTCCGCTGCACAAAGTACGCCCCACCACCTTGGCTGAGAGTGCTGCCATTGGCGGTGAGGATGTCTCGTGCCAGTTGATCCCAACCCACGTTGTCCGCCACGGCAGAGCGAATTTGCCGATGGAAACCGAGCATCGATTGTTGCGAAAGTTTGCGAGTCGACACAAGGAACAGATCGCACCATTTGTGCGTCCAGTAGTCGGTGAACTCGCTGCGGGCCAGCAAGGTGTCGATCAGTCGTTCGCGTTTGTTCGGCTGTGCATCCGCAAGGAAGGTTTTCACTTCCTCCGGCTTTGGGAGTAAACCACAGGTATCCAAATACGCCCGGCGGATGAACTCCGCATCGGTGCTATCGCCCGACGGCGGGAGGTTCAACAACCGAAGCTTGTTGAGGACGTGTTCATCGACAACGTTTGTCTTTTTGGCGTTGTCGAACAAAGCAACATCAACGGGTTTGAGGTGAGGTACTGTGATGGTCGCCGTGGCGACTTTGGAACCAAACAGTACGGCGATTGCGGACTCTCCGCTGGCCTGCACCGTAGCATGGCCTTGATCATCCACTGTCACAATCGTTTCTTCGCTGCTCGAAAACTTGGCCCAATGCGTGACGTCAGCCTTACGGCCATCGCTGTAGCTGGCCTGAACAACAACACGAATAGAATCCTTCGGCTTCAGCACTGCGAGGTTCGGGAAGACTTCGATCTTTTCCAATGACACTTCCTTGTCACTCGGCCCGGGGGCACCCGCTGCAATCCAGGCCCGTAGTGTGCGATACTCCTCGGAGTCTTTCTCAAACCGTTTGCCACCGGCGTGGCTCATGGCCCGTGTCGGTTTACGCAACAGCAGGCTTTCGTCGGGTTCCGTGGTATCGGTACGTCGGGCCAGAGCCTGCTTGGAAATGGTGAAATGGTCGCTCTCGTGGTTGTAACCACGCAGACTCAGTTTGAAGCCGCCCTTGCCTGCCAGAGCACCGTGGCAGGAACCCATGTTGCAGCCGGATTTGGTGAGCACCGGTTGTACATCTTGAACGAACGACAAGGTTCGCGGCTTCTCGAACTCGACCATTGTGACCAAGATCGATTTGCGTTGTCCATTTAACGTGGCCGAGATGGTTGCACTACCCGACCCGGTCGAAACCAATTCTCCGGTCTTGGAAATGCGTGCAATCTTTTCGTTGTCGCTGGCCCATGTCACTTTGTCGGTGAGTTCAGCAGTTGCTCGTGTGCCAACGACCTCGCAGAGGCGCAGTTGCTGCTTGGAGCCTGGCCCGGTGAGCGATATCACTGGCGGGAAGATAGCCCAATCGCCTGCCTTGGCGGAAGAGCCAAAGAAGAGAACCAGCACCGTACAGATTGTTAAAAGCCGAAGCATGAGGGGGATGCCATGGGATGAATCAACGAACTAACAGGAGGAAGTAAACAATGACTGGCACAATGAAATTCACAATTGTACCGACCACCGCAAAGAGAAACGCATTCCGGGCCAAGTTCCGACCTTCAAGCTGGGAGTTAGCATTGAGTTGACGATGGGCGAGGAACGTCAACAGAAAGGCAAGCGGGGTACACAAAACTCCCAGAAAGGGCACCATCGCCATGATGCCGAGCACGTTCGCGGTACTGGCTGTGCTACTGGTCTCGCCCTTGCTGGTGCGGCTACCCTTGCCTCGCCGTTGATAGCGGTCAGTAGGGTCTTCGTAGTCGGTTTGATCGTCGTATTTACTGCGGAGCAGTGTCATGACTCAGCACCCTTTTACCGCAAGAGATAGATCGCCACAATGATGCAAATCGGCAGCAAGATCGTAATGATCCCCAAGACGATACCCGTGATGCTGTGGCCCTTCCCGCCCATTTCTGGACGAACCTTGGCTTTGTTCAGTCCAAGAAAGCCAAAGATGATGGCTAATATGCTCAGTGACACCCAAAACAGTGGGATGATCGAGAAGACCCCACAGTAATAGGAGGCCAATGCCATACCGTTGCGGTACGGAATCAGGCCACCGCCCTTCGTGGGCTTGCACGCTAGATCTTCGTCGTCAGCATCTCGGCGTCGACGCTTCGCCCGCCGCCGGTAGTCTTCGTCGCGGTCATCTCGATCATCATCATCTCGGTCACTTGGCATCCGTGGTTCCCGTGTTGTTCAATTTGTTTCGGAGGAGTTGCAACTCAACCAATAAAGCCTGGTTCTTCGCTGCCTCAGCGTCGGCCCGTTGCTTCTCCACTTCGGCCCGTTGCTTCTCCACTTCGGCCCGTTCGGTTTCAGCGTCAGCACGACTCTTTTCGCCCAAGTAAAAAGTCGGCGCAAGTTGCCCATCTTTCAGGTAAAACGTTGGCAACGAGCGACTTTCTCCGCGCCATTCAATATCCGCCCCTCCAAGCCACATTCCCAGTTGTTTACATTCAATTCGTCCTGACGAATCCGGTTCAATGGCACGATACTTTCCGTCAATCAATCTCCATCCCTCGGCCAGCATGGAGTCGAAATCGAACAGGTAGTATTCCGTCGTCTTCCACACATCCTGATACAGTTCAAATTTTTCGTTGCGATCAATGCTGGCCGTTGATTCCGAGAGTAACTCGACGACGATGTCCGGGTAGTGCCAATCTTCTTCCCAAACGACCCAGCTTTTGCGCCGTTTGTCCTTGGGCACATCAAACACAACGAACAAATCCGGCCCGCGAAAGTCCGACCGCTTGTCTTTCTTCAAACTGAAATGAACGAACATATCACCACCGACGAAATAATCTTTCCTTCCTTGAAGTTGATAGTCCACTTGGTCCATCATCAGCATCATTCCGTCGCGGTGCCAAGGTGTCTCCAAGGGTATTCCATCCGAATAAGGGAGGTCATCCCCGCTCGGCAGGATCATCCCACCGGTGAGGTCGAGTTGCAGCGTTTGCTCGTCGATGACGATTTTTCGCATGGCACTTCTCCTTAAAACAACTCGTCGATCGGTTTCGTGGCGTAGTCGGTGATCGGGATTGGTCTGCCTTGTGGGCCGGGGAGTTCCTTGTGGTAATCGACACCCAAGCCACGGTAAACCGTGGCGGCAATCTCACTCGGTGTCAGCGGGCGGGTCTTCGGTGTTGCCCCTTGTTCGTCGGATTCGCCAATCACTTGACCACCCTTGAGCGGGCCACCACCCATGAGCATGCTCCATACACCGGGGTGGTGGTCGCGTCCGCCGGCCGGGTTCACTTTGGGTGTGCGACCGAACTCACCGGTGGACACCACCATCGTGGTCTTCAGTAATCCGCGCTCGCTCAGGTCTTCCAACAGTGTGCTGAAGGCTTGGTCGTAGTTCGGAGCAACCTGCTTGGCCATCTCGTTGATGTCGGTAAACGGTTTCGATCCGTGGATGTCCCAAGTCACTTCATCGAAGACGGTTTCAAACATGTTAATGGTGACGAACCGCACACCAGCTTCAATTAACCGCCGGGCCATCAGGCACGACTGCCCGAAACGGGTGCGGCCATAGCGGTCACGCATCTTGTCCGATTCTTTTTGCAGATCGAACGCGGCTCGCGCCTTCTCGCTCGACATGAGCTTGTAAGCCAGTGCAAAGTTGTCATCGAGTTGCTTGGCTGCATCGGACTTTTCAAAGGCCGCCAGTCCGCCATCCACTGCATCGCGTAGCGATTGCCGACGTTCGGCCCGCTTCGGCGTGATGTAGTCCGGTGGCAATAAATCCGGCACCTTGAAGTTCTTCTCGTTCGGGTCGGCATTCAAAATGAACGGATCATGTGCTTTCCCCAGATACCCAGCCGAGTGACCGTGCGGAAGATTGCCACCCGTACGACCGATTGGCCGAGGCAGCAGCACGTGTGGGGGAAGTTCGCCGCGTCCGCCCTTGAGGTAACCCAGCACGCTACCCATGTGTGGGTGTTCGACACCACCGCTGAACAATCGACCGGTTTGCATCATCTGGTGGCCGGTATCGTGTACTGCCGTGGCGGTGTGATAAACACTGCGAACAACCGAGATCTTGTCCATCTGCTGCGACAATTTCGGCAGCATTTCGCCAATGCGAATGCCATTCACGTTGGTGTTAATCGGCTTGGTTGGCCCGCGAATCTCGGCTGGTGCATCGGGCTTAGGGTCGAAGGTTTCAAACTGGCTTGGCCCACCCACCATGAAAATGAAGATGCAGTTCACGTCCTCGTCAGCTGTCTTCTTCGCCTCGGCAGCCATCAAACCACTCAGGCTAAGGCCGAGCATTGGCACCGCCCCGGCATATAGAAAGTCTCGTCGAGACAATCCATCGCAGAATCGAACCGAACGCGGAGCATCGAGTCGGAGCATGACTTGGCCCACACAGTAAGAATTGCTGTGATGATTACTCTAATAAGTCGACAGAGTTCATGCAACCAACAAGTCGATCTCTTGAAGTGCTTCAGCATCCCTCGGCAAGATTTCGTAATCTTCAACGAACTGGCTTGAAACCGACTCTTGGTTGGTCGGGTAACTCTTTTTACGTCGTGGGGTCAACTGTGAACGCCGAACAGGCTCTTGTTCGTCGTTGCCTGCGCGGCGACTCGCACGCCACGGTCGAACTGGTGAAACAGTTCGAGCAGGACGTTGTTGGTCTTTGCATCAAAATGCTTCGTCATCAGCATGACGCTGAGGACGTGGCACAGGAAGTGTTCCTGCGTGTGTTCCGGAGCCTGAAGAGTTGGGATAGCAACCGACCATTGCGACCGTGGATACTGACGATTGCCGTGAACCGTTGCCGAACGGCGATGGGCAAACGGATGAAGCGACCGGAGACTGCGGACTATCTGGCCGATATTGCTGATCGTGCCCCGGTGCAAGGTTCAACGGAACTGACGACGGCCATCCAAGGTGTGATTGCCGAGTTGAGGCAGGACTACCGTGAGGTGTTTGTGCTCTACCATGAGTCAGGCCATAACTACGACGAAATCGCTGAGATCGTGTCTCGACCGGTTGGCACAGTGAAGACCTGGCTGCATCGTGCCCGCCACATACTCGCAACGGAACTCCAACAACGCGGACTTTTGCCCACCCCCGAACCGGAACCTGTCCCACCCAAATGAACGAGCCACACCTGACTTTTGATGCGGCCCTCTCGCACTACAGCACCCAGGCACAACAGCCAGTGGTCGTGTCGGCACTCTTTGTTGATCGCGTGGAGAAGGCTCGCCGTGCCGAGGTGGCACGAATCACACTGCTGAGACGCTTGGGGGCTGGGGTTGGCTTGTTGGTACTCATCGCCGTTGGTGTGGCATTCCTTCAACCGAAAACGATGACGGCGACTTATGAGCGGGCTACACGACAAGCTACTGAAGTCCCGAGCCGATTGAGTGATTGGAACGTCGATGTTGCCAAGTTCACGGAGCGTGCCACGACACCGGCGAAAGGGCTGTTTTCGTCGATCCAGCGCGTGACACTGCCGACGTCCACACCTGAATTGAATCTCAACAGCAAACTACCAAACCTGAGCACCGTACCACAAGCAGCCCTCGATCCGCTGACAAATGGGCCACGGCGGACGTTAGCTCTGTTCCTGCGCGATACGGGCTTTGGTTCGCATTGATGCTCCTTGGAGTTCGTCATGCATCGCCTTTTCGCCCTGCTCTGCTGCTTGTTGTTGACGACGACTGTCTGGTCGGCCAATCCAGCTGATGAGCTACTGGCTCGTGTACCGACCGAGGCCACGGTTCACATCGTCGTGCAGGATGTGCAACGGCATTGGAAAGCCATCCGAGCGTCGCCATTCGCCGAGTGGTTCATCAAGAGCAACTTCGGCATCAACATTCAAGAAGAGCCGACGATTAAGCAACTCCTCCATGCCGAGAAATCGCTTCCGGAAGCCTTGGGCCTAAGTAGCAAACAACTGCTCGACGACGTTGTTGGCCCTGCAGTCGTGCTCGCGCATGTTCCAACCAGCAACGGCGAAGCCGTGGTGTTGCTCACCAAATCGCCCAAGCCAGCAACGGCCATCGAGTTCTGGAAGAACCTGAACGCACAACAGTTGAAGTCTGGCGAGATCACAAAAGTTGTGCCTGTGAAGGTTGGCGAAGCGACGTTCACCGAACGTGTGAAACCCGATGGCCGATCCGATTACTTTGCGTTGCTGGATGATGGCCTGTTCGTGTACACCGCGAACCGTGCCACGATGGAAGCCGTACTGACCCGCTCCGCCAAGAGCGAAGCACCCGTTGTTACCCGCTTCAAACAACTCAGTTCAAAGTCTGATTCCACTCGGCTCGTCACGGTGCTGCTCGATCCGAAATCCATCGACAAGCAACTTGGTGCGGACGAACAAGCCTCGGGCAACGGTGACGAGAAGGCCTTTCTCAAGCAGTTTCGCAAGCTCGTCGGGCCGATGAAATCCGTTGGTTTCACGCTGGATGTCGAGCAGAACGCTGAGATTAGTTTGCGTGTGGCTTTCGACCGAACGGCTATGCCTTCAGAATTCACCCCGCTACTGAAGGCCGACCGGAAGCCGTCGAGCTTGTGGGCTGGAATTCCAGAGAAGTGCATGTTGAGCGTGGCCGGGCGGATGGAACCGGATGCGGTGCTACCGTTGCTGCTTTCGTTTCTCTCGCAAGAGTCACGAGAACAACTTCAAAAGATGCAGACGGACGTGGTCGGCCCCGTGGTGGGAAAGAACTCACTTCAACTTGCCGCACAAGGGCTGGACTGGGCTGTGTGGTTTTGCCCCGGTACCGATGCCGTGAACTGCCCTGCCCTTGGCGTGGCGATCAAATTCAGCACGAACAGTAAGGATCGCACTAACCCGCTGGAGGGTGTACTGGCCGGGTGCGACTTCATTGCGCAGCTCCTGCGGGTACAGTACAACAAGGCGTTCGACGATGGCTTCAAGATCGAGGAAATCAAAGTCGGAGCCGACACGTACAAAACTATCCACGCCAAGAACTTCTTTCCCGATGGTCTCCAACCCACCTACGGCCTGAAAGGCGATGTGCTGGTGGTGTCGTCGCATCCATCCGCCTGGCTCGACTTCGATACCAAAAGCACCAAGTCCGAACCGACGTCGTTGATCGTTCGGCTCAACTCGGCCGCATTGGTGAAGGAACTGCGCCAGCACAGCAAACTCTACGCACGAATCCTCGCGACACTGGACGGCTCGGATGCTGCAAAGCACGAAAAGGCACTACCTGCACTCATGGACACGCTCGAACTGTTCGAGCGTGTCGAGTTGCATCAGGCTGTGACCGGCGATGTGTTTTCCATCTCGCTGAAATTACAACCAAAGAAGCCACTGAAGTGAGTGTGACGTAGCCGCGAGGCGGAGCCGAGCGTGTTTCAAGTTGATGTACGCGCTCGGCTTCGCCTCGCGGCTACAGATCACGCCAACGCACGCTCGATCCAACCGCCGCCCAACACACGGGTGCCATCGTAGAACGTCACCGCTTGGCCAGGTGTCACAGCCGATTCCGGTTGATCGAAACGAACTTCAAACTCTTCATTCGGCAAGGCATGCACCACCGCCGGTGTCCCTGCATGGCGGTAGCGGATCTTCGCGGTGATGTTGGTCAACTCCGTTGGTGGGTCGATCAACCAGTTGATGCGACTGGCCACCAGTCCGTTGGCGAGCAAGTCTTCCGCAGCGCCAATGATCACGTCGTTGGTACTCGGTAGAACCTCCAGCACGAACCGCTTTTGCCCCGTGGCCACACCCAGGCCCTTGCGTTGGCCCACGGTGTAACGGTCGATGCCGTCGTGCGTGCCGAGCACCGTGCCATCCTTGTCACGGATCAAACCTGCCGTGTTCGCTTCAGGCCGTCGTTGCCGCACCACATCCACATGTTGGCCGCTGGGCACGAAGCAAATCTCCACGCTGTCCGGCTTCACGGCCACGGTATCCAAGCCCGCCTCGGCAGCGAAGGCCCGAATCTGCGGCTTGAGATACCCACCCACCGGGAAGATCAGATGCGGAAGTACATCGCGCTTGATGCCGTGCAGCACGTAGCTTTGATCTTTGTCTGGGTCGAGGCCCTTGTGCAATTGGGGTTCGCCGTCCGGCCCAGTCAGAATCTGTGCGTAGTGCCCCGTGGCAATCGCATCGGCCCCCAGTTGCTTGGCGAACTTCCAAAGTTGGCCAAACTTGAGCCAGTTGTTGCACACCACACACGGGTTCGGCGTGCGGCCCAGCAGGTACTCGTTGGCGAAGTAGTCGATGATCTCGTTGAACTCACGTTCAAAGTTGAGCGCATAAAACGGGATGTCGAGCTTGTCGGCCACACGTTGGGCGTCGTTCGCATCAATCGCGCTGCAACAGCCCTTCTTGTTTTCCTTGCGGACGTCGGCTTCGTTCGTATGCACACCGGTGCGCATGAATAGGCCGATCACGTCGTAGCCCTGCTTCTTCAGCAGCACCGCTGATGCGGAGCTATCCACGCCACCGCTCATCGCCAGTACTACACTCCGCCGCGCCATGACACGTTCCTGAAGTTCCACACAACACATTGGAATGATAGCAGAGCAGGCTCAGCGGTTCGGGCTGGCACCCTTTTCACGGATGACTTGCTTCACGGCGGCCTTCAGCAGAGCCATTGCACCGAAGCAATGCAACGCCGAACCCAAAGCCGTACCAAACAGTCCACCCAACTTGATTTGTGCAATGTGTTTATAGCTGCTGTCTGCTTCCATCATGATGAAGCCAACGAGAGCAGGCACCACTGCATTAGAGTAGATGCCTATCAGATGATCGTCACTTCTTCCCGATAGTGTATTTAGGAAGCTCAAGATCATCGTTGTTGCGATGACGTAGATGACCACGCAGACGATGGCTGTCGTCGTTGCCTGAAAGACCGTTCGCATG
>JBBRME010000074.1:0-20016 GCA_038230995.1 Gemmatales bacterium
CACCAAGGCCACCGACAACCGCATCGAGCTGAGCCTGAAAGCCCCCGACGAACTGCCGCTGGATGCCAACAAGCTACCACGCAAACAGATCAAGGTTCGCGTCGAGATACCCGCAGCCGATGTGCCCGGCGACACCGCCCCCAGCAACAACGTGTTGGAGACGTACCTCACGTTGAACAAGGAAGGCCTGCGGGTACTGATTGTCAATCGGTTCAACTATGAAAACGCCCGCTTGCTCGATGCTCTCGCTGCTGATCCGCGCATCGATGTTCGCAAGGTGGACTTGCAAACCGACGACGGCGGCGTGGGCCTGAGCCGAGCCTTTGACTTCGATCAATTCGCCTACGATGTGCTCATCCTTGGCAACATTACCCCGAAACAACTGGCTGCCGTGGAGCCGGGCTTACCGGACAAGATCGCCAAGCGAGTGAAGGAAAACGGCTTGGGCCTGCTGATGATCGGTGGGCATGCCACGCTGGCCGGTAGCCCCGACTTAGGACCGGAGGCGGCGAACGGCTGGCGGAACGAGAAAGCCTTTGAAGAAGTACTACCCGTCACCTTGGCCGATGCCCCACGCAGCAAGGAACGCGACAATGCACGTTATCAGATCGTTCCAGAACCGCGCTTCAGCGATAGCTACCTCACGAAGTTGGGCAGCAACCGCGAAGAATCGCTGCAACAGTGGGACAAGTTGAATCTGCCCAAGAACAAGAGCCGGTTCACCGGCCTCAACCGCGTGGGCAAGGTGAAGAACGGGGCCACGGTTTACCTGTGGGCACGCGACGGCGACAACGTAGTGGACTTGAACAAACCACCGGACTCCGCCAAGCAGTTTGAGCTGTTGATTGGTCAGCAGTTCGACACCGGCTCCAAGAGCCGGGTGCTGGTGTTCACCGCGCAAGACACGTACATGTGGGAGCGTCTCGGGCAGCCCAAGAATAAAGAGGGCAGTCAATTGCACTCGCGGTTCTGGCGTCAGCTTGTGTTGTGGTTGGCCAAGCAGGACGAAGAAGATGCGGCAGCGTTCATTCGACCGGACTTCCCTCGTTTGGCCGTGGGGGCGAAGCAAGGCTTCCGAATGGGGTTGAAGGGGCCGAACGGCCAAGCTGTGACGGAGCCGGTGTACGAAGTATCGATCACTCCACCCGGTGGTGGCGACGCCAAGACCCTGCCCGTGGTGCTGGATGCTAAGGGCGACTCGCGAGCCGAGTTCAACCCAACCTCGCCCGGCGAATACACAGTGAAACTCAAAGCCACCGGCAACGTGACCGACAAAGGTAACACCGTGGCCGTGACCGGCGAGGCCACCGCGCGGTTCTTTGCCTACCCGGAACTGTCCGATGAACTGCTCGTGGCCTCAGCGAACTACGACGTGCTGAAGAAACTCGCGACCGAAGGCGGGGGGAAGTTCTACAGGTTGAGCGATCTCCCGGCGTTCCTCAACGAGTTGCGAACACAACCGCTCGACACCGTCAAACCCCGGCCCAAGTACCTGCCCGACTGGCGACGCGATCACTCGGGTGGTTTCCTCACCGGTTGGCTCGTCGGCTTTGCGGTGCTGCTTCTCACCGAATGGGGCTTACGCCGCTGGTGGGGCTTGGTTTAACTCTGCCAGCGCTGGTAGGCTTCGATCAACTGTCGCAACCGGTGCTGATTTTGGTGTTTTCGCTGACACCAGACTGTCAGTGAGCCAAGCAAGCTCGCCCTGATCAACACCATGAAGAAACCTAGCTCGACGGTGCCTGCGAAAGATTCAAGATGTTCCGGCGTGCCCGCGAGGCCGATCCACCGGGCGAAATCGAGTGCCGGGAGATCGACTCGTGTGGCACCAAAGTCGATGATGCCGCTTACGTGTCCACTGTTGAACAAAAGATGGTCGGGATGCAAATCACCATGGATGGTGTGCAACCGCATCGGCACATCGAGATACGGCAACAGTTCGCTGACAGTCCGTTGTCGTTGTCGTTCAAAATCTGGCCAAGGTTGCAACACCACGGGTTCTTGCAGCATCTTCCAACGCTGGCGTACACCAGGTGCTGGGGCAAGGCGGCTGCCCAAATTGGCGAATGCACGATGAAGGGCGCTGATTGCTTTGCAGCCAGCTTGGATGTCAACCGTTGTTGAAATCGGTTTGCCAGTCTTCCACTGTTGAACGTCAAACACATGACGGTCGCAGATGGTTACGGTTTGCCCACGTAAGTCTTGCATCGGTATGGGAACGATGTCCGGCAAGGCCGAGTGAGCAACGCCCATCGCTTGATGCATCGTGATGAGATGCACCAGCGTTGTTCCGATTGGCCACTGTTTCATTACAAAAAGTGGCACATCTGCTTCCTCGCCACGCCAGAGCGTGGCTCCGCTGTAGCCACCGTGCAATGGCGACCAAGTGCAATCTCTCACGGTGCTGGGGTAATGCCGTAGGGGCTTCATCCGAGGTGCCGTTTCGGATCCATACGCTCATGAAGAACAGCGATGACAGTGATGTACTCGGTGCTTGCTCGATAGAAGACAAAGTGCTTTTCGATCCTGTAGCTTAGAAGGCCAAGCTCCAATTCGTCCCGTCGCTTCCCTCGATTCGGATACTGACGCAGTTGATCAATTTCAGAATAGAGCCTCTGCATGTAGCGGGCTTCCTGTACTTCAACCGATGTCAGTAGTGTGTACTCGGAAACACCATCAAGCTGCTCCCGTGCATCCGAAGTGTAGACTAAGCTGCGTTCTGACATCACGGCTCTTCAAGTGAGCTTTCATCAGTTCGTAGCTGTATGGAGCAACATCACCAGCATCTGCTTGCCGCAGACTCTTGTTGATGATTCGTTTGAGTTCGGCAAGTTTCTCCTCTTCATCCTGATGCGTTCGAGCATCCTCCATCAGATGAACGGCTTCTGTGATGTAGGCATCAGCGGAGTCGTAGCTTCCATCGGCAACTTTGGCCGCGATGATTCCGGCGACTTCCGGTGAGACTTCTACTTGAATCGTCGGCATGCAAAGACCTCTTAGGCGTCACTTTAGCCTATCCGCTGAAGTTCAGCCTGTCAAAACCTAGCTAGGCCTTCGCTAACGTGACGCCTTCACCATTGCGCAGGGTGATCGTGTTGATGCGTGCTCCCAGGCTTCCATCGTTGTTCACCACTCGGTACCAACCGTTAAGCGAGTGCGTAGTGCGGGTGTTGTCGGCTGTAGTGCCGTTGGTACCACGGTAGTACGACAACGGCTTGTACAGCACCAAGGCGTTCTGGTAGGTTCGGCTGTACACCTTGTAAGGCAGCGCGGCAGTCGCCGGGTCGTTGCCGGCCGCAAAAACCGTGGCTTCGCCCGTTGGTCGGCCAACATTGTAGCGGATGGCATCTGTCCAGTGTCGGCTCCAAGCACTGCTCGGTTCGCTGCCACCGTTGATCATCAAAAACGAACGATCTGGGTCGGCCACCAGGTAGTACATGGCCAGCGTGGCTTGCATCACCCGTGGATCAGCAGCGTCGAACTTCGTACCCGCGTAGCTATCCAGAATCTCATAGCCGCGACCGGCCGAGAGTTCACGGCGACGACGCAACAAGGCCAGCAGATCGTCCACTTGAACTGGGTTAGCCGTCATTGGTCGCAGGGCAAATTCTTCGAGGTACGACAGGCCATTCTTCACCTGCTGCTCAATGTTCTTGCCACCGCCAGCCGTGTTCGTGATGAGCCACTTGGAGCCAAGCGACACATTCAACTTGCCGAGGATGTTGCCGTACTGCTCGGCATAGTTACCAACGGTTTCCTTCAGCCCGGTGTAGTCCACCGCCAGAACGGCGATGGAGTTGTCGACAAAGAATCCTTGAATCAGAGGATTCGCAGCGATGAATCGTTTGTGGTAGTCAATCGTCCAGTTCATCAGGTTTGGCGAACTCAGGTTCGTAGCAAACCGATACGGCCCGTAGTAGGGGAAGGTCAATCGGCTCTCATAGGTAAACCGGGCGTCGTTACCCGCGCGGCGGCGTGCGTATTCCGCATCGTTCAGGTAGCCGTCGCGGTCAAGGTCAGCCGTAGTATCGAACGCCGGGATCGTGCCCACGTCGCCGTTGTGGCCGGTGTAGTCTCGCCCGGTGATCTTGAGTGTCATTGGGGCTTGGGCAGCGGTGCCGGTAAGGGTGCGAACACGGACGAAGTACAGCCGGTCGGTACCTGCAACGGATGAAGTGACCCAGTCCTTGGGTGGATCAAACGTCAGCCTGCCATCGACCCGATAACCATTGGTGGTGTCGCTCAGTGTGTTCAGGGTCTTCCAAACAGTTGGGTTTCCGTTGGCATCAACAACGCTGGCATACTCTAATAATCCGTTCCATCCGGTGGCGGCCCCGGTTTGGAAGTCGAAGTTCAACTCCCGGAACTTCTCCGTGTAGCCAAGTACGAACGACTCGCCCGCTTCACCCAAGCGTACCGGCGTAGTACCGCGCCGCACTTGTTGCGTGTAGTAGGTGTAGCCCTTGGTGTCGTTCCCCCGGTAGGCCGCCCAGAAGTGATTCACCGCTACGGCGGACGCACTCATACCGCTAAACGAGGTAGCCTTGTTCACGTGATAAAAGAGTGACTCACGGTCGAGCTTGTTGCGATCCGCATATGCCAGCCAGTCCGTCAGCAGGCTGAGGTAAACGTTCGACACATTGGTGTAAATGAACTGCGGGGTGTTCTTGTTGACCGCCGCAATGTCGTCCACGAGGTTTAAATTCGGGATGATGAGATCAACACCGTTCTTGATCAGCGACTGTTCGTAGTCATTCAACTCGGTGCCGGAGTAGGCCAGCTTGGCCACACGGATGTGGCTGAAGTGTCGGGGTACTGGTGGCAAAGCCGTGTTCGTGACCGGTAATGGCGAGACTGGCGGTGATGGCGGCAGTGGCACGGGTGGCACGGTCACTGGCGGACTTGGTGTTACCACGACAGGTGGCACTGGCGGTACCGTTGGCACAACGACAGGCGGCACTGGCGGTACCGGCGGAGTCACCGGTTTCGGTGGAGAGGTAATGACGGTAGGCTTATCGGCTTCGGTGGGGATGTTCGTGGGAGTGGTCAGGTTGACCGGCGCACTATTCACGATGAAGTTGTCGTAGATCAGATCATCCGCTGAGCCGGTTCCACGCGACAGCCCTGCCAAGCCACCGCTGGTGATGGCTTTGTCGGTACGCGTCATTGCGTACACCGGTGTCAGGCTCCACTTGCCGTCCGAAGTGAGGTATTGACCGGTATCTGCCCGGTAGAGTTGTACGCGCAGTTGATCGCCCTTCACAATCATACTCACTTGCACCCACAGCCCACTCTGCCAGCCCGTGGTGATGAGCTTGCCGAAGGAAGTGCGCGTACCGTTCACCATTTTCGTGAGTTCGACCTCCAGTCCACGTTTCACAGTCACTTCGTAGAAGTTGGCTTTGTTGGAGTTCAACCACGATCCGCGCACGAACAACCCAGCAGGCACCAAGCTATCCACATACACCGATGTGCTCAATTGCACATCGGTTGGCACCGGTTGTGACATCCATACGCGAGAGGCACTCGACGTTCTTCCGCCGATTTCCAACGTCTCGTCACTCAGCGTGCTGAACGACGATCCACCATCAGCAGCCCAACTCGTCCACCCAGACGGCAATCCATTCGCGATGACTGTGTTGAAGCGTTCTTCGCGCAGTGGTGCGGTCAGTGAATCATCAGCCGGACCGATCTTGAGGCTGTCAAGTGGGACAACCGCTTCGATACCCTTGGGCCGGGCGAAGCCGATGAACCCTGCTAGCCGGTTGGCTGTGTCCGTTTTCTCAATGGCTGCTGTCGGTTGCCGTGTCCATGTACCGTTGGCCGAGAGGTACTGATTGGTATCGCCACGGAACACAAAGGCTTTGATGTTGTCGCCGTCGGCCCGCAGCTTCACGGTGAGCCAAGTGTTGCTCACCCATTCCTTCGACTTCACCGTGCCAAGTGTGGTGCTCACGCCATTGACCACGCGCACCAATTCAACTGTGCCACCGCGCACCACACTGGCACCGTAGTAGGTCGGCGTGGCCGTGCTGAGGTTTCGTCCGCGGATCATCAGTTGCGATGTCGCTAGGCTGTTGACGAACACCGACGCCGAGGCTTCCACATCTGCCGAGTACACCGTGTTGATCCAAGCCCGACCTGCCGTGGCACTGCTGGCGGAGGAAAGCAATTGCCCCTGTCCGCCCAACCCCTGCCCAGCTTGATCGACTTTGAAGACCGTTCCGCCAGGCCCGTCCGACCATTGCACCCAATTGTCGGGCAGCGGGCTGGAACCCAAGCCTTTCGTAAACGGCTCAACTAACCACGACCCCGCTGCAGGCACATCTCGGAGTTCGAGTGTTTCCAGGCGAAGCGATGATCCAAGGTTTAAGGACATGGGGGTGCGTCCTGCACAACGGATTTTTGGCTCGCGGACCATACCCAGAGCTATCAGAAAATCAACCCGGGAATTAGGTTCAATCCGTTGTTGTATCTGCTAGATTTGCCAAGCAGTTAAATGTGTTCCGTTCGACACCCCATACCCCCTCACTTCGAGAATCGACGACTTGCTGGCATCAAAGCACCACCCATCTTCTTGCGATTACCGATGTAACGTGGTTGCCGGCCAGATGAAGTTCGCAAAACACAAACCGGGAAACGAACACAACCCCCGCGAGCGGGGGTTGTGTCATGGTGCACGGCCTGTTGACGTTTACTTGCCGAAGGTCACTTCTGGTGGCAGCATTTTTGGCGTGGGTAGTGGATTCAAATCGCGGCTGACTCTGCTGGCCAGACGAGGGGTTGGGCGTTCGTCGAAGTTTGGGCTGCTACCTCTGGTTACACTCACCACTGGGGCTTCCAACTGTGGAATACCCAGGTTAGCACTACTTCGCACATCGGTGTTACTGCGACTGCGGTTGCGGTCGTTGCTGGCCAGGTTAATGCTTTCTCCGCGGAGTTTGTCGGCGGCACGGCCTTTGGCTATGGGTGCAGACTTGAGGCTGTCGATCCAGTTGGCTTGCAGGTCGTCGAGACCGTCGACGTCGTAGTGCTTCTGAATGGCGGATTCCCAGTTGCGGCTATCGTTCGCCATGCCAGTTTCAAGGAAGTTCAGGAACTTCTGTCGGCCATCAAGGCCACCGCCACCAAGTTCGATCAAGTAATGGCTCACGCTAAAGCCTTGGGCGTACAGGACGATCGTGTCTTTTGGGTAATCTTTCATCGGGAACAGGTGTTTGAGTGGAATGCCACGTTTCGCGTTGAGGAACTCCCGGCATTTGATGTCGTGTTCCAGACGTTCGGAGTCGTTCTCGGAAAGCACGGATCCACCTTCATCAGCCCACCGTGGCACCGGCCTGCCGAAGTGATGGGCAAAAACGGTGTGAGTGACTTCGTGTGGAAGAACACTTTCGAGGAGTTGCTTGACATCGCCGAAGATCTTCATGTCTTGGCTGGTGACACCACCACGTTTGTTGAACGTGAACGTTGTGGCTCCACCGGTGCGACCCGGAGTGATCTCGATCACGAGCGGGCAGCGTTTTTTCCAATTGGGCATTTCTTCGCCCAGCCAATCGAGGGCTTTCTCTTTACGGTACAGCTCAGCGTACTTGCCAAACTGCTCAGCGAGCTTTTTGGTAGGTGCAGAGACTTCAAAGTTTTCGGTCTGGTAACGCTCATCGGCTTGCACCGAAAGTGTGCAGATGGCGAACGTCAGACCGAGAAAGGCGAATCGGTTCAGAGTCATTCCCTTGACCTCCGTGTCAGATGGGGAAGCGTCGAGTTTTAACACGACGCCGTCCATCCGTGGGGGCGTCGAGAGTCTACAAGGCAAAGTTGATGCCAGCCGGAAAAACGGTGAGGTTCGAGTAGCCAAACTTGTCAAAAACGACCTAGAAGTGGGGTTTTGCGAAGAGGGGCGGTTTTGGTGTTCGTCCGCCTTGCCTGATCTTCCGTGTAACTCCTACAAGTTCGCAGGCGATGTTGCCCGGCGTGTCAGACTTACAAACTGTTCAGTTCATCACGTACAGTTGCGGGTGAAAAACCAAGAGAGCAGATCTGATCCATTTCACAGGATTCGATCTGCTCTCTGAGGTATGAATGACTTTAAACGTAATCGTCGTTACTTGCCCTTCTTCTGCAGCACGACCTTCGTCTTGGTTTCGACAACAACCTTCACCTTGTTATGCACTGAACCGTACTTGTTGGTCGGGCGAACCATCACGAGCGCGCCGTTGAAGCCCGGTACCGAGCCACGCACCAGAATGATGCCCTTCTCTGCATCCAATCCGATGACCTTGAGGTTGCGGATGGTGTTCTGCGTGTTCCCGTACTGACCGGCCTTCTTCATACCACGCTTCGGGCGACCCGAACCCCGGTTACTGGCCAGTGAGCTGTTACTACCAGCCTGACGGTGAACCTTCTTGGCACCGTGAGCCGCCGGCAGACCATCAAAGTTGTGCCGACGCATAACGCCCTGGTAACCACGGCCCTTGCTAGTGCCGATGACATCCACGGACTTGATGTCCTTGAACACGTCTTCGACCTTCAGCACTTGGCCGACGCTAACAGTTGGTGCCACGTCGAGGCGGAACTCACGCACGTGCCTTTGCGGTTCGCAGTCGGCCTTTGGAAGCAGTTGCACGCCAGCCGTCTGGCGTGATTTCTTCCGCTTCGATTCGAGCTTGCTGGCCACGTGACCCTGTTCGGATCGGCGGGCGTTCTTTCGGCTCTTATCCTTGAAGCCGACTTGCACGGCGATATAGCCGTCCTTGTCCTTTTCTCGGATTTGCAGCACAGGACATGGCCCGAGTTCGATGACCGTGACGGGTTCGACGGTGCCATCTTCGTTGAAGACTTGCGTCATACCGACTTTGAAGCCGAGCAAACCTAATGCTCTCGACATAGGAATAGCCTTGGGGACAGTGCCCCGACAGTGTTTATTGCCGACCCGCTCGTCCGATGCATTTTGGAGGGTGGCAAGCCACCCACATCGCGGTTCGATCGACTCCCCCCGTTTTCATTGAAATCGGAAGGAACGAGCATGTTAGTACTTTGTGCCGTATTGTCTACCCACATGGCTACACTCATCAAGATCAACTCACTCGTCCATGGTGGAGACGCTGAAATGTCGAACTCCAAGCTTAAGCTCCTAGTAGCGTCGGTGGTGCTCATGGGTGGGCTAATGACCATCGGTCTGGTGTCGCAACAAACAATTGCCAAAGCAGCTTCAACGAAACCAGTCGAAGAAGTCAAAAAGGATGAGCCGAAACAGATCGAACGTCGCGACGGAAAGATCAAGTCCCTCGATGCTGCAAAGAACGAGCTGGTGGTCACGTTGAACGAGGAAAAGTTCGACTTGCCAGTGTTCTTGGATGCAAAAGTCCAAGTCTTCTTCGGCAAAAGACTTCACAAACTCGCGGACTTCAAGCCTGACATGAACATCAGCCTCTTTTACGAAGGCGAAACGAAGAACCCTTTCAAGATCGAAGGGAATTGGCCAACTCTGGATTCCACCGTCATGGGCGTGGACGCAACGAAGAAGACTGTGAGTATTCGGACCGAAGTGAACAAAGGCTTTGAGTTTGAAGTTCCACTTTCAACAGCCGAAGATGTTGAAGTCAAGATCGACTCACTTCCATCAGGATTGGCAGACTTAACACTGGGGATGAAAATATGGATACACTTCGGCTTGAACAAGAAAACCGTCGAGCTGATTGAAGCCGAAGCGCCTCGAGATCAGTTGTCGGCCAAGTTCAAGTCAATAGACGGCAACATCGCGACTCTGACACTTCGGGTTCTCGGCCATCAAGATGAGAGAAAGATCGACTTGAAATTTCCGCTGAGCGACAGAACCGTTTTCCGATTAAGTGGGAATGATGCGACGAGCAAAGACCTGCTCGCGAAGATGCCAATACGCGTGAAGTTCTCCGAGAACCGACTAACCGTTACACACATCTGGGCTGGCCCGGTCGGGCAGGAAAAAGAAGACGAGTGAGATCAGTACTGTGAAATAAAAAACCCAGCCGATCGGCTGGGTTTTTTATTTCACAGTACTGATCTCACTCGTCTTCTTTTTCCTGCCCGACCGGGCCAGCCCAGATGTGTGTAACGGTTAGTCGGTTCTCGGAGAACTTCACGCGTATTGGCATCTTCGCGAGCAGGTCTTTGCTCGTCGCATCATTCCCACTTAATCGGAAAACGGTTCTGTCGCTCAGCGGAAATTTCAAGTCGATCTTTCTCTCATCTTGATGGCCGAGAACCCGAAGTGTCAGAGTCGCGATGTTGCCGTCTATTGACTTGAACTTGGCCGACAACTGATCTCGAGGCGCTTCGGCTTCAATCAGCTCGACGGTTTTCTTGTTCAAGCCGAAGTGTATCCATATTTTCATCCCCAGTGTTAAGTCTGCCAATCCTGATGGAAGTGAGTCGATCTTGACTTCAACATCTTCGGCTGTTGAAAGTGGAACTTCAAACTCAAAGCCTTTGTTCACTTCGGTCCGAATACTCACAGTCTTCTTCGTTGCGTCCACGCCCATGACGGTGGAATCCAGAGTTGGCCAATTCCCTTCGATCTTGAAAGGGTTCTTCGTTTCGCCTTCGTAAAAGAGGCTGATGTTCATGTCAGGCTTGAAGTCCGCGAGTTTGTGAAGTCTTTTGCCGAAGAAGACTTGGACTTTTGCATCCAAGAACACTGGCAAGTCGAACTTTTCCTCGTTCAACGTGACCACCAGCTCGTTCTTTGCAGCATCGAGGGACTTGATCTTTCCGTCGCGACGTTCGATCTGTTTCGGCTCATCCTTTTTGACTTCTTCGACTGGTTTCGTTGAAGCTGCTTTGGCAATTGTTTGTTGCGACACCAGACCGATGGTCATTAGCCCACCCATGAGCACCACCGACGCTACTAGGAGCTTAAGCTTGGAGTTCGACATTTCAGCGTCTCCACCATGGACGAGTGAGTTGATCTTGATGAGTGTAGCCATGTGGGTAGACAATACGGCACAAAGTACTAACATGCTCGTTCCTTCCGATTTCAATGAAAACGGGGGGAGTCGATCGAACCGCGATGTGGGTGGCTTGCCACCCTCCAAAATGCATCGGACGAGCGGGTCGGCAATAAACACTGTCGGGGCACTGTCCCCAAGGCTATTCCTATGTCGAGAGCATTAGGTTTGCTCGGCTTCAAAGTCGGTATGACGCAAGTCTTCAACGAAGATGGCACCGTCGAACCCGTCACGGTCATCGAACTCGGGCCATGTCCTGTGCTGCAAATCCGAGAAAAGGACAAGGACGGCTATATCGCCGTGCAAGTCGGCTTCAAGGATAAGAGCCGAAAGAACGCCCGCCGATCCGAACAGGGTCACGTGGCCAGCAAGCTCGAATCGAAGCGGAAGAAATCACGCCAGACGGCTGGCGTGCAACTGCTTCCAAAGGCCGACTGCGAACCGCAAAGGCACGTGCGTGAGTTCCGCCTCGACGTGGCACCAACTGTTAGCGTCGGCCAAGTGCTGAAGGTCGAAGACGTGTTCAAGGACATCAAGTCCGTGGATGTCATCGGCACTAGCAAGGGCCGTGGTTACCAGGGCGTTATGCGTCGGCACAACTTTGATGGTCTGCCGGCGGCTCACGGTGCCAAGAAGGTTCACCGTCAGGCTGGTAGTAACAGCTCACTGGCCAGTAACCGGGGTTCGGGTCGCCCGAAGCGTGGTATGAAGAAGGCCGGTCAGTACGGGAACACGCAGAACACCATCCGCAACCTCAAGGTCATCGGATTGGATGCAGAGAAGGGCATCATTCTGGTGCGTGGCTCGGTACCGGGCTTCAACGGCGCGCTCGTGATGGTTCGCCCGACCAACAAGTACGGTTCAGTGCATAACAAGGTGAAGGTTGTTGTCGAAACCAAGACGAAGGTCGTGCTGCAGAAGAAGGGCAAGTAACGACGATTACGTTTAAAGTCATTCATACCTCAGAGAGCAGATCGAATCCTGTGAAATGGATCAGATCTGCTCTCTTGGTTTTTCACCCGCAACTGTACGTGATGAACTGAACAGTTTGTAAGTCTGACACGCCGGGCAACATCGCCTGCGAACTTGTAGGAGTTACACGGAAGATCAGGCAAGGCGGACGAACACCAAAACCGCCCCTCTTCGCAAAACCCCACTTCTAGGTCGTTTTTGACAAGTTTGGCTACTCGAACCTCACCGTTTTTCCGGCTGGCATCAACTTTGCCTTGTAGACTCTCGACGCCCCCACGGATGGACGGCGTCGTGTTAAAACTCGACGCTTCCCCATCTGACACGGAGGTCAAGGGAATGACTCTGAACCGATTCGCCTTTCTCGGTCTGACGTTCGCCATCTGCACACTTTCGGTGCAAGCCGATGAGCGTTACCAGACCGAAAACTTTGAAGTCTCTGCACCTACCAAAAAGCTCGCTGAGCAGTTTGGCAAGTACGCTGAGCTGTACCGTAAAGAGAAAGCCCTCGATTGGCTGGGCGAAGAAATGCCCAATTGGAAAAAACGCTGCCCGCTCGTGATCGAGATCACTCCGGGTCGCACCGGTGGAGCCACAACGTTCACGTTCAACAAACGTGGTGGTGTCACCAGCCAAGACATGAAGATCTTCGGCGATGTCAAGCAACTCCTCGAAAGTGTTCTTCCACACGAAGTCACTCACACCGTTTTTGCCCATCACTTCGGCAGGCCGGTGCCACGGTGGGCTGATGAAGGTGGATCCGTGCTTTCCGAGAACGACTCCGAACGTCTGGAACACGACATCAAATGCCGGGAGTTCCTCAACGCGAAACGTGGCATTCCACTCAAACACCTGTTCCCGATGAAAGATTACCCAAAAGACACGATCGTCCTGTACGCCCAAGGCTTTAGCGTGAGCCATTACTTGATCGAACTTGGTGGCGGTGGCCTTGATGGCCGACAGAAGTTCCTGAACTTCCTTGAAACTGGCATGGCGAACGATAGCCGCAACTGGGAATCCGCCATTCAGAAGCACTACGACGTCGACGGTCTCGACGACCTGCAAGCCAACTGGATCGACAGCCTCAAGTCTGCACCCATAGCCAAAGGCCGTGCCGCCGACAAACTCCGCGGAGAAAGCATTAACCTGGCCAGCAACGACCGCAACCGCAGTCGCAGTAACACCGATGTGCGAAGTAGTGCTAACCTGGGTATTCCACAGTTGGAAGCCCCAGTGGTGAGTGTAACCAGAGGTAGCAGCCCAAACTTCGACGAACGCCCAACCCCTCGTCTGGCCAGCAGAGTCAGCCGCGATTTGAATCCACTACCCACGCCAAAAATGCTGCCACCAGAAGTGACCTTCGGCAAGTAAACGTCAACAGGCCGTGCACCATGACACAACCCCCGCTCGCGGGGGTTGTGTTCGTTTCCCGGTTTGTGTTTTGCGAACTTCATCTGGCCGGCAACCACGTTACATCGGTAATCGCAAGAAGATGGGTGGTGCTTTGATGCCAGCAAGTCGTCGATTCTCGAAGTGAGGGGGTATGGGGTGTCGAACGGAACACATTTAACTGCTTGGCAAATCTAGCAGATACAACAACGGATTGAACCTAATTCCCGGGTTGATTTTCTGATAGCTCTGGGTATGGTCCGCGAGCCAAAAATCCGTTGTGCAGGACGCACCCCCATGTCCTTAAACCTTGGATCATCGCTTCGCCTGGAAACACTCGAACTCCGAGATGTGCCTGCAGCGGGGTCGTGGTTAGTTGAGCCGTTTACGAAAGGCTTGGGTTCCAGCCCGCTGCCCGACAATTGGGTGCAATGGTCGGACGGGCCTGGCGGAACGGTCTTCAAAGTCGATCAAGCTGGGCAGGGGTTGGGCGGACAGGGGCAATTGCTTTCCTCCGCCAGCAGTGCCACGGCAGGTCGGGCTTGGATCAACACGGTGTACTCGGCAGATGTGGAAGCCTCGGCGTCGGTGTTCGTCAACAGCCTAGCGACATCGCAACTGATGATCCGCGGACGAAACCTCAGCACGGCCACGCCGACCTACTACGGTGCCAGTGTGGTGCGCGGTGGCACAGTTGAATTGGTGCGCGTGGTCAATGGCGTGAGCACCACACTTGGCACGGTGAAGTCGAAGGAATGGGTGAGCAACACTTGGCTCACCGTGAAGCTGCGGGCCGACGGCGACAACATCAAAGCCTTTGTGTTCCGTGGCGATACCAATCAGTACCTCTCGGCCAACGGTACATGGACACGGCAACCGACAGCAGCCATTGAGAAAACGGACACAGCCAACCGGCTAGCAGGGTTCATCGGCTTCGCCCGGCCCAAGGGTATCGAAGCGGTTGTCCCACTTGACAGCCTCAAGATCGGTCCGGCTGATGATTCACTGACCGCACCACTGCGCGAAGAACGCTTCAACACAGTCATCGCGAATGGATTGCCGTCTGGGTGGACGAGTTGGGCTGCTGATGGTGGATCGTCGTTCAGCACGCTGAGTGACGAGACGTTGGAAATCGGCGGAAGAACGTCGAGTGCCTCTCGCGTATGGATGTCACAACCGGTGCCAACCGATGTGCAATTGAGCACATCGGTGTATGTGGATAGCTTGGTGCCTGCTGGGTTGTTCGTGCGCGGATCGTGGTTGAACTCCAACAAAGCCAACTTCTACGAAGTGACTGTGAAACGTGGACTGGAGGTCGAACTCACGAAAATGGTGAACGGTACGCGCACTTCCTTCGGCAAGCTCATCACCACGGGCTGGCAGAGTGGGCTGTGGGTGCAAGTGAGTATGATTGTGAAGGGCGATCAACTGCGCGTACAACTCTACCGGGCAGATACCGGTCAATACCTCACTTCGGACGGCAAGTGGAGCCTGACACCGGTGTACGCAATGACGCGTACCGACAAAGCCATCACCAGCGGTGGCTTGGCAGGGCTGTCGCGTGGAACCGGCTCAGCGGATGATCTGATCTACGACAACTTCATCGTGAATAGTGCGCCGGTCAACCTGACCACTCCCACGAACATCCCCACCGAAGCCGATAAGCCTACCGTCATTACCTCTCCACCGAAACCGGTGACTCCGCCGGTACCGCCAGTGCCGCCTGTCGTTGTGCCAACGGTACCGCCAGTGCCACCTGTCGTGGTAACACCAAGTCCGCCAGTGACCGTGCCACCCGTGCCACTGCCGCCATCACCGCCAGTCTCGCCATTACCGGTCACGAACACGGCTTTGCCACCAGTACCCCGACACTTCAGCCACATCCGTGTGGCCAAGCTGGCCTACTCCGGCACCGAGTTGAATGACTACGAACAGTCGCTGATCAAGAACGGTGTTGATCTCATCATCCCGAATTTAAACCTCGTGGACGACATTGCGGCGGTCAACAAGAACACCCCGCAGTTCATTTACACCAATGTGTCGAACGTTTACCTCAGCCTGCTGACGGACTGGCTGGCATATGCGGATCGCAACAAGCTCGACCGTGAGTCACTCTTTTATCACGTGAACAAGGCTACCTCGTTTAGCGGTATGAGTGCGTCCGCCGTAGCGGTGAATCACTTCTGGGCGGCCTACCGGGGGAACGACACCAAGGGCTACACCTACTACACGCAACAAGTGCGGCGCGGTACTACGCCGGTACGCTTGGGTGAAGCGGGCGAGTCGTTCGTACTTGGCTACACGGAGAAGTTCCGGGAGTTGAACTTCGACTTCCAAACCGGGGCCGCCACCGGATGGAACGGATTATTAGAGTATGCCAGCGTTGTTGATGCCAACGGAAACCCAACTGTTTGGAAGACCCTGAACACACTGAGCGACACCACCAATGGTTATCGGGTCGATGGCAGGCTGACGTTTGATCCACCCAAGGACTGGGTCACTTCATCCGTTGCAGGTACCGACCGGCTGTACTTCGTCCGTGTTCGCACCCTTACCGGCACCGCTGCCCAAGCCCCAATGACACTCAAGATCACCGGGCGAGACTACACCGGCCACAACGGCGACGTGGGCACGATCCCGGCGTTCGATACTACGGCTGACCTTGACCGCGACGGCTACCTGAACGATGCGGAATACGCACGCCGCCGCGCGGGTAACGACGCCCGGTTTACCTATGAGAGCCGATTGACCTTCCCCTACTACGGGCCGTATCGGTTTGCTACGAACCTGAGTTCGCCAAACCTGATGAACTGGACGATTGACTACCACAAACGATTCATCGCTGCGAATCCTCTGATTCAAGGATTCTTTGTCGACAACTCCATCGCCGTTCTGGCGGTGGACTACACCGGGCTGAAGGAAACCGTTGGTAACTATGCCGAGCAGTACGGCAACATCCTCGGCAAGTTGAATGTGTCGCTTGGCTCCAAGTGGCTCATCACGAACACGGCTGGCGGTGGCAAGAACATTGAGCAGCAGGTGAAGAATGGCCTGTCGTACCTCGAAGAATTTGCCCTGCGACCAATGACGGCTAACCCAGTTCAAGTGGACGATCTGCTGGCCTTGTTGCGTCGTCGCCGTGAACTCTCGGCCGGTCGCGGCTATGAGATTCTGGATAGCTACGCGGGTACGAAGTTCGACGCTGCTGATCCACGGGTGATGCAAGCCACGCTGGCCATGTACTACCTGGTGGCCGACCCAGATCGTTCGTTTTTGATGATCAACGGTGGCAGCGAACCGAGCAGTGCTTGGAGCCGACACTGGACAGATGCCATCCGCTACAATGTTGGCCGACCAACGGGCGAAGCCACGGTTTTTGCGGCCGGCAACGACCCGGCGACTGCCGCGCTGCCTTACAAGGTGTACAGCCGAACCTACCAGAACGCCTTGGTGCTGTACAAGCCGTTGTCGTACTACCGTGGTACCAACGGCACTACAGCCGACAACACCCGCACTACGCACTCGCTTAACGGTTGGTACCGAGTGGTGAACAACGATGGAAGCCTGGGAGCACGCATCAACACGATCACCCTGCGCAATGGTGAAGGCGTCACGTTAGCGAAGGCCTAGCTAGGTTTTGACAGGCTGAACTTCAGCGGATAGGCTAAAGTGACGCCTAAGAGGTCTTTGCATGCCGACGATTCAAGTAGAAGTCTCACCGGAAGTCGCCGGAATCATCGCGGCCAAAGTTGCCGATGGAAGCTACGACTCCGCTGATGCCTACATCACAGAAGCCGTTCATCTGATGGAGGATGCTCGAACGCATCAGGATGAAGAGGAGAAACTTGCCGAACTCAAACGAATCATCAACAAGAGTCTGCGGCAAGCAGATGCTGGTGATGTTGCTCCATACAGCTACGAACTGATGAAAGCTCACTTGAAGAGCCGTGATGTCAGAACGCAGCTTAGTCTACACTTCGGATGCACGGGAGCAGCTTGATGGTGTTTCCGAGTACACACTACTGACATCGGTTGAAGTACAGGAAGCCCGCTACATGCAGAGGCTCTATTCTGAAATTGATCAACTGCGTCAGTATCCGAATCGAGGGAAGCGACGGGACGAATTGGAGCTTGGCCTTCTAAGCTACAGGATCGAAAAGCACTTTGTCTTCTATCGAGCAAGCACCGAGTACATCACTGTCATCGCTGTTCTTCATGAGCGTATGGATCCGAAACGGCACCTCGGATGAAGCCCCTACGGCATTACCCCAGCACCGTGAGAGATTGCACTTGGTCGCCATTGCACGGTGGCTACAGCGGAGCCACGCTCTGGCGTGGCGAGGAAGCAGATGTGCCACTTTTTGTAATGAAACAGTGGCCAATCGGAACAACGCTGGTGCATCTCATCACGATGCATCAAGCGATGGGCGTTGCTCACTCGGCCTTGCCGGACATCGTTCCCATACCGATGCAAGACTTACGTGGGCAAACCGTAACCATCTGCGACCGTCATGTGTTTGACGTTCAACAGTGGAAGACTGGCAAACCGATTTCAACAACGGTTGACATCCAAGCTGGCTGCAAAGCAATCAGCGCCCTTCATCGTGCATTCGCCAATTTGGGCAGCCGCCTTGCCCCAGCACCTGGTGTACGCCAGCGTTGGAAGATGCTGCAAGAACCCGTGGTGTTGCAACCTTGGCCAGATTTTGAACGACAACGACAACGGACTGTCAGCGAACTGTTGCCGTATCTCGATGTGCCGATGCGGTTGCACACCATCCATGGTGATTTGCATCCCGACCATCTTTTGTTCAACAGTGGACACGTAAGCGGCATCATCGACTTTGGTGCCACACGAGTCGATCTCCCGGCACTCGATTTCGCCCGGTGGATCGGCCTCGCGGGCACGCCGGAACATCTTGAATCTTTCGCAGGCACCGTCGAGCTAGGTTTCTTCATGGTGTTGATCAGGGCGAGCTTGCTTGGCTCACTGACAGTCTGGTGTCAGCGAAAACACCAAAATCAGCACCGGTTGCGACAGTTGATCGAAGCCTACCAGCGCTGGCAGAGTTAAACCAAGCCCCACCAGCGGCGTAAGCCCCATTCGGTGAGAAGCAGCACCGCAAAGCCGACGAGCCAACCGGTGAGGAAACCACCCGAGTGATCGCGTCGCCAGTCGGGCAGGTACTTGGGCCGGGGTTTGACGGTGTCGAGCGGTTGTGTTCGCAACTCGTTGAGGAACGCCGGGAGATCGCTCAACCTGTAGAACTTCCCCCCGCCTTCGGTCGCGAGTTTCTTCAGCACGTCGTAGTTCGCTGAGGCCACGAGCAGTTCATCGGACAGTTCCGGGTAGGCAAAGAACCGCGCGGTGGCCTCGCCGGTCACGGCCACGGTGTTACCTTTGTCGGTCACGTTGCCGGTGGCTTTGAGTTTCACTGTGTATTCGCCGGGCGAGGTTGGGTTGAACTCGGCTCGCGAGTCGCCCTTAGCATCCAGCACCACGGGCAGGGTCTTGGCGTCGCCACCACCGGGTGGAGTGATCGATACTTCGTACACCGGCTCCGTCACAGCTTGGCCGTTCGGCCCCTTCAACCCCATTCGGAAGCCTTGCTTCGCCCCCACGGCCAAACGAGGGAAGTCCGGTCGAATGAACGCTGCCGCATCTTCTTCGTCCTGCTTGGCCAACCACAACACAAGCTGACGCCAGAACCGCGAGTGCAATTGACTGCCCTCTTTATTCTTGGGCTGCCCGAGACGCTCCCACATGTACGTGTCTTGCGCGGTGAACACCAGCACCCGGCTCTTGGAGCCGGTGTCGAACTGCTGACCAATCAACAGCTCAAACTGCTTGGCGGAGTCCGGTGGTTTGTTCAAGTCCACTACGTTGTCGCCGTCGCGTGCCCACAGGTAAACCGTGGCCCCGTTCTTCACCTTGCCCACGCGGTTGAGGCCGGTGAACCGGCTCTTGTTCTTGGGCAGATTCAACTTGTCCCACTGTTGCAGCGATTCTTCGCGGTTGCTGCCCAACTTCGTGAGGTAGCTATCGCTGAAGCGCGGTTCTGGAACGATCTGATAACGTGCATTGTCGCGTTCCTTGCTGCGTGGGGCATCGGCCAAGGTGACGGGTAGTACTTCTTCAAAGGCTTTCTCGTTCCGCCAGCCGTTCGCCGCCTCCGGTCCTAAGTCGGGGCTACCGGCCAGCGTGGCATGCCCACCGATCATCAGCAGGCCCAAGCCGTTTTCCTTCACTCGCTTGGCGATCTTGTCCGGTAAGCCCGGCTCCACGGCAGCCAGTTGTTTCGGGGTAATGTTGCCAAGGATGAGCACATCGTAGGCGAATTGATCGAAGTCAAAGGCTCGGCTCAGGCCCACGCCGCCGTCGTCGGTTTGCAAGTCCACCTTGCGAACATCGATGCGCGGATCAGCAGCGAGAGCATCGAGCAAGCGGGCGTTTTCATAGTTGAACCGATTGACAATCAGTACCCGCAGGCCTTCCTTGTTCAACGTGAGGTACGTCTCCAACACGTTGTTGCTGGGGGCGGTGTCGCCGGGCACATCGGCTGCGGGTATCTCGACGCGAACCTTGATCTGTTTGCGTGGTAGCTTGTTGGCATCCAGCGGCAGTTCGTCGGGGGCTTTCAGGCTCAGCTCGATGCGGTTGTCGGTGGCCTTGGTG
>JBBRME010000075.1:0-19289 GCA_038230995.1 Gemmatales bacterium
TCGCCTCCCTTTTTCTTGCGGCCGAGCTTCTTCTTCACTTCGCCTTCGATCTTCTTGAACTCATCCATGGCCTCGGCAAAGTGTTGATCGACTGGTTGGGGTAGTGTGGCCATGGCGACCCAGTAGGTGTCGTACTCCCCCTCCGCTTTCAGCTTGGCCGTTTCATGGGAGACCTTGCCTGCGTGAGTCAGAATCTGGCGATCGGTAATGCGGATGAAGTCGTCCAGCTTGGCGATCCAGTCGGCCATGGTCATCGGCTTGCGGTTGAGTGCCTGGAGTTCGGCAAAGTCGAGGTATGCCGAGACGATCAGGTTCAGGGCTTTGAGTTCGTCCTCGTTCAGGTAGTTCTTGGCGACGACAACATCCGCCTTGCGGGGCTTGTCGCCTGTCCATGTCGTCAGGCCCATGTTGGGCTTGGTGGAGTCGGCCCGGGCGTGGACGATCTCGGCGGCGGTGTGGCCGTGGATGGCCCAGTGGATCTTGTTCTGCACGGTCTGGAAGAAGAGCTTGGAGGCGTCGGCCTTGGGATCGTAGTCTTCGCTAAGAGCGTAAATGTCGAGCACCTTACGCCAGAAGACCCGCTCAGAAGAGCGGATGTCGCGGATGCGTTCGAGGAGTTCCTGGAAGTGGTCGCCACCACCGGCCTGTTTGAGCCGCTGGTCGTCCAGAGTGAAGCCTTTGACGATGTATTCGCGGAGCCGCTGCGTGGCCCAGATGCGGAACTGCGTTCCGCGCAAGGATTTGACTCGATAACCGACGGAAATGATGACGTCGAGGTTGTAGTGCTGGGTGTCGTACTGTTTGCCATCAGTGGCAGTTATCCGGAAATTCCGGATAACTGCTTCGGCTTGCAATTCGCCTTCCTCAAAGGTGTTGCGAATGTGTTCGCTGATGGTCCGGACATCTTTCTGAAACAGTTCGGCCATCGTCTTTTGAGAGAGCCAAACGGTGTCACCTTCGACTCGCACCTGAACACGGGTTTGGCCGTCGTCCGTCTGGTAGAGTAGGAACTCTCCAGCCGGTGCGGGTAGGTTGGCATCATCGATCACGATTCGATCCTCCTCAGTTGCTCTCGGATCACCGCTGCCAACCGTTCCCCTTCTTTCATGCACTCCTCAACCTCCGCCACCAGTCGCGGGTATTTCTCGGCGAAGGGTTCGGCGTCTTCTTCGATGTCTTCGGCTCCGACGTAACGGCCGGGGGTGAGGACGTGGCCGTGTTTGGCGATGTCTTCAATGGTGGCGGATTGAGCGAAGCCAGGGATGGCCTCGAACTTCCACTCACCGTGTTCCTTCTTCGTCCACCAGTCGGGCTTGGGTTCGCCTCGCCACTTTCGGTAGGCATAGACGATGCGGCCGATGTCGGAAGTGGGGAGCGGGTCAGTGGTGCCTGGGAAAAACTCGGCGTCTTCCATCCCGCTGAGGACACGCAGCACTCGGGTTTGTAGCGTGCCGAGCTTGCGAGCGTCGATGAAGAGCGTTTCGCCCTTTCTGCCCTCGTTTCGGTTCGGTGTCCCTTTGCGGATGTTCTTGCCGGTCTTGTCCCGCGTGAGGAACCAGAGGCAAACGGGGATGCCGGTGGTGAAGAAGAGCTGCGCGGGCATGGCGACGATGCAATCGACGAGGTCGGCCTCGACGATCTTGAGGCGGATCTCGCCCTCGCCGCCACTGTTACTGGAGAGCGAGCCGTTCGCCATGACGAAGCCAGCTACGCCGCCACCCTTGCCGTTGGGGTAGGCGAGGTGGTGGATAAAGTGTTGGATCCAGGCGTAGTTGGCGTTGCCGACGGGTGGATCGCCGTAGGTCCAGCGGCGGTCGCCACGGAGCAGCGGGCCGGACCAGTCGGAGACGTTGAACGGCGGATTGGCGAGGACGAAGTCGGCTTTGAGGTCGGGGTGGGCATCGCGGAGGAAGGTGTCGCCGGGGGCGGGGCCGAGGTTGGCCTCGATGCCGTGGATGGCGAGGTTCATGTGGGCGAGTCGCCAGGTCGTCGGGTTGGACTCCTGGCCGAAGATGGAGACGTCGGTCTTGTTACCGCCGTGGGCTTCAGCGAACTTTTCGGACTGTACGAACATGCCGCCCGAACCGCAGGCAGGGTCGTAGACGCGGCCAGCGTAGGGCTCGAGCATTTCGACCAGCACGCGAACGACGGAGCGCGGCGTGTAGAACTCGCCGCCGAGCTTGCCTTCCGCCGCGGCGAACTTGCCGAGGAAGTATTCGTAGACCCGACCAAGAGTATCGCGGGCTTTTTCGCGCGAGCCTTTGAAGCCGATCTGGGCGATGAGGTTGATCAGCCCTGCCATTTTGACCGGATCGATCCCTCGACGAGCGTAGTCACGCGGGAGCTTGGACTTGAGGTTCGGGTTGTCACGCTCGACGGCGAGGATTGCATCGTCGATCAGGGTGGCGATGTCAGGACGTGTGGCCTGATTCTGCAAGTTGGGCCAGCGCGATTCGGGCGGCACCCAGAAGACGCGCTCGGCTGTGTACTCATCGCGCGATTCAAGCAGACTTTCGATCTGCGTGGGCTTCATCCCGGACTTGGTCAACTCGGCTTGCAGTTCTTCGCGGCGAGACTGAAAGCTGTCGGAGATGTATTTGAGGAAGAGCAACCCGAGGACGACGTGCTTGTACTCGGCGGCGTCGACCTGACCGCGGAGCGCATCGGCGGCTTTCCAGAGTGTGTCGGCGTAGGAAAGGTCTGAGGCTGAGTCAGTGGACATGTCAGGCCTTGTGCGTCGTGGTTCGATGTATCGATCTCATCGTGTTCAATGAACCAGGGGAACGATGCGACGAATCGAGCAGATGACTACGACGTAATCGGTTTACAAGAACCGTCATGCTTGAATAGACGTTGTTTAGTTCGATCTGGTCTTTGGCAAGTTGGATGTTAGCCATCCCCGATCTTGTATCAGCAAACATCCCATTGCTCTGTAGGAACGACGCGACGATCGGAAATTGAAGATAATACGGGATCAAGTATGCTGTAAGTAGCGGTTTCCCCATGCCGCCCTTCCCTTTGGCTCTAGTTGCCATGGGGGTATAGGGGGGGCCATGCACACTATCAAATCCTGTCACAGGATGCACTTCGGACTTGCTAAGTGACAACTCACCTGCCGAAATGCAGCACCTGTTCGCACTGTCAATGGAACATCACGTCTTGAACTTGCTTTTGGCGTCGACCACCGGGCTGGTTCGATCCGATCTTTCGGCATGAAAATCCTATTGGCAACCGCACTACCAACATCGCAAAGTCAGCATGGCTGGCGAACAATCGTTGCGTGCTCAACACGGTCGGTACCTCGTGGGAAGCCCGTGCTGAACGCCCAGCAAGGCAGGAAGAAGGATGCGTGACCGATGGTTTCTGCTGAAGAGCTTGTCCTTCTGGTTTTCCGCCAGCTGTTGAAAGAGCAGCGACGCAATCCCCGTTTCCACAGGTGGTGTCCGCACGACGAGCAACTCGCGGCGGAAGGCCTTCGTTATGAGCCTGCCGTCTGGCTGCAGCGTTCGCTTCCCGGATCGGAACGCATGGCCTGGATGCGTGCACTCCAGCAAACGGTCGAGCTCGGATGGATCATTCGTGTCCCAAGCCGGGGTCGTACACGCTTCGTGCAACTGACCGTTCAGGGACTTGAACAGGCCGAGCGTTCGCTTGGCGACACTGAGGAGGTCTTTCAGGTCGCCTTCTGGCTGCAGCATACTGTTTGGGGCAAGGAGATCGCCAAGGCGTGGGATCGGAAGCTCATGGGGAGGTTCGATTGGAGTTCGCTTGACACAGTGCTGCAAATGGAAACAGAGGGCGGGGAGGAGCAACGAGTGGACCAATGAAGCTGAAAGATTCCTTTGGTCGATGATCTCCGTGACGCGGTCATGGAGGATCGGTAGAGTTTCCAAAAACGAAGGTGGTCATCACCCTGACGGACGGGCAGAGGACGACCCTCGAACGCGTGGTCTGCACCGGCTCCCACCCGCCGGCTATTCGTCGCCGGGCCGCAATCCTACACTACACGCCGAAGCATGCCAGCTGGCAGAACGTCGCGGAGACGGAGTTGAGTGAGTTGGCGAGGACAATGCTTGGATCGGCGGCTGCCGGTCCTTAGCGGTCCGATGGTACCGTTCGCGGTCTTTCATTGGTTTGATTCCTGCTGTGATTGTGCGGGTATTCCCCGCCACATCCCTGATGGAAGGTCCGTTCCGGTGTGTTCGATACGAATGACCGAAATGGCCTGAAATACCACAGTTTACTTACAACCGACAATGTACCGTCGGCGACGACAGCTTAGGATCACGTCGTCGGGTAGTGTTGCGACCGGCCAGTCGCAATGGTCAACGCGGTGGGCCGGGACGGTGCGCATCCACCACCGGAACGGCCTGCCGACCCGGCACCGTGGATGCACCTATGGAAGCGCACAACTACGCGCCGAACGTACCTACAATCGTTCTGGACTTCGACGAATTAATCACTGACCTTGTTGAACATCTCCTTGCAACGAAAGTAACACGCGCTGAAACACCAAAGGGGGAAGACATTGAGAGTGCGGTGAAGATGATGAGGAATCTTTCCGCACCACTACCGAACGGTTTCAACTTGAATGTTGACCCAAAAGATTATCTTTCTGGAATGGCCGTTCACCTACTCAAAAACGGCAACGAGATGTGGGAACCCGACTGGCACATTGATTGCCAACGCAAATGGCCCAAGACATTCACCAAAGAAGAAGAAGTGATTCATCGCCAACGTGTCAGCATCTACGTTCGCTGTCACGATGCACTTTACGAAGCATTTGGCCGCGTCTTGTACGGGTGGCGTGAAGAGAAGATTCGTACGCTGGGTGAAGGCATCCGTAAGTATTGGCAACTGGCGTTCGCACAAAAGTTTCCTGCGCTGCAACCATCGCCAGTATCGGTACCCGTGCATCCCCACGTTCAGGAATACCTAGCCGACGCCAAACGCACCCGGCTGTTCGTCAATGAAGCTTGGAAGGCCGCCGACGCTGCCGGTGTGATGACTGTAAAGGAGCGAATCGACGTAGACGGTGTAATCCACAAGCTCAGGAGTGTGCCACTATCCACCGAAGAAGGGTGGGCAGCGTTCTTCGCTGGGATGGAGCATTTCGCCCGGCACGGGAACACCGAAGCGGCGAACGGGATCATTCTGACAGACGGCATCTTTCCACCACCGGGCTATGACACGCGCAAGTGGCGTGCAATCGCACTGGCCGTCGATGCTGACCCAGCGGATGCCGAAACGGAAACCGGCCGCCTTCATATCGCAGAGGCCGCCAACGTTGCTGCCCATCGTCACCGGTTGGAGTTGTCTGCACCCCCGCCAGTGTTCGCACAATCTACTTCAACACCCACGTCCCAGCCTAGCGCCGCCGTGGTTGAATCAACCGCCCCGTCGCTCCAACTCGAAACCACCACAACCCCAACCCAAACCACACGGCGTAACGGCAAGCCCAGTTCTGACCGCCAAAGCGACATCCTGGCGGCCATCCAGATGGCCGGTATCCCATTGAAGAGGCCTGAACTCATCGACGCTATGAAGCTGAAAACCGAAGGGAAGTTGGGGGCCAACTTGGCTTGGATGGTGGAAGAGGGCATTTTGCAAAACATCCCGCAGCGCGGTTACTGGCCTGCTGGTGAAATACCACCCCTGTGACCCTTGTGACCGTCACATGGCGGTCACATCGCAGTCATACCCATTCCCGAACACCAAACATATTGTGTGGCATCCACCATTGGAGGCTTCACGATGTTGCCTGCACTTCCTGAACCTGGTCCCGCCCTGACCGCTACACCGGACATCATTCGGGCGGCCATTGATGCTACCGACGAACGCGCTCGACTTCTTCGCCGATTGCTGCGGCTTGCACTTCGCTTGAGTTTGCCCCTAACCACCGGGGCCAACATGCCAATACCTGAGGAGGGGGCTTGCCACCGAAGTGCTGCAAGACTCGATTGAGAAATCCCGACGCCAGTCCCGTTGGTATTCCGACATTGGCCACCAGAAAACGGCCCCCATTCCCTGCCCAGTTACGCGGGTCACGCGACGCCCAACAGGGCCACAGTGCGACACCAGTTGACATTTCCGACGTTCGATGCCGAAGAACGCGATCCACCATCATGAGGTTTCATCATGCCGACGCTTCAACAACTCACCACGACCACCCCGCCCGCCCCGGACACCATCTCCGTCGATGCACGGGAAGCCGCACGCTTGGCCGGGGTGAGTGCCAAGACCCTCGAGCGATGTTCCTTGGCCGGTGAAGCCACCGGACGGGCCAAGATCGGAGGCCGTGTCGTGTACGTCCGGGCCGCCCTGGAGAAGTGGATCAACAGCAAACTTATTACCACCGCCAACTAACCACCAACATAAAGGCCGACCGCCCCTGCAAAGGATGACGGTCGGCCCGAGCGTGTGACGGTGACAGTCACCGAAGGAACTTCACCATGACATCCTACACACCGCCACCGCTGGATGATGATCCGGCCTATACCGGATTGCTGGAAGCCAATGCTGCTGCCCGGCAGATGCTGTTAACTGCCCAATCGCAGTTGAAACCATCGGCGATGAGCGATGCTGAACAGGTCGTGGCCGAGACATCCGGCGACATCCTGGCCTACGAACTTCGCCGGGCCGCCGACTTGGTTCGTGCCCTGCGGTGGGCGCAGCAACACAACCCGAACACGCTCCGGGACGTGCTGAACGAGGCCACCGGCTTAGGCATACTGCGCGACGACATCCGTGAACTCCGCTCCGATGCGGATACGTTGGCCGAAGTGGTGGCCGCGTTGGAGGGCCAGCAATGAAAGCCCTCGATGATGCCCGCAATCGACGGAAGGCGAAGACAGCGCCGCCACCATCACAGGTGGCGACACCACCGCAACCAACGCCCCAAGAATGGCCATCACCACCGGGTAATGAGGCGTATCACGGCTTGCCGGGTCGGATCGTGGCCGCGCTGCTACCCCACACCGAAGCCGACCCGGTGGCCCTGCTGATTCAGGTGCTCATCATGTTCGGAAACGCCGTAGGTCGTGGGCCATACTTTGCGATTGGTGGCGACAGGCACTACACACACGGCTTCGCGGTGCTGGTGGGGCCGACCGGTTCGGGCCGCAAGGGCACCAGTGCGGGCATGGTGAAGTTGGTCTTCGATGGCCTGGATGACGAATGGTTGACACACCGCAACGTCGGCGGTGTGAGTTCCGGTGAAGGTTTATTGTGGGCCGTGCGTGACCCCATCACCACCCGCGAGAAAGTGAACAACGGCAGGAGCCAAGCCCCAACCTATGAGATGGTGGAATCCGACCCTGGCGTGGTCGACAAGCGGTTGATGGTGCAGGAACCGGAATTCGCCAACGTGCTCAAGCAAGCCGAACGGCAAGGCAACACGGCATCTGCAATCCTGCGGACGTTGTGGGACGGCCTGCCCGTGGTACAGACGCTCACGAAGAACAACCCGGCGAAGGCCACCGGGGCGCACGTCAGTTTGATCGGCCACATCACACCGGAAGAACTGCACCGCTACCTCACCGCAACGGAAACGGCCAACGGCTTTGCCAACCGGTTCCTTTTCGTGTGTGTGAAGCGGTCGAAATTGCTGCCGTTCGGCGGACGTCCTGCCGAAAGCACCCTGGCCCCGCTGCAAGCTGAGCTGCGCCAAGCGGTAGCGGTCGCCCGCACCGCTGCGGAAGTGACTTGTCACCAGTCGGCCCGGCCACTCTGGGAAGCCGTGTATCCCATCCTCACCGGTGAACGAGTCGGGCTGTCCGGCGCGTTGTCTGCCCGTGCGGCCCCGCACGTCCTACGCCTATCTCTTCTTTATGCCCTAATGAATGGGTCGAACGTCCTTCGCCCGGCACATCTCATGGCCGGAGTGGCCTTATGGGACTATTGCGAACGCTCGGCCTTGCACCTGTTCGGCGAACGTACCGGCAACCCGGTTGCCGATGAAATACGTGACCTGTTGCGAGCCGCACCGGGTGGTCTGACCCGCACCGAACTGGTGGCCGCGTTGGGCCGCCACCAGTTCGGCGACAAACTCACCGGTGTCCTGGTGGCACTTGAACGCGTCGGCATGGCCCTGCGGGAGACAACGCACACCGGGGGCCGACCGGCGGAACGCTGGTTCGCCACCTGTCCGCATCCCGGTTCCTCACCTCTCATGGCCACGGCCCGGCAAATGTTAGCCGCCACCGGCGATGGCGACGAAAGCGATGAAAGCCCTCCGACGAACTCCGACACGGATGGCTTTCATCGCATTGATCGCTTATGTCGCACACCCGTAACGGATGACATACCTCCACCCACTCGTCCCGGCCAAGTGGACAGCAAGTTGATGGACGAACTCACTCGCACCGGCACCACCGGCCCGCAACTGCTGGCGTATCTGAAGGCCAGTGCCGGAACCAACTTGGCCAACCTCACGCTGAAGCAACTGGCGAGGGCGTTGAAGCACCTGGCCACCATGCCCGGTTTCCATCATCAACGTTGACCCTTCGGACTTCACGATCTACATTCACCACCCGTTACACCCGCCGGGTGGCCGAGCAATCCTCATCACCACAACCACGGAACAGACTCATGGCCAGCATCAGCACCGACCCGAATGGCACCCGTCGCATCACCTACACCGACAAGGCCACGAGAAAACAGAAGTGCATTCGGTTGGGCAATGTGACCGCCAAGGAGGCCGCTGTTGTTCGGATGCACGTTGAACACCTCATCAACCACGCGGCGACACAATCCCCTCTGAATACTGGAACGGCTCTATGGGTTGCCACTATCGGGGATGACTTGGCCGAAAAGCTGGCTCGTGCTGGCCTCATCACCGCACGGCCGGCGGCCCTCACCGTGGCCGGAATGCTCGAGGCCTATGGCCGCACCGTGGTGGCCAAACAGAAGCCCTCCACCCGAACCGTGTTCGGTACCATCACCAACGACATCGCAGGGTACTTCAAGCCCGGCACCGAACTGCGAAGCATCAACGCTGCTGACGCTGAGGAGTTCAAGTATCATCTTCAAGCCCGCGGCCTAGCATCCGCAACGGTGGCCCGGCGACTGACCCACGCCCGCACTCTGTTCGGCCATGCCGTGAAGTTGAACGCCATCGCTGCGAACCCGTTCGCCAACGTGGGGAGCATCACCGAACTGCCGAAGGGCAAGCGGGTGTATGTACCGGCGGCCGACATCCTGAAAGTGATGCAGCACGCCGACCCGACGTGGCGCACCATCCTGGCCCTGGCGCGCTTCGGCGGCTTGCGTTGCCCAACGGAAGTGCTGCTAATGCGATGGGAACACGTCAACCTAGCTGATGGTGAGATGACGGTGACAAGCCCCAAAACGGAACACCACGGAGGCAAGGCGTATCGTGTGATGCCGATCTTCGGCAACCTGAGGCCTTACCTCGAAGTGGCGTGGGAACTGGCCGCACCGGGTGAACAATTCGTGGTAGGTGGGCCACGGGGCGATGGCTACCGGGCCGCAGCGAACGGGCCGAAAGGCTGGGTAAACTCGAACCTGCGCACCACGCTAGGCAAGATCATCCGCAGGGCGGGACTGAAGCCGTGGCCGAAGACGTTCAACACACTTCGGGCCAGTTGCGAAACCGACCTATTGGATGCTGGCCTGAATCCTAAGGCCGTGACCGACTGGTTGGGCCATAGCCTCTCTGTGGCAATGCTGCACTACGCCCGAATTCACGATGGGCACATCAAGCAAGCTCAAGCATTCGGGGCCAATGAAGGCGTCACGAAAAGCGTCACGACCGGTAGCGAACTGGGCCAGACGGCACCGGACACAAAGGGTAGCAGAACTGCAAAAGTTCCTGAAAGTCGCGTGTTGTCGTATGTTGGCCGATTGGGGGAAGGTGTAGGAATGGGCGGTGAGGGACTCGAACCCCCGACTTCCTCCTTGTAAGGGAGGCACTCTAACCGCTGAGTTAAACGCCCGGTTAGCGACATCATACCAAATGGTGCCACACTCTCCAGTCGAGGTTCACGGCTCCTTTGTTCGAAGTGGGCAAAACTGCTGGGTGCAGGACAGGGTTTGTGTTAGGCGGCGAGTGTGGTGGTGGCTGGTCGCCGTACCGCTGCTGGTGGACAACCCCGCCACCGGGTTCCAGTTCTCCCCCTGCGAAGCGTTCCGGCCCGACGTGGCGTTCAGCGTGTAGCTGGCCCCCGGTGCGTTGCCGGTCTCGGTCAGCGTCGTCGTGGGCTTCAACCAATGGCCCGACGTCCCCGGCCACCCCGTTGAACCGGATCACAGACTGGCATCGGCCTGCCCGGCCTTCGATTTCTCGACAGCCCTTAGCCAATCGCTCCACATAGCCTGATCTGCCGGTGACCCATCCTGAAGCAGGCTCATGCCACCCAGTAAGCCACCGAGTTGGTCGAACTCGTACTTGGAGTAAAGTTCTTCCAAGAACGAGTACATAGCACGATACGCCTGCTTCACATTGATTTCGTCTTCCATCTATGTGCTCCACACCCCGGAAGCCGCTACGGCCCTAACAGCCCGGTTTGGGGGGTAACTTTCTGAGATAGAAAAGGGGACAGTCACGAATGGCACAAAGTTAGGCCTAAGTAGTTGATCATCCTTGGCTTGTGGCGGCTGTCAGTTCGCCTACCCAAGACCGAGGCCTCCGGTCAGAGTGTCGTTTCTGACGCAACACTTCCGACGGAGGCCAAGGATGGCCATCAGTATCACCGTGGCTATCGCTCGAATCAAGGCCGGAGTAGGGGAGTGGATCACGCCCGAGTCGATCCTCCAACTCTGTCAGGACCTCGGCCACGAGTGGCGGGAACGGGTGCTGAATCCCGTCACCACCATCCACCTGTTCGTCCTGCAAATCCTCCACGGCGCAGACTGCTTGCACGGATCACCCAAGCCTGCCCATTGCCGATGACGAAGGATGCTGGCGTGGCCACCGCACCTTCCTGCTCGACGGGTCAACCACCTCCATGCCCGACACCCCGGCCTTGCAGCAGAAGTACGGTCAGCCGAGTAGACAGACGCCGGGCTACGGCTTCCCAGTGATGCAATCCCACCCAGATTAAAAACCCTTATTAAAGTTGTGCCCGTCCCCTTTTCTGTTTCTATAGGATGTGCAAATTCTTGGGACTGCCGACGCTGGTTCGAGAAATCAGCTTGGCCTAGCTGTTACCTTTTTCTGAGGCAAAGATTTCATCGAGCTTAGGTGCGATGGTGAGGAAACAGGCAATCAGTTCCGGATCATGCTCCTTGCCAGCAGCGAGCCGTAATCGCTCAACAACTTGTGTATGCTGGAATCCAGGTCTCATAGGAGACTTTGTCCTCAATGCATCATAGTCATTCACCAAGCCTAATAACCTAGCACCAAGTGGGATCGCAGTATGTTGTGCACCTGAAGGATATCCGGAACCGTCCCAGTTTTCATGATGATTACAGATAATATCAGCAATCAGTTTAAGCTCAGTCGCATGTTCAGGAAACCGTAAAGCTAGTTTCTTGATGAGGTTTGTACCATAAGAAACGTGACTTTCATAAATGAGGCGGTCATCAAAGCTCAGTTTCATAGGTGTTGCAAGTAACTCGCGTGGCACACCCAAAAGACCGATATCATGGAATTTGGTCGCGGTATGCAACGCACGCACAAAAGCCTCTGACCAGCATCCAGGCAATCGATTGGTTCGTCGACACTCAGCGATGAATTCTGTAATGTATCGATCAATCCGACGAGCAAAGCCAGGTGGTTTCAGTTCAAATTCCTCAAGAACGACATTTAACACTTCGGCAATTTTGCCAAGAGACTGGCGGTCTGAGGGTTCTGGCGAGGTGAGTCTCGTTAACTGATTCCTTACTTCAGTATCTGATGATTTTGTTGATTTACTATATCCACGAACCCGGAGCGCGCTCTTTACTCGTAGATGTAGGTCTTCGAGTTCATCGCTACATCTCAAAAGATCATCTGCACAATGAATCAACGTTGGAATTCTTTGTGCATTTTTCGTTGGCGAGGTATAGAGCAAGACATGTGGGCGAGTCGGACTCGTCGAAATTTCCAAGAGTGGCTGCAGTTGTTCTAAGAGTGGTGGCGATAAAATAACGATGATGTCATGGCTTGTGTTGAATCGTGATGTTGTCATGAAGGAATCAGGAGAAATAACATTGCAATCGACTTGAGATCCAAGGCCCGCAATGAGTCCAAAAGCTTGTTGTTCGTCCTCACTAAAAACCAGAACCGAACAACGAGGCAAATCGACGAGTGCAGACTTCTCATCAAAACAGAGAAAAGGCACCAGTGCTGCAACCACGTCTGACGCATTTTGATAGCGATCATCAGGATTCAATTGCATGAGGCGAGTAATGATGGAGCAAAATTCGCGTGGCAATAACGGATTCGCATCCATTGGGTCAGGACTATATGCTTGAGTTCTGTGACGAAGATCCGCCAATGGCGATCCCGTATCTGGAAAAGGATCCTGACCTGTCACGGTACGGAAGAGCGTAGCACCGAGGCTGTACAAATCTGCTCGGGCATCAACTTCACGTGGATTGATTGCCTGTTCTGGTGCCATGTAGCCTACTGTTCCGAGCATGGCTCCTGGTGACGTAAATTGATAATTTGGATGCTGTGCTAAACCGAAATCAAGTAGCTTTGCACGGAGGTCATGAGTCAGCATTATATTTTGCGGCTTGATGTCCCGATGAATGAGCCGATGTCGATGTGCCTCTGCGAGCGCATCGGCAATCTGGACAAAAACTCCAGCGGCTCGACCGACTGAAAGAGGGCCGTGCCGTCGTATATGATTGTCAAGATGATCCCCACGCACATGCTCCATCGCGTAATAGTATCTTTCAGTCTCATCGAATGAATTCAGATCGTGTCGTCCTGCGTCATAGCAAAATACAATATTCGGATGTTGCAATCTTGCTACTGCTCGGGCCTCTTGAAAAAATCGCCCGACGGTACGCTGATCCGTGGCAAAGTTTGTGCCCATGACTTTCAATGCAACTTGCTTTCTTAAATAAATGTGCTCCGCAAGATAAACCGTACCCATGCCCCCTTGGCCAAGCGGTTCAAGTATCCGATATTGACCAACTTTCAGTTGAAGAACTAAGCCCTTGCGAAGCATCTTCGCTTGAAAATGAGTGATCAAATGATGGCCTAACAAAGCTTGATACAGGTCTTCGTCACGATGGAGCTGACTATAGCTCTCTCTGGCATCAGCTCCGATTTCATCCCATTCTTCATCATGAACGATGCCAAGGTCAATGAGGTTTTGCAAAAGCTGGTTAATCGACTCTGACAACGTTGACTGCTCGGCAGGAACTCGATCTGTAAGCTTGATGATTTTTGTACTGGAAGTATGGCTTGGAAGCATTCAAGTTCACCTGAAAATAATTTGATCGACAGCCGTTTCTACAGTGTTTTAGGGTAAACGCTGTTAAAAAGTTTGCAGTGTCGACTTGCCAGACATATTGTGGCATATTCCGACGCCGTCTGCGCGCTATTCTGCAAGAATAGAAAGGGTCACAGATTGAATTAAAAAGGGGACAGTCACCTTTTCAATCGGTCTATTTATCCGTGCGGTCATCTCTTTGAGTTATGCGCGATTTGACAACGTTATACTTTACGATGTCTGTTACAATTCGGCGTCGCCTGTTTGGCAGATACGTCACGTCGCAACCTCATACAGCATAGCCGTTTCGAGTGATTCATGCCACGTCGTTCCAACATCAATTCTTCTCATTGAGGATAGCCAGAGGTGGGGGTGCATATATGCGTGAGAAGCATTCACGCCAGACAGAATGTCGATTTGCCAGGTCGGTTGCGACATAATCAAACTTCTTTCATCATTCAATTGGTCTTCCGCGGAACATGTCCTTTGGGTAAACGAGAGGTTGATTTCGCAGGAGAATCAGTCATGTATCGGATTGTGCTGATAGTGTATTTCGTTGTCAGCATGGGTGGCGATGCCTCGGCTCAGGTCAATCTGCAACATAGCTACACCAAAGGCGAAGAACTCAAATACCAACTCAAGCAAGAAACCAGCGTCGAGGAAACGACGGTCGATCCACAGACCAAGAAACTCACCACACTGAAAACCGTTACTGCACTGATGCTCAGCCGAACCTGGAAAGTGGTGTCCGTGGAGGCCGACGGTTCGGCAACCTTGGAACTCATCATCACGTCGATCAAGGACGATGTGGTGCAAACCAAGGATGATGAAAAGCCCAAGATACGCTCACTTGATTCCAGCAAAGAAGACGACGCCAAGGCCATGCCGTTCCTGAACAAACCCAGCATGACCGTGACCTTGGATCGTCGTGGTGAAGTGATCAGTGCAAAAGGTGAAGGCAAAGACCTTGAAGCAAAGTTGAAAGAACAGTTGCCACTCCGGGCGTTTTTGCCCAAAGGCCCAGTGAAGGCTAAGGACATTTGGACACGCGAATTTACCATCACCACGCCGACGAAGGAAAAGTTTGAGACGATCCAGGAGTTCACCATCAAGGGGCAGAACGGCGACTACATCGTGCTGAGCCAGACCACCACTCTCAAAGAAAAGGTTACGGACGATACTGTGGTTCCCATGCTTGCCCACTTACTCTGGGACGGTGAACTGTTCTTCAACAGTAAAACCAACCAGTACCACGGGGCCAAGTTGAAGGCCACACAGAACATCAAGAACCATCGTGGTGAAGGCACCAAGTTCATCTACAAGAGCGAGTACACCGAAGCCCAGGTACCGAAGTAGCGACGGGTGGGGTATGATCGTGTGGGTTCAAGAGTGGGGCAAAAGCATGATGCGTTTTCTGTTCATCGTCGGTGGGTGTGCCTTGCTGTTCGGCTGTCAGCCGATGGCGAGCACCGCAGAAGAACCAGTGAAGAAGACACAATTCGGCGAGACTCGTGTGGAACCAACAAAGCCCACTGCCACAACAGAAGTCAAACCTGTGGTGCCTTTTGATGGTGTGCGCGCCATCAAGTATGCCAAGAGCCTATGCGACATCGGCCCACGGATCAGTGGCACCGACGGTATGAAGAAGCAACAGGAGTTGCTCGTCAAACACTTTGAAGACCTCGGCGGCAAGGTGAGCAAGCAGGAGTTTCTAGCCGAACAGAAAAGCCAGAAGAACAAAGTAGCGATGACGAACCTGATTGTGAAGTTTCATCCGGATCGCAAGGATCGTGTGTTGTTCTGTGCACACTATGACACCCGCCCGCAGGCCGACCAGGAAGACAACCGAAAGAATTGGAGCCTGCCATTTGTCAGTGCAAACGATGGCACCTCCGGTGTGGCGTGGATGATGGAACTTGCCCATCACCTGAAAGACTTCCCTACCAAAGTGGGCGTGGACTTGGTGATCTTCGACGGGGAAGAGTACGTGTTCAGTGGGCCAAGCGGCGACGACCTTTACTTTCTCGGCTCGCGTCACTTCGCCACGGCCTACCGAGAAGCCGGCGTGAAGCGTGGCTACATTTACCGCGCAGGAATTCTGCTGGATCTGTTCGCACACGACGGAGCGAAGTTAAAAGTCGAATCGTACAGCTATGCTGCTGCCAAGGATTTGGTGGGAGAGGTGTGGGGAATCGCCGGGGATCTCAAAGCCAAGAGCTTCAAGTTCGAACGTGGTTACAAGCGCAGCCCGGAAGGATACGTGCAGGACGATCACGTACCATTGATCGATGTCGGTATCCCGGTCATAGATGTGATTGACTTCGACTATGAACATTGGCACAAGGCCAGCGACACTGTTGAGAAATTGAGCGCTAAACAGATGAACGAAGTGGCCCTGGTCCTCACAACGTGGCTGATGAAGCAGAAGTAATGTAGAGTACTCATGGGTATACCGACGACTCACGTCACCGGTTCACAAAATCCCACTTGGTGCATCAATGACGTTCGGTGATGAAGAAGACGACGGAGCCGGGGCCGCTGTTGGTTACGCCACTGCACGCGGGCGAGACTGGCCCAGCGTTCGGCAGTTCAACGTGTTCCTGGCCAACCGCATGGGGGCACTGCTGGATCTGGTGCGCCGGTTTGAAATGACTGATGTGAAAATTGTTTCGATCACGGTGGTCGAGACTGCCGATTGTGCCATCATCCGGCTGGTACCCAGCGATTACGAGCGAGCTTACGAAGTGCTACAAGCTGCGAAGCTGCCGTTCACCGAATCTGATTTGATTGTGGTTAAGCTGCCGGATAACGATCAACCGCTGCTCACGCTCACCAAGTATTTGCTCTCCGGCGAAGTGAACATTCATTACATGTACCCGTTGCTCATCGGCGTGGGGCCAATGGGTAACACGGCCGTGGCCTTGCATGTCGATGATTTCGAGAACGCGGCACGGACACTGCAAAACAGTGGCTGCACATTGTTCACCGAGAGCGACTTGCGGGATTGAGTGTTCCACGTCACCTCTCGCTCATTCGCATGGGTCAACATCTCCGTACGCGATCTGTGTTGCACCCCTGCATTGACCCTTTCCCGTCAATCCGCACATTAGCCCTTTCACCTCGCAGCGGGAACAGTCGGAATGGCCAAGCATATCTTCGTGACGGGTGGAGTGGTCAGCAGCCTGGGTAAAGGGCTGACCAGCGCGAGCATCGGGTTGCTTCTCGAACGCCACGGCCTCAACGTCCGAATGCAGAAGTTTGACCCGTACCTGAACGTCGATCCCGGCACCATGAGTCCGTACCAGCACGGCGAAGTGTATGTGCTCGACGACGGCGGCGAGACGGATCTCGACCTTGGACACTACGAACGCTTCACCAATGCCCCGCTCAATCGTGATTGCAACTACACCACTGGGCGGATTTACAGCACCATCATCGAGAAGGAACGCAACCTCTTCTACAAGGGCAAGACGGTTCAGGTCATCCCGCACGTGACCGACGAGATCAAGGACTGCATCCGCAAACTGGCCACACCGAACGTCGATGTGGTGATTACGGAAATCGGCGGAACGGTCGGCGACATTGAAGCGATGCCGTACTTCGAGGGCATCCGTTTGTTCGCGCTGGAAGTGGGCAAGCAGCACTGCATGTTCGTCCACCTCACGTTGGTGCCGTACCTGAAAGCCGCCGATGAACTCAAGACGAAACCGACGCAGCACAGTGTGCAGGAACTCCGCAAGATCGGCATCCTGCCTGATGTGCTGATCTGTCGATCCGAGAAGGAAATCCCACGGGATGACTGCGACAAGATTGCCATCATGTGCAATGTGGATCGTCGTGCGGTGATCGCTGAAAAAGATAGCCAACACAGTATTTACGAAGTGCCACTGAGCCTGCATGAGCATGGCATCGACACACTGCTGATCGAGAAACTCGGCATCACCAACGCCCGCAGCATCGACCTCGACGACTGGAAGGAGATGGTGCAAGGCATTCGAGATCGGGCCAAGGACAACAAAGGCCGCGTGGTGACGATTGCCATGGTGGGCAAGTACGTGAAGCACCGCGATGCCTATAAGAGCGTATACGAGAGCCTCGATCATGCAGGCATTCACCATGGCTACACCGTGGTGGTGGAGCGGATTGAATCCGAAGACCTGGATGCCACGAACCTACAAGAACTGCTCGGCCGGGTCGATGGCATCCTGGTGCCGGGTGGCTTCGACAAACGCGGAGTGGAAGGTAAGATCGTGGCGATTCGTTATGCCCGAGAGCAGCAGGTGCCATTCTTCGGTATCTGTCTCGGATTGCAGTGTGCCACGATCGAGTACGCCCGCAATGTGCTGGGCCAGGCTGATGCGGACTCGATGGAGTTCAGCAAGGACACCACGAATCCGGTCGTGTGCCTGATGGACGAACAGAAGAAAGTGACGCGGATGGGTGGCACCATGCGTCTGGGCGCAGTGGAGATGACGCTGACCCCCGGTAGCTTGGCCCACAAAGCCTACGGGGCCGACGTAGTGAGTGAACGCCACCGCCACCGCTACGAGTTCAACAACGACTACCGTGAGTTGTTCCTGAAAAGTGGCTTCCTGATCACGGGCACCACCACGGATGGTACTCTGGTGGAAGTGATTGAACTGCCAAACCACCCGTGGTTCTTGGCGGTACAGTGTCACCCGGAATTCAAGAGCAAGCCTACGAAGTGCCAGCCGTTGTTCCGCGACTTCGTGGGAGCGGCCATCGCCCGGAAGACGAAGGCGAAATAGGTGAGGCCATGTTGTCCCTCGCCCCGTTCGACGGGGAGAGGGTGGCCGAAGGCCGGGTGAGGGGCGTTGAGCCTTCACGCATCAGGTGCGGAATGGGTTGAAGTTGATTCCCCTCACCCGATTGTCGCTCCACTCCAATCGACCTCTCCCCGTAAACGGAGAGAGGTAGAAGAAAGGACCCCCAATGCTCCTCGGCGTGATACCGACGACCTTGTTCGTCACGCCGTTGGCAGTGCTAGCGGCGTTGTTCCCGGCCACGTTTGCCGGGTTGGCCCGTGGGTTGGTGAACTGGCGGGCCTTCCTCGTCACCTTCGGCATCCTCACCACACTCTCGACACTCTACTTCTTTGTGCGTCCGCTGCTGCCGGATGCGTGGTGGGTCGGGCCGGTGGTGTTCACGTTTCTTGAACTCGTGGTGGTGTGTATCGGTTTCCTCTGGGCCACCCGGCGACAAGCCCGAACAGCACCCAGTGCCGAGGTACCCTCGTGGAAGTCGCTCTTGTTGCTCCTCGGTTTGGCCATCGCCATTGGTTTACTGATGCTGCTGACCACGATGCTGACCACATGGATCAATGCTGGTAGTCCGTTCCGGTTCCAGATGAATGAACTCGTTACCCAAGCGACGCGGATACCGCTGCGGGAACTGACGGCCGGGGCTGTGGCGTTGCTCAGCACCGCAGGGTACGGTGTGTATCGTCGGCTGCTTGGGCCACTTGGTCGCACACAGGGCTTGTCGAATGAAACCGTGGCGTTAGGTACGGTAGCGTTGCTGGGTCTCATCGTGTTGTGTGGAAGCTTCAATAGCACCACATCAAACAAACCGGCCATCATTGTTGAAGCTGGAGCGGAAGGCACCAACCACCTTCAACTGTTGGATGTGGAACTCTGGCACGAGTCACCAGTGTTGGAACAAGCGATGTCCGGCGTGGCGGTCAGCAAGTCGCACATCGCCTTCGGTGGGGTGGTGTCGAACCTCACGATGCAAGGCGGCCTGGCGGTGGTGAACCGCAGCACAGGCAAGCTTGAGTGGGGGTTCAGCGAGCCGGGTTTGCGGATCGTCTACTGCACGCCACTCATCCATGACAGTGTGGTGTACTTCGGCGAAGGGATGCACACGGATCAAAGTTGCCGA
>JBBRME010000076.1:0-19235 GCA_038230995.1 Gemmatales bacterium
GTGGTCGAAACCACCCGCGGCGACCCGACCAAGAACTGGATATAGCCTTCGTCCGTCGCACGCGTTGGGTTCATGCGACCGAACTTACCCGACTCCATAGGATTGCGCTAGATCAGTCCGGGGGCAACTGCGTAAAGCGTAGATGTGTGAAATGCCATCTTTTCTTGACTCTGTGTTCTCTGTGCCTCTGTGGTGAAGAGTGTTTTGATAGGATCATCGGAAAAAGTGGGGTTGTGTCGATTGTTGCGCTTGCGCTAGTCTTGTGGGTCGTGTAGATTGCGCGCAACGTATCGATTCTTCCTGTTATTCCGGTGATCTATGGTTTGGGACGACGTCTGGACGGGCGACAGCCTACAACAACTCGCCAAAGTACCCTCCGCTAGTGTCGATCTTGTCTTCGCGGATCCGCCGTTCAACATCGGCTACGAATACGACCAGTACGACGACAAACGCACCAAGGCCGACTACCTCGCCTGGACTGAACAGTGGATGGCCGCATGCAAGCGAGTTCTGAAACCAAGTGGTAGCTTCTTCCTGGCCATCGGCGATGAGTACGCGGCCGAGATGAAGTTGCGTCTCGATTCGCTCGGTATGAATCTGCGAAATTGGATCATCTGGCACTACACCTTCGGCGTCAGTTGCACCAAGAAGTTCAACCGCAGCCATGCCCACATCTTCTACTACGTCAACGATCCGAAGAAGTACACCTTCAACCCCGATGCCGTGCGCGTGCCCTCCGCACGCATGACCACCTATGCCGATAGTCGGGCCAACCCCCTCGGCAAACTGCCGGACGACACCTGGTACCTTCGCCCACAAGAGACTGAGGAATTGTTCAGCGAACAAAGCGATACCTGGGCGATCAGCCGCGTTTGCGGCACGTTCAAGGAACGCACCGATCACCCCTGCCAGATGCCCGAAGCGGTACTGGAACGGATCATCAAAGTAGCCTCGTCGCCGGGCGACATCGTCCTCGATCCGTTCGGCGGCAGCGGCACCACGTTGGCCGTAGCCAAGCGACTTCGTCGGCAGTATCTGGGTATTGAACTCAGCCCTGTTTATGCGGAGGCCATCCGGGAACGCCTGCAAACCGTTGCTGTGGACTACGGCAAGAAAGCACCAGCGAACGTGAAGAGCCGACCACGCCAACCGGGAATGAAGCGAACGCTTGCCGCCGGACTCAAGCCACGCTAATTGGTGAACCCGGCGACATGAGTCGCCGGGTTGAGTCGATCACCCGGCGACTCACGTCGCCGGTTCACCATGCAGCCCAAACAAATTCTTCCCGATTTGCGGAACCTCGCATCCAACGTCGTGTTATCTCTTAGGACGTCTGATGTGAGGTTGATCCATGTTGAACATTCGCCGATTACTCGTTCTCGCCGTGCTGTGCGGCTCCAGTTTGAACGCTGTTCACGCCCAAGCCAAGAAGATTGAGCGTGCAGCTGAAAAAGCAGCTGAGGCTAAGAAAGCCGCACAGGCCGCTGAGATGAAAAAGCTCGAAGAGGCAAAGCACGCGGCCGAGTTGAAGAAGGCGAACGACGCCAAGCTGGCGGCGGCAAACGCCGAGCTGAAAGACCAAGCCAAAAAGTTCAACGCGGTGCAACCGATTGCGGCGGGCAAGCAAGATGTGACTGCTCTGGCCAAACACATCGACCAACGCATTGATGAGAAGCTAGCCGAGAAAAAGATCCCGTCGTCGGAACTGTGCAGCGACGAAGAATTTCTTCGTCGGGCCAGTTTGGACATCGCCGGTGTCATACCCACAATCGAACGCACCAAAGATTTTCTCGCAAGTAAAGAGACCGACAAACGAGCAAAGTTGATCGAAGAACTTCTGGCCAGCGAGACCTACGGTCGCAAGCAAGCCGACATCTGGTTGGCCAAGTTGTACCCGAAGGATTCGAGTGTGCGGTTCGTTCAGCCTGCCCCGTTCTACAACTGGATGAAGTCCGAATTCAACAAGAATACCTCGTGGGACAAGTTTGTTGCTTCCATCGTAGAGGGTACTGGTTCAGTCGATGAACATCCGGAAGTGACCTTCTACCTAGCCAATCGCACTATCGACAAACTCACCGACACCACCACGCAGCACTTCCTCGGTGTTCGCCTAGGCTGTGCACAGTGCCACAATCACCCGTTCACTGCGACCAAGCAAACTGAATACTGGGCCATGGCCGCCTTCTTCAGCAAAGTTGTGGCGGATAAGGCAAAGAATGCGAACAAGGGTGGGGACAACACACAGTTAAGTGTGAAGGAAGGCGACAAGCCAAACATGCGGAAGGACTTTTTCCCCGATTCGGCGAAGAAAGTCTCGGCGAAGTTTTACGAAGGTGCCGAGCCGAAACTGGATGCTAAGGAGCCGTACCGCCCAGCGTTAGCCAAGTGGATGACCTCCAAGACCAATCCGCTCTTCGCCAAGGCGATGGCAAACCGTACTTGGAGTCAACTCTTCGGCCAAGGGATCGTTGACCCTGTGGACGACATGATCGTCAAGAACAAGCCGACGCACCCAGAACTGCTCGACGAACTCGGCAAGCACTTCGCCGAAACCGGCTTCGACATTAAGTATCTCATCCGGGGGATTTGCAACAGCCAGACATATCAGCGATCCGCCAAACCCAGCGAAGCCAACCACAACGACACCCAATACTTCAGCCATCAAGCCGTTCGTCAGATGAGCGCCGAGCAACTCTTCGACAGCATGGCGTTGGTTTTAAACATCGCCAAGCCGGATACCAAAGGCGACAAGAAAGCTGATGCCAAGCCCATCCAGAAGGGCGTGCAGCAAACCGAACGCGATCGCTTTACAACCTTCTACCTCGCCGGTGCAGAGGAGCCAAGCCCGACCGATTACGAAGCTGGCATCCCGCAAGCCTTGCGAATTATGAACTCGAAAAACGGCCCGATCTCCGGGATCGCAAAAGGATACCTGACCAGCAAGTTGACCACCGATGTAGCCATCGAAAAGATTTACACCACTGCGTTGACTCGCAAGCCTACCGCTGCGGAAATGAAGCGACTGCAAGACTATGCCAAGCAAGCCAACACCATGAACGACGCATACAGCGACATCCTCTGGGCGGTGTTGAATAGCAGCGAATTTAGCATGATTAAGTAAGGCACGACCGGGAGGGCCAGGCTCCTGCCGAGCCGTAGCAACCCTGCAACAATTACGAAACGCACGGCTCACCAGGAGGTTCGCCCTCCCAAAACCGACCTGTCCACATCCACCCAACGGTGCCATATGAACTCACGCTTTCTCGACCTGTCCCGCCGACAGATGATGCAACTCTCCGCTGCTGGTGTAGGTACCGTGGCAGCATCCGGCTGGATGCGTACCCTGGCCGACAACGCCAAGACGGCCACCCCGGCTGGCAAGCAGCACAAAAGCTGCATCCTGCTGTGGATGGACGGCGGCCCAAGCCACAAAGATACCTTCGACCTGAAGCCCGACAGCAAAGGGGCCGGGGACTTCAAGCAGATCAAGACATCGGCCAGCGGCGTGGAGATCAGCGAGCACCTGCCGCTGCTGGCCAAGCAGATGCACAATGGCGTTGTCGTCCGCAGTATGAGCACACCCGAAGGGGCACACCCACGGGCAAAGTACCACCTTCACACCGGATACCGCGAAGGCCAGGGCGGACTGGTTTATCCAAGTTTGGGGGCGATCACTGCCTCGGAACTCGGCTCGCTGACGTCGGCTGTGCCGAATTTCGTGAGCATCGGCAACCGTAGCTTCGGGGCTGGATTCCTCGGGCCAAAGTATCAACCGTTGATCGTGCAAGACCCGACCCGAGGCGTGGAAGATCTGAAATCGGTCGTGAGTGACAAGCAGTTCAACTCGCGGAACACGCTGCTCGCCGAGATGGAATCGGCGTTCTACCACGACTACAACGCCAATGCTATTAACGATCACCGAACCACCGTGGATCGGGCCGTGAAACTGATGCAGTCGAAGGAGACCAAAGCCTTCGATTTGAGCCAAGAATCGGCCAAGGTGAAAGAGAGCTATGGTGCTGGCAAGTTCGGCGAAGGCGTGCTGATGGCTCGTCGCCTCGTGGAGATTGGCGTACCGTTTGTGGAAGTGACCCTCGGCGGCTGGGACACCCACGACAACAACTTCGAGAAGGTCAAGAAACTCTCCGGCACCATTGACGGGGCTATCGCCACGCTGATCACGGATTTGAAGGAACGTGGCCTGCTCGACAGCACACTGATCGTTTGGATGGGTGAGTTCGGTCGTACGCCGAACATCAATACCCGCTCCGACAAGCCGGGGCGCGACCACTATCCAAAAGCTTGGAGCTTGGCCATGTGGGGTGGTGGCCTCAAGGGTGGCCAAGTGTACGGCAAGACCGACAAAGAAGGGGCAATCGTGGCCGAGAACCCTGTGAACACGGGCGACTTCCTAGCCACAGTGTGCGAAGTGCTGGGCATCGACCACAACAAGGAAAACATGGCAGCCACTGGTCGGCCAATCCGCATCGTGGATAAAGGCAACAAGCCGTTCACGAAGAGCATTGTGTAAGCACGACGATGCTTCGTTCGCCGTTTGGTGTAGAATCGACCACACGCCGATGGAGTTGACTGATGCGATGCTTATCTCTGCTTTGTTTGGCCTCATTCTTGAGCGTGTCCTTTGCTGCAGACGCACCAAAGGACACAGCATCGGCGGCGTTTACCAAGAACAAGAAGCTCAAAGGTAAAGTTACGGTCGAGGCAAAAGATGTTCCTTTGAAAGAGATCATTGCTGATATCTCCTCACAACTTGAAGATTTGAAACTTGGGCCAATCTCGGTGAGCTACGACACAGGCTTGTCGGGCAACACCAAGACTTCCTTGAACGTCAAGAACATGCCTGCCGAAGAGGCACTCGCCGATTTGTTCAAGAAACTTGGCCTCGGTTACACCGTCGTCTCGGAAGAAAAGGGCCGGTACGACGGTTGGATTCGGGTGGCGAAAGCCGATTCGGAAACCGCAACGAAGCCTGCTGTACCAGAGAAGCCTAAGCCAACCGATCCAACGAAACCAAAGCCGACCGATACCCTCAAACCGCTTCCCGTTGAACAGAAGCCGACCGAACCGATCGTCAAACCGAAACCCAAACCGACAGAATCGGACGCTACACCCGAAGAGATAGCTGAAGATGAGGCCCAAGCTCTGAAACGACTCGATCTCGCCAAGAAGCACATCGCTGACGGCGAGAAAGCCGATGCCCAAGAACTCCTCAAATACATTTTGAAGCGCTACCCTAAGAGTAAATCGGCACCGGAAGCAAAGAAGTTGTTGGACGCCAAGTCGTAGCCTACCAACAATAACAACGTGAACGAACCAATCCCAACGGATGACACGTGGCCGTGGCTCTCGCCCGACTTTGCCTCACCAGAAGGCATCGTCGGCGTCGGTGGCGATTTGACCATGGCCACGATGCTCGAAGCCTATCGCAACGGGATCTTTCCGTGGTTCAACGATGGCGACCCGGTGATCTGGTGGTGCCCCGATCCACGGGCCATCATCCCGATGGAAACCCTGCACATCCCGAAACGCTTGAAGAGCGTGCTGAAATCCGGGCGATTCCGCTCCACCATGAACACAGCTTTTGCTGATGTGATTCGAGCTTGCCGCGACGTGCGTATCGACGAAGGTACCTGGATCACGGAAGAAGTCGTCGAAGCCTATTGTAACTTGCATCGTCACGGGTACGCCCACAGTTTGGAAGTGTGGGAAGGCGACAAGCTGGTCGGTGGCATCTACGGTATCGCCATTGGTGGGCTCTTCGCAGGGGAGTCGATGTTCTACTGCGTGCCGGAGGCGTCGAAATGTGCCCTTGTCTGGATGGTGCAGTACTTGCTGAAACGTGGTTTTGTGTTGTTTGATACGCAAATCATCAACGAGCATACCGAGCGGTTTGGGGCAATTGATATTCCGCGTGACGACTACATGAGCCGGTTGCACGCCGCTTTGAAACTACAGGACGTACGATTCGCGTAGAACACCAGTAACTCTTGGGGTCTCTGGCGATGTTGCAGCATGGTTTTCTTCGTGTCGCTACCGCCGTCCCTGTCACCCGTGTCGCAGATGTTGAACACAATCTCGCTCAGCACATCGACCTGCTCCGCCGGGCTGAAGACGATGAAGTTGATGTCGTGCTGTTCCCGGAATGCAGCCTGACCGGCTACACCTGCGGCGACTTGTTTCAACAACGCACACTGTTGGATGCCTCTGAAAAAGCTCTCACTGAACTCTGCGAGTTCACGACAGCAGGCTTTGCCGGTGTTGCTGTCGTCGGGTTGCCAATGTTGATCCAGCAGCAAGTGTTCAACGTGGCCGCGGTGCTCCACGGTGGACAGCTTGTGGGTTTGGTACCAAAGACGTACCTGCCGAACTACAAGGAGTTCTACGACGCCCGCTATTTCTCCTCGGCCACATTACGGCTGAACGATTGGGCTTGGCTTCCGAGCCTCGATCACGCGGTGCCTTTCAGCACGAAGTTATTGTTTCAAGATTCGGACTACCCCGATGTCACCATCGGCATCGAAATCTGCGAAGACCTGTGGACGCCGAAGCCACCGAGTAGCGACTTAGCACTAGCTGGTGCCACGGTGCTGCTCAACCTCTCCGCCAGCCCGGATACCGTTGGCAAACACCAGTACCGCCGAGACTTAGTGAAGCAGCAGAGCGCGCGTTGCTTTGCCGCATACGTTTACGCCAGCAGCGGGGTGGGCGAGTCGTCCACGGATTTGGTGTTCGGTGGGCAGTGCTTGATTGCTGAAAATGGAGTACTGCTTGCAGAGAGCGAGCGATTCAGGCGCACAGCCTCGCTGACGATTGCTGATGTGGATGTACAGTGCCTCGTGGAAGAACGGAGCCGCAACAACAGTTTCAACACGCAACGAACGGCGTCGGAGATCAACGACGTCTTGCCGATCACATTGCCAACAGATCGCAACCGCACCGATCTCCGTCGCCACAATCCTGCGCATCCGTTTGTACCGAGCGACCCAGCCACCCGCAGCGAACGCTGCCAGGAAGTGTTTGCGATCCAAGTTGCCGGCTTGGCCAAGCGACTCGAACACATCGGCAAGCCGACGATCAGCCTTGGCGTGTCGGGCGGGCTGGATTCCACGCTCGGCCTGTTAGTGGCGTGCAAGGCACTGGATGTGTTGGGTGTGCCGCGAACGAAGTTGCAAGGCCTCACCATGCCTGGCTTCGGTACCACGCCGCGGACCTTACGCAATGCCAATTTATTGATGACGGCACTCGGCATCACAACAAGCACCATCGACATCAAAGCGATGTGTTTCGATCAGTGGAAGGCCATGGGCCACTCGCCGTTCGGCCTTGATCTCAACAGGCATACACTCGACAGTTTTACTACAGCATTGAGTGACCTGCCCGCTAAGCAAAACGACCTGACCTTCGAGAACGTGCAAGCTAGGATGCGCACCATGTTGCTCATGAACACGGCGTTCACCGTGGGCACAGGCGATCTCTCGGAACTGGCATTAGGCTGGTGTACGTTCAACGCCGATCACATGAGCATGTACAACCCGAACGTCAGCATCCCCAAGACACTGGTTCGCTTGCTGATTCGCTGGGTGGCCGAGGCCGAGTTCGATGGAACGGCACGTGACACCCTGATGGACATTGCCAACACCATCATCAGCCCGGAGCTGTTGCCAACAAATCGCGCGGGTGAGAGTCAGCAGAACACCGAAGACAGCGTTGGCCCGTACGAACTTGTGGATTACTTCCTCTACCACTTCCTGCGTTGGGGCACCCCGCCAACGAAGATTCTTTACCTCGCCAAACTCGCCAAGTTCGATGGCACTTACACCGATGCAGAACTTCGGCACTGGTTGAAACTCTTCTTCAAGCGGTTCTTCGCGGCCCAGTACAAACGCAGTTGCTTGCCCGATGGGCCTAAGGTGGGTAGCGTGAGTTTGTCGCCCCGAGGCGACTGGCGGATGCCAAGCGATGCCGTGGCTACCGCTTGGCTGGCGGAACTTGAGTGAAGTCTTTGCATCGAGCCTGCTTGCGTCAGCAGCAGGAGTTCTTTGTTAAAACTCCTGCTGCTGACGCATGCAGGCTCGACTCAGATACGAAGAGCGAGTTGAACTCCTGCTGCTGACGCATGCAGGCTCGACTCAGATACGCAGAGCAACAAAACCCGCTCTCTTTCGCTTCGCTTCGTTCGCGGCTCGCAAGAGAAAAACCGTTCTCACTTCTTTCGCGGCTCACAAATAAGTTCAACAAAAACGTGATCGCAACATGGCCTGCAACTCCCCGGCTAGAAACACCGAGCCGGTGACTACGAGGAGATCGTCCGGCTGGGTTTTGCTTGCTGCAAGTTCAAGGGCATCACTCGCTCGATCTGTACAGAAGAACTTGGCGTCTGGTGCAATGTCGAGCAACGTGCTGCCCAGTTTCTCCGGTGCTACACTGCGGGGGTTGTTGCCATATTTGGTGAAGTAGAATTCGTCGAAATGTAACGCCAGCAGAGCAAGCATCTGTGGGTACTGCTTGTCGGAGGACACTGCAAACACCAGCCGCTTTCGCTTCACGCTGGGGAACGCTGCAGCCAACGTGGTCATCAACGCTTCTACCGACGGTACGTTGTGCGCGGTGTCCAGCACGATGGCTGGGTTCCTCTTAAGCACTTCAATGCGTGCGGGCCAATTGACCGTAGCGAGTCCCGTCAGCACAGCACGTTCCGAAATGGGCACACCCATTTGCTGCAGAACGTGAACGGTGGCCAATGCCAAGGCCGCGTTTGCGGCTTGATGACGACCAAGCAACTTCAGCGGTGCAGCTTCGACGACAAACCCTGGTAGCCGCACACTGACTCTCGGCATCGAGTATTCAAACTGAATCTCACGCTCCAGTCTGATGAGCCGCGTGTTCTTCTCGCAGGCCGTGCGTTCAATCACTTCTGCCGCTTCCGAATCACGAACGCCGCTGACGACCGGTACACCCGCTTTGATGATGCCCGCTTTCTGGTACGCGATCTCCGCCAACGTGTTGCCGAGTTGGGCCATGTGATCAAACCCAACGGAGGTGATGACCGACACCACCGGCTGGCACACATTGGTACTGTCGAAACGTCCACCCAGGCCGACTTCGAGAATCACCCAATCGCAGCGACGACGCTGGAATGCCAGCAGGGCGAGTGCTGTGCTGATCTCAAAAAACGTCGGGCCGGGAAACGGCATGGTCTCGAGTTGTCGTACAACGACAGCAATTTCCGTCATCAACAAGGCGAATTCGTCTGGCTGCAAACAGTTTCGATCAATCTGCATCCGCTCTTCAACGCGGATCAAGTGTGGTGAGGTAAACAGCCCAACTCGGTAGCCATTGGCCCGCAGTATCGCCTCGATCATCGCTGCGGTCGAGCCTTTGCCTTTGGTACCCGTGATGTGAACAATGCGATAGGCCTGTTGAGGATCGCCTAATAAACGAAGCAACGACTGCATCCGCTCCAGCTTGAGATCAGCAGGCGTGGCCGAACGTGTCTCATAATTGATGCGGCCAAACCAGAAGGCCATCGCTTCGTCGTAGGTCATGCAGAATTGCTCAGGCGAAGTTCTACCCGACAAGATAGCGAGTGCGGGCTAGGTTGCTCTCACTCTGGGCAAAACAGGCAAGGTTCGTGGTAAATGGGAATGTTTTTCGTGCAGCCTCCCTGCTGGAATCGTCGATGACAGATGGTCAACGAACCGTTCCCCCTAATTTGGGCAGGGTGCCCGATGTTGGTTCGCCGAACAAACGCGATCCTCGCTGCTTTGGCCTTCGGGCCGTGGCTGTCGTTCGCTGCTGATCCGCAATCGACGTACGGCCCACGTCAGGCAGCGGCCACGGTGCGTGCTCCATCACTGAGCACAGCAAAACCTGCTGCACCCAAGTTGATGGACTATGTGACGGAGAAGCACAAAGATGCCGTTGCGGCAGTGCTGAAATCGCCCACTATTTCTTCCAAATCCGTAGAAGCCGAGTTCACGGTGTACCCGAACGTGTACGACTGGCTGCTCGAGCATCCGGATCGCACTTCACTTGCCTGGCAACGGCTGGAAATTCCCTGTGTGGACATTACCGACCTCGGCAAAGGTCAGTTCTACTGGACGGACGAGCACGGTAGCGAACTCTCCTGGCAGACCGTGGGCACGTTTGAAAACGGCCGAATCTGGTTCGCCACCGGGAAAGTGAAAGCAGGTGTGTTGATGCCGACGATTCCTGTTAAGGCCGTGGCCGTACTGCAAGCCCCGCGTACCGCAACCGATGAAGACGGTGTGTGTCGAATCAAGCCGCAAGTGCATGTCTACATTCAGTGCGACAGTGCTTTAGCCACCGCTGCGATGAAACTGGCTGGACCAGCAGCACCGAAGATGGCCGAAGAAGGTGCCGAGCAACTCTTGTTCTACTTCAGTGGAATTGGCCGCACGATCTATAAGCGCCCGGAGAAGCTGGAAATGCTCCTCAGCCCGAAGCCAACGAAGAAGTAGTGTCATCGTTTCAACAAAGCCCGTTTCTGAAGTTCCAATTTCTGCTATCGTCGTGGAATGAAACCTCGACTTCTGATCACCCTGGGCGATGTGGCAGGCATTGGCCCGGAGGTAGTGGCCAAGGCTTGGACAGCACTGCACGAATGGTGTGAACCCATCGTCATTGGCGATAAACGCTTTCTGCCGAAGACGATCCAGGTTCACAATTCATCAACGGTGAATCTCGCCAACATCCCGCCGGGAGTGGCTACTGCTGAAGCCGGGCAAGCGGCTTACGACTGGCTGTGCTACGCCATTGACGAATGCTTAGCTGGCCGCGCGGATGGCGTGGTCACTTGCCCAATCCACAAGGTGGGGTTTCAACTGGCCGGGCTGCACTTCCCCGGTCATACCGAAGTACTTGCCGAGCGAACCGGGGCACGCGTTCACGCCATGCTGCTGTACGACGACGCCCTGCCCCTCGCCGTGGCCCACGTCACATTGCACCAAGAATTAGCCCAAGCTGTGGCAAGTCTGACCACCGCTGGCGTGATGGAAAAGATTCAACTGCTTACCGACATCGTACCGATTTTGTGCGGGCAGGCTGCACGCATCGGTGTCGGGGCGCTGAACCCGCACGGCTCGGATAGTGGACGCTTTGGCGATGCCGAGGCCCGCATCATTGCACCAGCGGTTGCTGCCATGCAGCAACGTGGAGTCACCGTCGAAGGGCCTATCCCGGCAGATGCGATCTTCCTTCCGTCCACCCGCAGTCGCTTCAACGGCATCGTGTCGATGATTCACGATCACGGCCACATTGCCATGAAGCTACTCGGCGGCAGGCGAGCTGTGAACGTGACCGCCGGGTTGCCCAACATCCGAACCAGTGTGGCCCACGGCACGGCTTACGACATCGTGGGCCAAGGCATCGCCGACGAATCGAGTTTGATTGCAGCGACACGGGTGGCCGCGCAACTGGCTGCACAACGGAAGAAGTCCTAAGACTTTGGCCACGAACCCGGAGAAACATCATGGCCCGTTATCGTGATGACCGCGATGAAGATGACGAAGACGACCGCCCGCGGCGACGTCGTCCAACTCATGGCGACGAAGCCGATGAGGAGCGTCCGCGTGCACGCCAACGTAGCAAGGATGACGAGGATGAAGACGAAGATCGGCCAACACGTCGCCGCCGTCGGGCTGAAGAGCCAAAAACGTCGGGTAGTAAAACCGTCGTGATCGTCTTTAGCATCATCGGTGCTGTGTTTCTCTTATGTGCAGGGGGCGGATTCGCCTTCTATTGGTTCAGCGTGAAGCCGGTTGTCGACAAAGTGAAAGAGAGTATCGATAACGCAAAGAGCAACGCCAATGCCTCCCTTGGTGCTAAACGGATAGGCATGGGCATGCACTATCACCATGACACGACCAGTAACTTGCCGATGCCGTATCACTACGAGTTTGACGGCATGCCCCCAAAGAAAGCACCCAAGGACCTCAGCAACCAACTGAGCTGGCGCGTGGACTTACTGCCTTACATCGAAGAGGTGGGATTATACAAGCAGTTTGATTTGAAGTCGGGTTGGAACAGCTCGCAGAATCAACCGCTTTCAACTCGAACCGTCAAGATGTATGCCGATTACGATACCCCAAGCGATAGCCAAACACGTTGGCGCATGTTCTACAACAACGACGCGATTGTAGATAGCGACCCGAACAAAATGACACGGTTCAGTTCCATCCTTGATGGCACCTCCAACACGATTCTGTTCGTTGAAGGTGGCGAGAAGGTCACGTGGAGCCAGTTTAACGAGTACAAGTACGACCCCAAGGGGCCGCTACCCGCGATGGGCCGACCCGGCACGGATCGATTCCTGGTGGTTATGGCAGACGGCTCCGTGAAGACAGTCCGCAAGACGGTGAGCGAAAACATCTTCCGTGCCGCGATCACGAAAAGCGGTGGTGAGGTAGAAGCCATGGAACTGGATCGTTAACCAGCCAGTGTAATGCAGGCCTTATAGGTGTTCTCCAGCAGCATGGCGATGGTCATGGGGCCAACGCCACCGGGCACCGGCGAGATCGCCGAGGCCACGTTCCAAACGTCGGGGGCCACATCCCCAGCGAGTTTGCCATCGATGCTGTTGATACCAACATCTATCACCACAGCACCTGGCTTCACCATTGATGCTGTGATGAGGTGCGGCACCCCAACGGCTGGAATCAGGATGTCGGCCCGACGACAAATCTCGCCCAAGTCCTTGGCTTTGGTATGAGCCACGGTCACGATGCTGTCGCAACCGGCGGGGTTCATTATCGTCGGCTTCTGCATCATCATGAGTGCTAAGGGCTTACCCACGATGTTGCTCCGCCCGACGATCACCACTTCTTTGCCAGCGGTTTCGATTTTCGCTTCACGAAGCAACTGCACACAACCATGCGGGGTACACGGGTAAAAGCGCGGGTGCCCGGCTGCGAGCAGGCCCACGTTCTCGGGGTGGAATGTGTCCACATCAATGGTGGGGTCAATGGCATCAATCACGGCGGCTTCGTTGATCTGCGGCGGCAGCGGAAGTTGCACGAGCAGACCGTGGACATCCGGATTGGCGTTGAGTTCGGCGATGACTTCGAGAAGTTGTCGCTGGGTCATGTCAGCGGGGTATTGCTTCAGCCAACTGCGGATACCCACGAGTTCGCAAGCTTTTTGCTTGTTGCGTACGTACACCTGACTGGCCGGGTTCTCGCCGACAAGTATCACAGCGAGGCCCGGTGGTTTGCGTCCATCAACCGTGCGGGTACGAATGCGCTCGGCCAAATCTTGGCGAAGGCGTTCAGCAAGAAGTTTCCCATCGAGGCGCAGAGCCGTCATGTCGATCACTCAGAAGTTGAAAGCTGTCGCAAGCGTTCTACGACTTTCGGCAGCACCACCCCCGACGGGCCGTATAGGCCGATGTCGGTAAAGCCGCTTGCATTCGTAGGAGTGAGGTTCACTTCGATCACCACAGCACCAGCCGACTTGGCTAGGGAGATCAGCCCGGCCGCCGGGTACACCACTGCCGACGTGCCGACCACCATGAGCACTTCGCAGGCCTTCACGGCATCCTCGGCATCCGTCCAGGTTTTGCGTGGCAATGATTCGTTGAACCAGACGATGTTGGGCCGTAACCGTCCACCACAGGCCGGACACAGCGGGCGCGGGCCAAGTTCTTCTACCCCGCGATTCTTGATCTCTCGGCACGACAAACAACGTGTCTCCCGAAGGCTACCATGGAGCTCATGTACGTTGGTGGAACCTGCAACGAGGTGCAAACCATCAACGTTTTGTGTCGTCACAGTCACGCAGTCGATCAGGGTTTCCAGTTGGGCGATGGCATCATGGCCAGGGTTCGGCTTCACCTTCCGTACGTTGTCTCGCCGGGCGTTGTAGAACTCCCACACCAAGTCCGGATCTCGCTCGAAGCCGTCCGGCGTGGCTACATCTTCAATATTGTGGCCCTCCCATAAACCATCAGAAGCGCGGAAGGTGGGCACACCGCTTTCAGCGGAGACACCAGCGCCGGAGAACACGACGACTTGCCTGGCTAGGTTCAAGGTTCTCGCAGCTTGATTCAATTCTTCATCCATGATCTTGCTCCTTACTCGTTGGCTTGAAGGCCATGTTCGTCGATCTTGCGGTACAGCGAACTCAAACCTATTCCAAGCCTTTTGGCGGCCCGGCGTTTGTCCGGCGTTTCACGGAGCACCCGTTCAATGTGATGCTTTTCGAATTGGGTCGAAGCATCGCCCAAGTCGTCCAGTTCGTCGTACCCATCCATGATCGGCTTGCGCCGCAAGGCTTGCAGTTTGTTGGCCAAGTCCGCCAGTTGAAACGGTTTGGTGAGGTAATCCACTGCCCCTTTTTGGAAGGCTTCCACGGCAGACTCGACCGTCGCATAGGCAGTGATGAGGAGCACCGGCACCGCAGGGTGGTTCGCGCGGAGCCGTTCCAGCACATCAATGCCATCAATGCCCGGCAGGTTCATATCGCATACAACCACGTCGTACGCTTGCTTGGTCACAAGGTCGATCGCCCGCTCGCCACTACCACACGACGTGACACTGTGCCCTTCTTGAATCAAGAACTCGGCCAGCGTCTCGCGGATCGATGGCTCATCATCCACGAGCAACACTTCCATACCGGCTATTGCCGTGGCTTTCTTGATGGTCATGCTTTACCCCTGCGTCGGTAACTCAACGATGAACGTAGCACCGGCACCAGCTGCCGATTGAATGTTAACAGCACCACGATGGGCTTCGACAATCTGGCGGACAACGAACAAGCCCAAGCCCGTACCGTGCTTCTTGGTGGTGTAGTACGGGCGGAACAATTTGGCCTGCACCTCGGGGGCCAAGCCGCAGCCGTCGTCTCGTACTTGCACAATCAGCTTCTTGTCTCGCTCCGTGGCGGTCACTTCAATCAGCCCACCTTTGCCGGTGGCATCGATGGCATTGAGAATCAAGTTGAACACAACCTGCACGAGTTGGTCGCGCACGCCCATGAACTTGGGCAGTTGATCGGGCATGACCGCGCGAAGCTGGCGATTCTTGCCGCCTTTGTAGTACTTGGCAATGTCCAGCGCTTCCTGCACCACCTCGGCCATCGAGACCAAACCGCGCGCGCCGCTCGCTGGTCGGCTGAAGGCCATCAACTCGCGTAATGTCCCTTGAATCCGTACCAACTGGCTCGTGACGAGATTGAGTTTCTCGGTGGTGTAGTCGTCAAGATCGCGGCGCTGCAGCATCTGCACGACGTTGCTGATGCTGGTCAGCGGATTACCAACTTCATGGGCGATACCAGCGGCCAACAGCCCGAACGCCGCCATCTTTTCTTGATGCAGAACTTGTGCCTGCGAGTCTTCCAACTCTCGGGTCCGCTCGGTTATGCGCGTCTCAAGCATCACCTGGTTTTCTTGAAGTTGTGCATTCAGCACTGCCAGTTGTTCACTGCTACGCTTGAGCAACCTGGCCAATGCCGCCGCGGCCAAGGTGATCCAAACAAGAATCACCAGCGTGAGCAAATACAGCACCACGTGTTGTTCCGGGTGCGGCTCCACAGCGTACAGCACGCTGTAGCCAAGGCAGTCGAAACCACAGGTGACGAACGTTGTCTGTGGGCTGTACCGCATGGCACAGCAGATGAGCGACAGTAGATAGTAGAACCGGAACGGGCTTTCGAGGCCTGTATGGAAGAAGCAAAGCAAGCTGATGAACAAGGCTTCGAGGAGAGCCACCAGTAACGGCATATCGCGTAATAGCACCCGACCACGGAATGAGAAGATCGTGTCGAGCGATGTGAACAGCAAGCCGAGCAGAAGGATGAGGTTCAGCGGGCTGGCGTCATTTACCGAACCGACATTCGCCAGAAGAACCCCGACGACCAGACCGAACCAGCGGATCGATACGGCGATCGATTCTGCGTGGAGTTCCTGCGGTGCCGAGGAGGCACGCGGGGCTAGTGCGTTGAGTAGTCGAGAGAACCACATGCCATCATGGTACCGACGTGGGTGCCAACTCGCGTTGATGCCGGGCTTTCAACTGTAAATCCACCACTTAGTTTGGTGCAGTTGTCCAGCGTGTACCAAGCACACTCGCCAGCAGTAGGAACGCACCGATCGGTTGAGCTTCGATCAAGTCAAACGGCAGACTGTTGCCAGCCGTGGCCCGCAGGAAACTGGCGACAAACAACACAACGCCAAAGCGGGCACACCAGGTGGCCCAACGTGGCCGACCGGGCAGCAGCAGCACCTGCATGGCACAAACCGGGGCCAACGTCGAGTATGTGTTGTGTTCCGTCGCCGGGCCAAAGAGCACCATCCAGAGAAGGCCAAAGTTCAGTGCAGCGATCCCGTGCGATAACCGACCAGTCCGCATGAGTAAGGCCAACAACAAGGCCGTGGAAAGTGCTACGGTCAACGTCATCACGCGGGGTATGGGCCAGTTCAAAAGCTGACGGGGCAGGATCGACCAATCCCGTGGGGCGCGATCAATCAGCACTTCGCCCACGGTGCGGTCGTCGCGTCGAAGTTCATCGGCGTACTCTGCATGACTTTGCCAGACATAACTTGGCGATTGCATAACGAAGGCCGAGCCAGCGACCAAGACGATCATGATGAACAATCGATGGCCCAGCTTCCATGGAAACGCAGCGGCGGCCAGCAATCCGGCGGCCAGCGGATAGACCTTCAAATACCCGGCGAAGGCAAACCATGCGGCGGCCACCCACCAGCGCTGCTGAACAACAGCGGCGGCCCCTAACAACACGCCGGTTGTGATCAACAAGTTTAATTGCCCATTGTTGATGGACGGTAACATCAACACACCGCTCAACAACCAGTACCAACCGCGTTGCGTTGGCGTGGCCTTTTGCAACACCGTTCGCCCTACACGAGCCAAACCCATTACATACAGCCCAGTCAGTACCGCGCGCCAGAGCAGCCCCGCTGCTTTTGGTGGACACCACGACAAAGGAACCAACCACGCGGCCACACCCGGCGGATTGCGATAAAGATCGTATCCGGTGATCGACGGATAAAGTTGCTCACCCTGCTGCCAGCGCTGTGCTGCTGCGAGATAGATCGGTAACACCGATGCGGACCCTGGGTGGGCCAACATCACCCGCAGCGATACGCCGAGCAGCATGACGAACCACACACAGATGGCCACGCGGATCATCAGCGGGATGGCCCACCACATGGCCCAGGCCTTACGCATCAATAATCCCCATGCAAATACCACGTTTGCTACTGCGGATAAAGTCAATCAACGTGCGGACAGCGGCCATGGATCCATGTTCGGCTTCGATCTGATCCACCGATGTGCGGATCGGCTGCCCACTCCGAGTGATGAGCTTGTACGCCGCACGCACCGCCAGGATTTCTTCGTTCGGGATGCCAGCTCGCCGCATGCCCACCACATTGATGCCGAAGACGTAGTTCACCCCTTGCACAATCCAGTATGGCGGTAGATCCATACTCACCGATGACGTACCGCTGAGCATCGCCAGCGGCCCAACTCGACAGTGCTGATGCACGCAGGTATTGCCCGAAAGAAATGCCCCATCCATGATTGTGGCGTGGCCACCGATCACCGCACTGTTAGCGAACACGGTTCGATTGCCCACCACGGCATCGTGGGCCACGTGACTGTTGGCCATCAGAAAGTTGTTGTCGCCTATAAGAGTCACCCCGCCGGCCGTTGGCATGCCACGGTGGATCGTCACAAACTCACGGAAGGTGTTGTTCGACCCGATCTCGACCCGTGTTGGTTCGCCTTGGTAGCCCGTGTGCTGCGGATGATCGCCAATGACGCAACTGGTGTGGAACGTGTTCTTTTCGCCAGCAATAACGTGACCCAACATCGTGACACGCGGGCCAACCTTGCAGCCAGGCCCCAGTTGGATGTCACCATCGAGCAACGCCATCGGCCCGATCATCACATCCTCTGCGAGTTGCACTTGACCATTCAAAATGGCTGTGGGGTGAATCTGTGCTGCCGACATACCCTGTCATCCGTGACTGGCAAACAGGGTAAGCGAAGTGCATCTTGCAACGCCAGACCAACTGTTGTGCCCATCAATGCACTGGTTTGGCTGGTTCCACCGAAGGTGTGGCATGGGTCAGCATGACCTCGTCCTTCTTGATGACATTGCGGAATAGGCCAGGCACGATCTTGACTCGATTTCTGTTCCTGCTTTTGCGCGTTAGCGGCGGTGTCCGCCACTGTGGCCGCCACGATGGGCCGGGCGTTCCATGACGACATTCTGTCAGAGATAATTGCTTATCATGGATCTGTGTACCCCTCTTGAGAATCATTTTACAAGATGTGAAGAATGAACGTTGGAGTAATGCAGTCGTTGATCTGACTGAAAAGGGGTCGAATCGACGTATTTGGGTGACGATTTGCACCGTCACGCGGTCGTCGTTGGCGGTTTTGGGGTCGTAGGTAGTGGTAAAACGTCGTTTCCGTGCAGACATTGGAAACGATGTCGATAGTAGATGTGCCATTTCCCTTTTCGTATCTTTGGCGTGAGGTGACCTTAGGGAACCCGACGATTCCCTGGAATCAACCCAAAGCCCCGGTAGGGGTGCAGGATGCGGTTCATCGTCATTTCCGGGACTTTCCGTCAAGCCTTCGGCGTTCAAAGCTTTGGCCCGCCCGAAGCCCTGTAGAATCAATTTGCACATACTTCGTCATTTGATCATTGACATCGTGCAAGCGGGTCTGGATAAACTCAAGGAGGAAAGAAACGTCGTACGTTTGACGTCTGGCGGGCCGCTTCCGTAGTCGACGGAACAACCAGTTGGAGTAGACAGAATTTATTCTGTCGAATAACAAGTTGGGCTATAGACTAAAAAGTAACTAGTTTTAAAATGGGAAAGCGCATATGCCGGTATACAAAAGAAGTCTTGCTGAACTCAAAACAAAAGCTGTGTTGCATTGGCCCAATGAAATTCTTAGCGCAGCTGGAGACGCAAGTGTACTGCCTTTGCTTTTAAGAACTCAGGATTTTTTCATTGCGCTCCTAAAAGTAGCTGATAGTACACCAACCGCGTGGCTAACCACAATAGAACAAAGCACAGTCCTGACAGGGCAAATTTTCTTAAAGCACTTAATGGTTATGACCGATCTAGGTGGTGAAGCATTAAACAAGCTGCCCCCGATCTCAGCTTATTGTCCAAACGGGATACTGGAGTTTGTTTGGAAAGAGAGTATTTGTAAATA
>JBBRME010000077.1:0-19021 GCA_038230995.1 Gemmatales bacterium
ATGGGTCACTTTGGGAGGGCGAGGCTCCTGCCGAGCCGAACTCAGACGGCTCACCGGGAGGTTCGCCCTCCCCGCAGAGAACGGCTCTTTATTCGTATTCGCTCGTCCACACCGGGTCGGCGTACTTGGTGCGCACCAGCTCCTCTGCTTCAGCCAACTCCTCCGCTGACAACGCACTGTCAGTGCCGCCGTAGCTGTTGCGGAAAGAAGCATACAGCGCGGCCACGATCTCTTCCCGGCTTCGCCCGGTCTGCCGCACCAGCGGCGACACTCGCTTCTCCGCACTCTTCGTCGCCTTGTCCTTCAACTTCTCTCGACCGATGCGCAGCACCTTCACCATCTCGCCGGGGTTCATGTCGTAGGCCAGGGTGGTGTGATGCAACACCACGCCACGCCGCCGGGCCTGTGCTGCACCGCCGATCTTGCCTTCGCTACAGGCAATGTCGTTGATCGGCACATGGTGAGCATCTACGCCCAAAGTGTGCAGCCCACGGATGAGCCAAGCCTCGCACACCTCGTAACTCTGGCGGATGCTCAGCCCCTCCAGCTCCTTCTCCGGCAGGTACAGGCTGTAGGTAATCGCACCGTGTGGCTGCAGGAACATGGCCCCGCCGCCGGTCATCCGCCGCACGATGGTGACCCCCATCGCCGCAGCAGCATCACGATCCACTTCATTCTGTACCGATTGACAACGCCCGATGATGACCGCCGGTTGCGTCCAACGCCAGAAGCGCAGGCACGGCGGGCTTTTTCCTTCGGTCACGCGGTTGCTCAGCACTTCATCGAGTGCCACGTTCATGGCCGGGCTGTGTGGAACTTCGGGAATGAGCCGCCACGGGATCGACTGCCAGCCGGCTGTCAGTCGATCAATCTCGGCAGCGGTGAACTGACCGATGCGGGCCGCGACTGGTGCTACAGCTTCATCCGGGTTCTGGTCGATGGCCCGACGCACTGCGATGGCGATGGCCGAAGGATCGGTACCGACCAACTCAATACCAAACGGGATTGCCGCTTGAATCCGTGCTGCGAGTGCAGACACACTCGCATCGGCGCGCACACCTTGAAGGCTCTGGCGAATGGCTTGGATCGTTGCTGTGGTTTGTTCTTCGGGATGCAGGAAGAAGTCGCCATCGATAGTCACGTTGTCCAACAGACCAGCCCGCACGGCGAGACTCACGCCAACCAGTTTTCCACCCGTCATCTTGCATTCGCCACGAAGGTTCATGCAGGTATGTTACGTGCGGTTGACTGGCTTCGGCGGGCCGATTTTGGCATGAGGATACTTCTCCACCAATCGACGATACTCTTCTACTTTTTCGAGTTCCGCACGAAGCTCTTTTCCTCGGCACGATGCTGCACAGGCGCTACAGAAGCGTAGAGGTAGGTCGAACGACACGTTGCGGCCACGTTCATCGCCATTTGAGGTTTTGGTATAAAAGGTCACGACGATCCACCCGAACAACAGAAAGAGTGGATTGAATCGCGTACCCTGTTTCGCATTTTCCACACTTTCGCAGACGACACTCATCCGCCAAACTGCAGCGAACTCTTCGCCGCACGCACAACACGATCTGTCACCCGGTACTTCGCCACTGTCCAGCATCCCCATCAATGTCAACTCCGGCGTTGCGACCGGTACCCCGGCAGCTCGTTTGAGTTGCATCAAGCTTGGCACTTCGACCGTGGTACCGCACGCACAGGTGACGTTGCCACCCGCTTGACCCGCAGTGACAGGAATTAATTTTCCACACGGACAGGATGCCAGAAAATCATTCGCCATGAAGTCACTTTCTGAAGATGAGTTTGTTCGCTCGACGCGCTTGCTCGCAGTTCACTCCGCCTCGGGTGAACAGCCGGTGGGGAAGTCGCGTACACCGCCGCGTTGCAATGTCCGTGTCCAAGATGTGCATTTACCCCTCAATCCTGTGGCTGGTTCGATATCCCATGATCTCCGCGATGAACTCCTCCGGATCTTCGTCGTAATCTTTCCCCACACCGGCAGGTGGACGTTGTGACCCCGGTTTCGGTACTACGTCGTTTATCGACAATCGCTCTGTGTTGAACCAGTTGAAGAGACGCTGCTTGGTGAATCGCCACTCACCACCAACAAAGTGACACGGCACTCTGCCTTCGATGGCATCTTCCTCAAGTTTGTCCTTTGACACGCGCAAGAAGTTTGCAGCCTCTTCGAGGGTGAGGATTTCAATCATGACTTCAGATGAACCAATGCGAACGACTTCGATCTTGCCACTTTAAGCTTTCGAAGATTTAGGTTTCTTGATGGTTGACTTCGCCACGAGTATCCCCCTCACTTGGAGCAGTCATTGTACCACGATGCCCATCAGTTTCTTCTGCAGCTGAAAGCAGTTCGGTGCCTTGTTATTCCTTCTCCAGCAGATGCTTCGTCACGGCGCGCATCATCGGGATCATGTGTAAGGCAGCACCCACGTGCGTCTCATCGATCCACACAATCTTCTGCTGACCGGTGGCTTCCCAGAGCGACTTCATGGCTACCGGTGGCACCACATCATCGCGGCTGGCACCAATCAGCAGCAGGCGCTTTTTCTTAAGCATTGCCGCATAGGTAATCGGATCAATAGGCTCGATGATTTTCTTCAGCGTGGCCATCTTGATTTGCAATGTCTCCAGCAATTCGAGTACCGGCTTGGCCTTGGGATGCGTGGCAAACGACTCCACCAGATTGCCACCACCTAGCAACAAGCAAGCTTGGCTCACTTTCGGTTCGGCACCCGCCAACACTCCACCGACGAAACTGCCGAGACTTGTGCCCAGCACGCCCAACCGTTTGGCGTCCACTTCCGGTCGGTTCTCCAGCCAAGTGAAGGCACAGCGGCAATCTTTGATCGTCTGCGTGATGTTCCCCACGGATTTCTCAACGTCGGGCGAGATCAAGCGTTCCTTGCTTCCCGCAGGTCGGCGCGGGCCATAGTAGGCCATGTACACAATGAGTGCGGGGATGTCGTTCTGGGCCAACCAGAGGGCTTGCGCCCGGCTAACCACTTGGGCACCATCCAGAATGTCGAGCACCACGACGGTCGGGGCGTGCTTGGCGTTGACGGGTTGAAAGTATTCCGCGTGAACCGTGTTGTTCGACTCATGCGGGCTTTTCACTGTTGAAGGGAACGTGAGCATGAAGACATTCACGCCGCTGTTCTTCAGTTCGTACTTCAGCTTGAGTTCGTAAGGCAGTTTGGTTTCGCTCAGGCGGAAGCGTTCCGGCACGGCGGAATCTTTGGCGTCCGGCGTGATTGCAATCTCACCTTTGGTGATCGGCTCGACCGCGCTGGCGAACGTGCCGAAGAGTAGAAGCCACAAGAGGGATTTCATTCGTGGCTTCCGTGCGTGAGCAAAAAGGTACAGCGTGCCTTGGATGAAAAATCCAGCACTACTTCTCCGGGTAGCTTAGCAAGCGATCCGGATCGAGGAAGCGGAGCGACGCGGCTTTGTCCTTCCCTTTGCTCTTCACCGTCACGCTCAGGGTGTGCTTCCCGGCACTCAGGCTCACGTCAGCACCTTCGAGCTTCTTGCCATCGAGTTGAATGTTGGCCCCGTCCGTGTTCTCGGTCAGGAGCTTTGTGTTGAAGGCTTTGCTGGCCGTGAACTCGGCCACGATCTTTGCCTCGCCTTCGGGCAGCGGTATGCGACCTGGTGCGCCGACGGACAACGGCTTGTCATTCACCGTTACCTCGGTCAGGTACGGGCTGGCCATCACGTAGCGGATCAAATCGCGGAAGTCCTGCTCGCTCATGCCGTAGCTCAGGCCTTCGGGCATCATCGACTTCTCTGCCACTTTCACCGCACCATCGAGGTCGGTCTTTTTGATCTTCTTGAGCACCGCGTTTTCGATCTTCAGCGTGATGAATTGGTCGTCTTCTTCGTGCAGCAAACCTTGAATCGCCTGACCATCGAGCAGGTTCGCCGTGCGAACGAAGTAGGGCGCACCCACCACGCGGTTCGGGTCCAGCACGTTGGCCAACAGGTACTCGATGTCGCGCCCGGCACCGTCCAACTGCGGGCCAACCTCGTTGCCCTTGCCGTCGAACTTGTGGCACTTGCTGCACTGGGCCTCGAACACCTTCTTGCCGTTGGCGAAGCTGGCGGTCTTGGCGTACAGCGATTCGCGGGTCTTGTCGATGAGCTTGTTCAGTTCGTCCGGCGTCTTGCGGGTGCGACCCCAAGCTTTCTCAATCAGCGCGTTCAACTCCTTGTCGTTGAAGCTCTGAATCTTCGAGATGGTGTTGTCCGTGATGGTGGTGCGGTCGATGGTCTTGGCCTGCACAGCTTTCATCAACTCCATGGCCCACGACTGCCGACTGGCAAAGGTGTTCACCAATTCGGCCCGCACGGGTGCGGGCAGCTTACTCCATTGCGACAACAAATCTTTGGCCAGTTCAGGCTTGTTGAAGTTGGCAAGTTGCCGGGCCGCTTCGGTCTGCACGGCCAACTGTTGGTCGTAAGCCGCCACCGTGCGAATGGCATCGTAACTGTCTTGCCCTTTCAACTGTCCGAGTTGTCGCACCGCTTCCAGCCGAGCTTCGATACTGTTTGGCCGCATCAGGATGTCAAACGCCCGCCGTTGCGCTTCCGGATCACGGAAGGCCACGGCGAGTTTGTTCACCAATGGCACCAGCTTGGCTTCCTTCCGCAGTTCCGTTTGCAGTGAGTTCCAACCCTTGGGTGCATCCACGGTCTGCCCAGCGAGGGCGATGCTGAGGCCGTCGAGGGCTTTCTGTCGGCTGTTGTAGTCCTTCACATCAGTGACGAACTTGACACACAGGGCCAGGTGTTCCGGCTTGCCTGTGGCCACGAGCCGACGCATCGTCTTGGGCACGATGTGATCCCGCACGAAGATGTTGTCCGGCGACTCTTTGGCGAGGAACGCGAGTTCGGTTTCCAATCCCGGCGAGCGGGGGACGTCAGTCCCCTGTTTCTCGACTTTTTCACCAACACCAGAAACAGGGGACTGACGTCCCCCGCTCGCCTGTTGTGCCAACACCTTCTCGTAGGCAATCCACGTGAGCTGTGGAATCAGCGGATCGTTGGCGTCGTCCTTGTTCATCATCAGGGCGTGAAGCAACTTGGTCACGTCGTGCTTGTCGGCGAGGCGGATGGCGGCAGAAGCGAGTTCGCGGCGGATTGTTTTCTCTTTTGACGCACTGAGCGTTACTAGGCATGACAGAGTAACATCAGTTTTTTGTAGTTCATTCGGCAAGCCTGTAATCATGCTCTGAATGAAGCGTGGCGAAGACTGCGACGCTGTCAACAAGTCACCAGACTGTTCTTCAAAGAACGATTCTTGAATGCCAAAACGTGTCATAGTCAGTTGCATGTTTTCAATCATCTGTTGCGGTTGAAAGCCACGTGGTGGATTTCTAAGCAGCTTCAATGCATCTGCATCCTTCATGCTTAAGATGAGTTGATTTGCGGTTCTCTTCGTGTATGGATCGCTTACTTGAATCGCACTTCGCAGAAGCTCTTGTTTAGACAACTTGCCCAAGTCAGCTAACATTCCACCCGGTCGATCTTTCAACTGGATGCGGTACACCCGGCCGCGGCTGTAGTCCCATTCGTCGGCCTTGGCTTGGTGGCAGGGCATCTGATCGTGCCAGTCGATGAGGTAGATGTCGCCGTGCGGCCCCCACTTCATGTTGATGGGGCGGAAGTTCTTGTCGCCACTGGTGAGGAAGTCGTCGCCCCGGCTGGCGGTGTAGCTACTGCCGTTGGGCTTCAGGATGTTCTGCTTCAGGCTGCAACCGTGGATGCTGCCGAAGATCACGCTGTTGCGGTACTTCTCCGGCATGTGCGGAACGTCGAGTGAGATCAGCCCCGCATGTGCCCAGCCGCTTTCCTTGTGGAAGGTGTGGTCCGAAATCTCGTTGATGTACCCGTAGCTGTACGGGTTGTAGCTCGCGCCCGCCTGACGCTTGTAGATGCCACCCGGCACGATGTGGTACAGGTGCGGGATGACGCAACAGGCGAGGATGAATTGTCCGTCGGTATTGCGCCAGTCCATGCCCCACGGGTTGCTGGTGCCCTCGGCGTAAATCTCGAACTTGTGCGTCTTCGGGTGCATCCGCCAGACGGCGGCGTTCATGCGGGTCTCGGGGCCGTCGAGTGGTTTCACCGTGCTTTGTGTGAAGATGCCCTGCATGCCGTAGAGCCAGCCGTCCGGCCCCCATTGGAAGGTGTTCAGCGTCTCGTGCGTATCCTCACTGCCGAAGCCGCTGAGCACCGGGGTCATCTTCCCCGGCTTGTCGTCCTTGATCTCGATCTCCCACAGGTACGGTGGGGCACCTAGGTACACCTTGCCGTGGCCGACTTCCATACCGGTGGCCAAGTCGAAAGCGCCTTTGCCTTCCTTCTTGCGGGCGTCGGGAATGGGGAAGTCCTTGCCTTCGCAGAACACCGTTCGCTTGTCGCACTTGCCATCGCCGTCGGTGTCTTCCAGGATCACGATGCGATCACGTGGGGCCTTGCCCTTGGGCGTCTTGCTGGGATACTCGAAGCACTCCAGCACCCACACGCGGCCCTTTTCGTCGATGCTGAAGGCCACGGGGTTCACGCAGTCCGGCTCCCCGGCGAACAGCTTCACCTCGAACTCGGCAGGCACCTTGAACTTGGCGACGGTTTCCTCGGGCTTGAGATAAGCCTGCCCGGAACCCTTGCGGTTATCGAAGCCGAATTCTTTTTGAGCAAACGTGACCGATGAACACAGTACCAATGCCAACACAACACGCAGCATGACCACAGCCCCACACGAGAGAGAGTGGGCTTAGTTTACCACAGGGGTGCTGGTGTCTGGGAAGGGGAATTGGTCTGGGGTACTTCTTTGAATTTCGGCAGAGAGCCGTGCACGTAGCGTCAGCGCAGTAAACGGTGACACCTATTGTTGATGCATTCACCGCTTACTGCGCTGACGCTACGTGCGCGGCTCCTGGAAGGCCGTTGATATCTCACCGAAAACCAGCGATGTACCCTCATCGCACCCTTACCCAAACACGTTGCCCAGCGTACTTCGGAAGCGGTCGATACTCGTGCGCACTTCGTTCGTGCCCGCTTCCTGGCTGTCCCAGCCGATTGGTTCCACCGAGATGCCTTCGAGCGTCTTGTACGTGCTGAAGAAGTGCTCCACTTCCCGCAGGAAGTGGCTGGGCACATCTTCCAGTTTTTTCATGTGACCGAAGAGCGGGTCTCTGTGCGGCACGGCCAAAAGCTTGTGGTCGTTCTGTCCTTTATCCACCATGCGGAAGATGCCAACCACGCGGGCCTCAATCAGGCAGCCGGGGAAGGTCGGTTCGTTCACCATCACCAGGATGTCGGAGGGGTCGTTATCCTCGGCGAGCGTCTGCGGGATGAAGCCATAATCGCCGGGGTACATGGAACTGCTGTAGAGGTAGCGATCCATCTTGATGAGGCCGGTGGCCTTATCGATCTCGAACTTGGTTCGTCGGCCTTTGGGGATCTCGACGATCATGTTGACCACGGCCAACTCACCGGTACCCGGTGAAATCATCATGTAATCGCGGACGTAGTCTCTTCGACCGAGCATTGCAGCCCCTCAGATCATGCAGTCATTCTATAGCTGAGGACGCCGACGCGATGGTACACCCACCGCAGGACTCCCATGTCGGTATCCTGCAGGTGGGTTGGCGGAGAACTGTTGATGTGAAATCGGTTCTTACTTCTTGAAGGCTTTGATGAAGGCTTCGAAGTCCTTCTTGTGCTTCTCGATGGTCTTCTCAGGGCCGACCACGCGGAAGGAAATCGATTTCTTGTCGTCGTCTTCGTAGATGACATAAAGCTGAGCGAACTTCTCTTTCTCGGTGACCTTCGAGTTCGGATCGAACGGTGCAGCCTTGAACTGATAGGAACCCTTCAGCACCTGGTACTTGCCTTTGAACTCGCCGATTTTCACGTCGACTTCCTTGATCGCGTCTTCCTTCTTCATCCCTTCGGGAATCTTGAAGGTGTTGATCTGACGCTTCAGGTTGGCTTCGACGCCACCGCCGCCGGGCAGTGAGAACACTACGAGTTCCGCATCTTCGCTATCGCCTTTTTCTTTTTCCAGTTTGAACTGCGTCAGCCGCATTTGGTTGGTCGGCGTCTCTTCCTTCCAGCCTGCTGGAGCGGTAGCCTTCAACCCAGAAACTTCTACCACGGTGCCCTTTTTGTCTTCCGCCGTGGCGAAGGCTCCGAACATCGCCAGCACCGCCAAGCTCATCCACTTCCGCATGTCTGTTTCTCCAAAATGGTGATGATGACATCTTATGATCCGGCCGCGAACACTGCTGAAGTGGCGGCAGCCCGCGAGGCAGCTTGTGCCGCTGCGTGTTGTGTCATCACCACATCGGCCGAGCCGCGAACCGAGGTAATGGATGTTGGTGCGCCACTGCCATAGCCCTTCATTCGGTTGTGCCACAGGATGCGGCCGTCGAGTGGATCCAACGCATACATGTACCCGTTGCACGACACGATGAGTTGATCCCCATCGAGCAACAGTGTCACATACCCGCTTTCCAGTTTGTCTTGCGACCAGACAATGTCGCCTGTTTCGCGATCGAGGGCCACGACGTAACCATTCAGCCCGATGAAGATGAGTTGATCGACACGCATGTTCCGAACCTCCGTTGACAAGGGATTCGCTACAAGTGCAAAAGCCTTGACACAAAAAAACCTGCAAGATGCCATTCGCATCCTGCAGGTGATTGCTCGCGGACGCTTACTGTCGGCTTTCGCCGCTGCTGCCGGTGCCGGCGATGTTGTTCCGCATCGATGTATCGGCTTGCAGGTTCTTCATGTTGTAATACTCCATGATGCCCAGTCGGCCGTCCTTGAACGCTGCGGCAATCGCCAGCGGAACCTCCGCTTCGGCCAGCACCACCTTGGCACGGTTCTCCTGGATGAGTGCCTGGTTCTCCTGCTCCAGTGCCACGGCCAGTGCCCGTCGTTTTTCGGCTTCAGCTTGGGCGACTCGCAAGTCCGAGCCAGCTTGATCCGCTGCGAGCTTGGCACCCACGTTCTCGCCGGGTTCCAGGTTCGCAATGTCGATCGACACAATCTCGAACGCCGTCTGCGCGTCCAAGCCTGAGTTCAGCACTTCTTCGGAGATCATGCCGGGGTTGGCCAGCACTTCCTTGTGGTCGTGTGCCGAACCGATGGCCTTCACGATGCCCTGACCCACGCGAGCGATAATCGTCTCTTCGGTCGCTCCACCCACGAGGCGTTCGAGTTTCGTTCGCACCGTCACGCGGGCCTTGGCCAACAGTTGAATGCCGTTCTTGCAGACGGCATCGAGGTACTGCTTGCCCTTGCTTGGGTCTGGGCAGTCGATGACTTTTGGATTCACGCTGGTTCGCACCGCGTCCAGTACATCGCGGCCGGCGAGGTCAATCGCTGCTGCTGTACGCCAAGGCAGATCCAACCCGGCCTTGTGGGCCGCGATCACGGCCTTGGCCGTTTGTGGCACGCGACCACCGGCGAGGTAGTGGGCTTCGAGGTCGGCTGTTTCAATCGCCACGCCTGCTTGCACGAGGCCGATCTTCTGATTCACGATCATGCTGTACGGCACGTTCCGCAGCTTCATGCCGAACATGCTCCAGATGGAGATGTTCGCCCCGGTCAGCAAGCTCTGAATCCAGAGCCGGACGAAGCTGAAGAACACGAACAGCATGATCAGGAAAACCAGTGCGCAGACGCCACCGATGATGATCAGGATGAGATTCCAGTTGTCGTCACCTGCCGGGGCAGCCGGTGTGGCAGCGCCACCCTTTTGCTGGGCGAACAGTGCGAGTTGAGTAGCCCAAATCACGGTGTTAATCCTTTCACGGAGTGTTTAGCTCGTTGAAATCGTTGAGGTTGAAATCGTTGGTGGGTGCTGCTTTGTCGATCTTGCGGACGATCACTCGCCCCGCTTTGATCTCGATACATTTCACCGGCGTGTTCGGATCGAGCATCAGCCCTTCGGTCAGTGCATCCACGCGTCGGCCGTTGAGTTCCACCATGCCCGAGGGGCGCATGGGGGTCAGCGTCTTGCCGGTGCTGCCTTTCAAGGTTTCAAGTTCCGAAAGTTCTGTCATCACCTGTGTGATGCTGCCACCGGCGGCTTGCGGATCAAGGCCGCGTTTGATGGCCAAGGTCTTCCATGCCTGCACCGTCAGCCAGCCGACCGCCGGTACACCGATGCAGAAGCCGATGATGGCAATGGTGGCTTCCAGCGTGCTGCCGTACCACCACACGATGGCCGCAGCCACGGCGAAGAGCGACAGCGATACCACGAGGAAGATTCCACCAGTCGGGAAGGCAAATTCGCCGACCAAGCTGGCCAAGCCGATGCCAACCAACACCAGCGCGATCAAGAGATACAGTGACATAGTCTTCTCTATCCTAGCCAAACGTCTTCGTTCTTGTGCTTGCCTTTCAACTCTTTCCGATAGAGATGTTCGCTGCCCTCGAGGATTCCTTGCGCTTTCTCGAACTTCTTGCAGAAGAGTTCCACCGGCTGGACGGATTCTTCCCACTCCAGAATCGTCTCACCGTTGGTGGCTTGGCAGTACATCATGTGGTCGAATTCGTCCTTCTCGGCCACCTTCCCATCGTGGACGTGTACCGTGGGGAAGTAGAGGCGTTTCTTGTCGGCCCGAGGAAAGCTCAAGGCCATCGGATGGATGTTCTTCTCACCCGATTTCAGTTGAAACACGGCGAAGCCATAGTCCTTGAACTGCGGCAGCTTGGCCCACACATCGTCCGGCAGGCGGAACTTTTCATCGACCTTGCTGAAGTCCTTGGCCGTGGGCACGAAGCTGGCGATGAAGCTGCCCACTTCCACCACGGCGAGTTTGTCGCCACCCTTGGCTCGGCCAAGTGACAAGGCAACTGGATAGCCGTTGGCGAGTTCGTCGAAGAACTCCGGGAATTTTTCCAGATTGATGAACGTGATGTCCTTGGTTTTCTCCGCCACGGGCAGCGGCAGGATCATCGCCAGTTCCTTCTCCGCCTTCACGATCATGCTGTACACGAGGTACTGCGTGTTCTCCTTGCCGCTCCGGGCGAAGATCTTCGTCTTCGACACACTGGCCTTCTGCGAAAAGATGCACATGAGCCGACCCTGGTGGAGTTTGGAACAGTTTACGTTGATGAATGGCTTGTGACGACGATGCAGAGCAGTAATGACCGTCACCCGCTTCGCGGGTTCCACAGAGGTGCATCTGATTCGTGGGGTTCCGGCGCTTTGCTTGGTCACCCCACGCTATTGTCCGTCGCCGCAATGCGGCTCCAAAGTCAACCAGCCTGCTACACCAGCAGTTGTTTTTTACGAGCACGAAGCGTCAGCGAGTGCCTGCTTTCGCAACACTTTAATTCATCGGTAGGTGATCTTGCCCGGGGAGTTGCACTGGGGCGAAGGAGCCTTTGCCGCCCAGCACGGTGGCTTGCAAGTCCTGCGTGCCCACCGGCGTGGGTAGGGCGAACAGTTCGCCGTACAGGAAGCCGCAACGGCCACCCTCAACACCGTTTACGCTGCTCACGTAATGCTTGACACGCTGGAAGCGGTCGCCATCAAACTGGCTGTCGTAGGCTTCAATCGCAGCGAGCTTCTGCTCCATGGTATCCGCAATATCCACGACGAAGGTGCTGTGCCACTGCCGAACTTCTGCGTTGCTGGGGAAGGGCGTGTACACCAGGTGCGGCACACGATACGGACCGGTGCCATCGAAGCGGTCGTCCCATTTCGTGAGCTGACTGTAAAACCGGGCAGCTTCGATAATCAATCCACCCTGGTAGTGATCCGGCGACGCGGCCACGGTACGGCCCGTGGCACAGATCACTGTGGTCGGGCGATACTTGCGGAACTCGGTGGCGAGGCGGTAGCGGTTCTCCGGGCTGTCCATCAGCACGCGGTTGGGCAGATCAAGATTGATGCGAACTTGCACGCCGAGGATAGCCCGTGCTTTCTCGGCTTCCAGCTTTCGCTTTTCAAGCGAGCCGCGTGGAGTGGGCTCCCCGCTGCACAAGTCAATGATTCCCACCCGGTAGCCTTGCTTCACAAGTTTGGCCAAGGTTCCACCGCATAAGATTTCCAAGTCGTCCGGGTGCGGGGCCACGGCCACCACGTCAAGCGTATCCAAGTTCAGTTCCCCGTTGAAGTTGTACTCCCATCATCCTACACATCGACAGCATGAACGACGCTTCCCGCAACCCGAACCGCTGGCTCCCGTTTTTGGCCGCAGCGGTGTTCGCCGTGGCCCATACGCAAAGCCCGCTCTTCTACTCGAATCAGAACCAATACTTCTTGAAGGGCTTGGCCAACGCAGGTGTTGGAGACTTGAAGAGCGACTGGCTGGCGAACAGCACCGATCCGGTGCCCGTGTTCTCTGCGTTCGTAACCCTCGGGCAGTACCTTGGTGGCGGTTGGGTGTATCAGGCGACGTTCTTTGCCGCGCTCATGCTGTACTACCTCGGCCTGCGGATGTTGTTGAAATCCTTTGGTTGGTGGAAGGGTGAAGCGGTCTTTCTGTTCCTGCTGGTCCTTACTCACTCCGCAGCTTCACGCCTCGCCTCGGATCGTTGGATCGGTACCGATTATCCGTGGTTCCTGCACGTGGGCTTGGCGAATCAATACATCCTTGGGCCGGGCTTGCAGCCATCGGTGGTGGGTGTGGGGTTACTCTGGAGCCTCGTTGCGTTCGTGCGGAATCGTCCGCTACTGGCCGTAGTGCTGGCTTCGGGTGTGAACTTAGTTCACAGCACGTACCTGCTACCTTCTGCGTTGTTGGTGCTTGGGTATCTGGTGCAGTTGTGTTTGAAACCCGTCGCTTACGCTTCCGGCTCGTCAATCACTTCGACTCGGCAGGAGCCTCGCCCTCCCAAGAATCTTGTCCGCATCCTCACCGTGGCTGGCGTGGCCCTCGCGGTGGTTGCCCCGGTGCTGGTGTACAACTTCACGCAGTTTGGCCGGGCCGATGGCAGCAACTTCGCCGAAGCTCAACGTCTGCTGGCCGATGAGCGTCTGGCCCATCACACTCGCCCGGCACGATGGTTCGATAGTGCCGGTGGCTTCCAACTCGTTTGGCTTTTCCTCGGATGGTTGCTGTTGCTGCGTACCAAGCTGGCCACGGTGGCGACAGTCGCGTTGGGCATCGCGCTGGTATTGTCGATGCTGGCGATCTTCACCGGTAACCCGACGCTGGCCCTGCTGTTCCCATGGCGGCTCAGTGCCGTGTTCGTGCCCATCAGCACTGCTGTGGTGTTGGGCTTTGCGGTGCAACGCTTGCCACTTCAACGCTGGAACCCGGTGTTTGCAACACTTGCCGTGGTGCTGGCCGGGGCGAGCTTCGTACTTGTGCAAACGGGCCACGGTTACGCAGAGCCGACCGTCGAAGACTCCACACTGGAGTACATCCGCAACCATGCCAAATCCGGCGAGGTGTACCTGATCCCGGCGAAGATGGCGAAACCGACCACGAGCCGCGGGGTGTACTCCAACACGTTCATGAAGCCACTCGACCCCACCAAGCCGGTGTACTTCGAGTTCGCCCGTTTCCGCTTGCATACCCAGGCTGCGTTGTACATCGATTTCAAAAGCATCCCCTACCGCAGTGATGAAGTGCTGGAGTGGCACCGCCGCATCACGCAGTGCGAAGGCTGGTTTGCGGACAACAACTGGGCCGAACGCAATGTGATCGCTGAACTGCGACAAGCGGGTGTCACTCACGTGATCGCCCCGAAGAGCCTGAAGCTCCGTGACACGTCGTTGTCATTGGTTGACGTAGGCGGCGCTTATGAGTTGTTTGAGATTCTGCGGTAAAGGATTTTTGAGATTGTCTTGCGAGCCGCGAATGAAGCGCAGCGGTAGAGCGCGGGGTTGTGTAGTAGCCGCAATGTAGCTAAGCATGCTCAGCTACGCTCGCGCTTCGCATCGCGGCTACTTTGATCTGCGAAGATGACTTCCACATCATTTGCGTGACCACAACCAATCAGCTGAGCGAGTTTGTGTCAAGCACGCTCAGCTGATTGGTTCAATAAATTCTCACTCGCTCTACAAATCGGCGTTCATGTCGTGGGTCATCACGTCGAGTCGCTTGATGTTGCGTTCCACGGCCAGCACGATGGTCTGCTCTTCCAATCCGTCGGCACTGGTGCTGACGGCCGGGATGATCTGTCGGCTGTCCGGCAGGCTGAACCGCATGGTGAAGCTGCCATCGGGTCGCAGGGGCACACGCTCGTTTTGCAGCGTCACCGTGGCGTTCGGTTCGGTTTGGCCACGTACCAGCAACTCGGCATCAAGTTCAAAGTGGAACTTCTTCATCTTGCCGGGGATCGCCCCCGCGCCGAACATGCCTTCTTTGTGTGGCTTCTTGAACTGTTCCTCGAAGAACTCTTTCAACTGCGATGGGCCAGTGGTGGTCTCGAACCCTGTGGACATAGCCAGCACGCGGTCGGCCCCGCCGGCTTTTTCAATGTCCGACGCCCAGGTTGCATCTTCGATGATTTCCGTGGCCCCGGCCTTCGGCGGAGTCACCACGTTGCTGCGGGCCAGCATGTAGAACTGCCCACGCTTGGAGACGTAGCCGATGTCGCAACGGTAGCTGCGTGGTGGTTGCGGCACATCAATCCACCAGTGGGTGCAGCCACCGTGGAGGGTCATGTCGCGCACTGGGGCTTCGGAGGTGCTGGTGGTGTCTTGCGAGGTCACATCGAACAAACGCAAGATCGGCCGAGCGCCGTGCCAGTCTGGCCCGAGTGCTGATTCTGCACGGAGCACGCTGGCATGGCTGACTTCCCACACCGCGTGAATCCAGAACGGATCGGGCACCATCAACACGAGGCGATCTTTGGTCAGGCCGGGCTTGGTTCGCGTGGTCAGGTCTTTTTCGGGTGCGATAACTGGTTCCGCTTTGGCCGTGCCTTTGAAGGCGGGCATGGGCGGGGTCTTGAGCACCGGGATTGGTTTAGGCATCATCATCGGCTTCTGAGTCGGGGCCGATTTTGCTGTCGAAGTAGGCTTGGCGATAGGTGTTGGCTTTGTGTTGGATGTTGGGGATTTTTTCGCTGCAACCACAGGCTTCGCTGGCGAAGTGACCTTGGCTACAGGAACAATCGGCTTTGCAGGCTTGGTGGCTTTTGATCGAATAACGGGAGCGACAGGCTTGCTGGGCTTCACAGCAACCTTAACTGGTGGAGCCTTGGCCATTCGAGCCGGTGCAACTTTGGTTGGCTTGATGGGCTTTGAAGGCTTGGCCAGAGTTTTGGCCACGCGGGGGGTCTTCTTCATCGGCAACAGCTCCACGCACCGGTTAAAGCGGTGCCGTGTGGGTAAAGTCTGTTGGCTTCCCTGCTACCAGACATTTCAGTTAAAAATTCGCCAAACCGTGACACCGAATGCAACAGCAACGGCGAGAGGGCTGGTACGCAGGCACGTTCATCGGAACGCAGCGTCGTTGTTTTCTTCCCTTAATGTAAAGAAATCCGGTATGCAAAGTCAACGCAACTTGGTGAACCCCGGTCGTGTTTGCCGGTTTTTCTTGGGTATGAGGCGCGATTAGAGCGAAGAATCATAGACTTGCGGACATGCGGGGTTGTAAGAATATAAAACACGTTCGAATGTTCGTTCCGCCGAAGACAGTCGTGAGAAGTCACCCAAGTGATGGCCTGTTGTTGATGCTTGTAGACTCAACTTCGCACGTCCAGATTTTCTTTTGCATCCATCGCTAGAATGTTGATTCCCACCGACCGGACTCTTTCATGCCAGAAAACGTCATCATCATTGGTTCTGGCCCCGCTGCCTGGACGGCTGCCATCTACGCTGCGCGCGCTCAGCTTAACCCGCTGGTGTTCCAGGGTGACCCGACCAATAACGTGAACAAGCAAAACGGCACCATGCCGCTCGGTCAACTGGCCCTCACCACGGAAGTCGAGAACTTCCCCAGTTGGCCCGCTGGTGACACCCGCGCTTACCTCAAGACCGCACTCAAGCCCGACGACATCGATTTCCCCTACTGGGTGGCCGACGACAAAGAACAACCGACCCACGGCATCAACGGCCCGGAACTCATGGCCCTGATGCGTCAGCAGGCGAAGAACTTCGGCACGCGGATCGAATCGAAGGACGTGCTGAGTGTCGATGTCTCGAAGAGGCCGTTCACCATCACCACGCATGACGACGAGACCGTCGAAGCCCACACGTTGATTATCTCCACCGGGGCACGGGCGAACTACCTCGGCCTGCCGAGTGAGGACAAGTACAAGAACAAGGGCGTCAGCGCCTGTGCCGTGTGCGATGGCTTCCTGCCGATGTTCCGCAACAAGCCGCTGGTGGTGGTGGGTGCGGGCGACAGTGCCTGCGAGGAAGCTACTTACCTCACGAAGTTCGCCAGCAAGGTGTATATGGTGGTTCGCCGCGACCAGATGCGGGCCAGCAAGATCATGGCCGAGCGCGCGATGAAGCACCCGAAGATTGAAGTGAAGTGGAACACGGTGGTGGAAGAAGTGCTGGGAGACGAGAAGCGAGTGACCGGCGTGAAGTTGAAGAGCACCAACGGCGGGCCGAGCGAGCAGCTCGACGCAGCCGGCATGTTCTGTGCGATTGGCCACACACCAAACGTGGGCTTCCTGAAGGGTCAGCTTGAACTGAACGAACTTGGTTATGTGAAATGGACGACCGTAGCCCGCAGCTACACCAGTGTGGATGGTGTGTTCGCCGCAGGCGACGTAGCGGATGACTACTACCGCCAAGCGATCAGCGCCGCCGGTACCGGCTGCATGGCCGCACTCGATGCCGAACGCTGGCTCGGCCACCACGGGTTGGTGTAGAGACCGGATATCCCGGGTTGGTCGACGCAGCCAATGGGTGAATGCCAAACGGACTCGCCCTGCGTCGATGTGCTGATACAGGTTGCGGTGGATGGACTTGTCAGTTTCCGCATAGCGAAGGCCAGTTCGTTGATGGAAAGGTGATTGAGTTTGACTTGGAATGACGGCGAACTCATACTGAAGCTGCTATCCCTCTGATGCAGTCGTCCGGGTTGAGCTGTTCATGAACACTGGCCCATCAAGGCTGCATCACCGTTCGCTTCGACTCCGCAAACTCCTCGCACTCGTTTTGAGAGTAAATCATGAAGTACTTGAAACGCTCCCTTGCCTTGGCCGTCGTCGCCGCCTCCGTCTTCCTGGTTGGGCATGGCATCGCACAAGAAAAGCCCAAGGTCGTCGAAGCACCGAAAAAGCCGACGGTGATGCAGAGGAAGCTCACCAACGCGCAGAAAGTACTCGAGGGGTTGGCCCTTGAGGACTTCGACAAGATCCGCACCGCTTCCGACGGCCTCCTCGAGTGTTACAAGGACGCCTCCTGGCGGATCAACGACACCGACAAATACAAGCAGTTCAGCAACGACTTCCTCCGCCGGATCGAGAGCCTGCAGACGGCGGCCAAGGATAAGAAGATCGATGCAGCGGCCCTTGCTTACGTAGACATGACCCTGACGTGCGTGAAGTGCCACCAGTACCTCCGGGATACAAAGATTGGCCTCGCCCCCGATCTCGCACCATTCTTGCCGAAGGCCGTAGCGACGAAGTAAAGCTCGCTTCTCCGGTGTCTCCGCTGAATGGGTGTAACCAGTTTCTCCGGGGCTTCGATGTCGTCAGGGTCTTTATCCCTTCGGCATCAAGTCATAGATCCCCACAAAATCCGGTTGCACCCCGCTGAATCCTTCCTATCCGACACTTGCGGTTTCGGGCTGAATGTGCGACACTGACAGTCCTGCCGGTGTTCTCGTCCCTCAGCTTCGGAACCTCCCCCATGCTGCGTCTGTTCCTATTTCTTCTGCTCGCGCCTTCGTCGGTCATCGCCCAACCGATTAACGTGCCGCTGATGGGCCACACCGAGCGTGTGTACACCGTGGCGGTATCGCCGGACGGCAAGACGCTGGCCACGGGTAGCTTTGACAAGACCGTCAAGCTGTGGGATGCGGGAAGTGCCAAGGAGTTCCGCACCATCGGCGGGGCCAACGGCCACACCAACACCGTGACGGCGATTGCCTTCGCACCCAAGGAACCAATACTGGCCTCGGCCAGTACCGACAACACCGTGAAGCTTTGGGACATCAAGCGAGACAAGCCAGCAGAAGTCGCCATCAAGACACTCACCCATCCACAACTGGTGAACTGCCTCGCCTTCAACGCAGCTGGCACCACGCTGGCCACCGGTGGGCAGGACGGCATCCTGCGGTTCTGGGATCTGACGAAAAAGGAACCCGGCACACCCAAGACCATCACCGCGCACGAGATCGCCACACCGAAGCAACCACAGGCGATCTATTCGCTCGTGTGGCTACCCGATGGCAAGCAGATCATCACCGCCAGTAACGACCGCAGCATCAAAGTTTGGGACGTGGAAAGCTTGAAGCTCGTCCGTGAGATCAAGCCTGGGGCCGACAAGCCGCCACCGACTCAAGAGTTCCGCAAAGCGAGTGCTGTGGTGTTCCCCGGTTCCGCTTCAGCGCTCGTCAACCTTCCACCGTCGCAGGGCCACACCGATCAGGTGTACACGCTGGCCCTGAGTGCCGATGGCAAGACCTTGGCCAGCGGCGGGGCCGACCGCCAGGTGAAGCTGTGGAACCCGGCCACCGGCGAACATCTGCGAACGCTGAAGAACGACAAGTTCAAACCAAAGGTTGAGTCGTTTCCCACGCCGTCGCACCCAGGCTTCGTGCAGGCCGTGGCGTTCAGCAATGATGGCAAGTCGGTCATTAGCGTGGGTACTGCCCCACGGAACAAGGGCTTTCTGGCCGTGTGGAACGTGGCCGACGGTGCATTGAAGTCTGGCGAAGAATACGAAACCGGGGCGATGTACGCCGTGACCCCGTTGCCCGACAACCGCTTGCTGATCGGCTGCGGCCCCAAGACCCGCGGCATGACCGAGAGCGATGCGTACCTCTGGACGTTGAAGTAGTAGGAGCCGCGGCCCCACTTAAACGGGAACAACAAAACCCAGAAATAGTGGGCGGCG
>JBBRME010000078.1:0-18814 GCA_038230995.1 Gemmatales bacterium
ATCCACCACGATCCGCAATGTACTTGACGGTATCGAGCACCAGCACACCCTGCACACGGTAACGCAGCACTACGCGGTCATCGTGTACCACATGGCCGAGGTACTGGATTTGATCCGGATCAAGTGCGGCGGTGGGTTTGGCGGGCAGGTCGAACTTGGCTCTATCGTCGCTCCAACCAAGGGCTGTTCCGGTGGCCAGGATCATCTTCGCTGTGGCAGGCGGGGTTGGTGTGTTCAGCAAGGCGAACCGCTTCGGGCTGTGTTGCAGGTACCCGCCAGTCCATGCCGCAGCGAGGCGGCAGGTCACACGGTCGAACATCACCCCGGCGTCGCCTTTTTCACCGAAGCGGATGGCCAGGCCCTTGTACACCATCACGCTCTCGCGGCCCCGATTGTACTTCATGGTGCCGTGGAAGGTGGGGCCGGTGTCGGTCGTCAGAAAGCGGGCGTCGTCCCACTCGGGGTCGCGTTTCTTTTCCCATGGCTCAGCTTGGCCCGTGGCAGCGCGAGGTGTCCAGTCGTCGATGTTGAACTTGGGCGGAGCTGTGGTGATGGGGCGAGTTTGTGCGAGTAGAACCGTTGAAGTCGCAAGCACAAGCAAAACCAAACGCAACATGGGTGGTCGTCCAAGCGGAGGCGGGGTGGTTATGATGATCAGAAAGTGCGGATCGTGCAACGGGAAGCGTGTACATGTTGAATACATTTCACCGCGGAGGAGGATGAGGACACGGGAGTAATGCAGTTCAGCATCTATGAATGATTCACTCAAATCTCGTGCGTCCTCTTCTTTCTCTGCGGTGAATCCTGCTTGATTCCTATAACACCGCAACCACGCAACACTGATGCATCACCATGAACCGAACTCTCGTAATGCTGACCCTGTTGATCGGAAGCACTATGCACGTCAATGGCGACGAAGGGATGTGGTTGTTCAACGAACCACCGCACGCTCAGTTGAAAACGAAGTATCAAGTGGAGCTTTCGGACAAGTGGCTCGATCATGCCATGAAGGCCAACGTGCGGTTCAACAGCGGGGGCAGTGGCAGCTTTGTGTCGAAGGACGGATTGATCGTCACCAATCATCACATCGCGGCGGATGCGTTGCAGAAGCTCAGCACCAAGGAACGTGATCTCTTCGCACTGGGTTTTCTGGCCCGCAAGTACGCCGAAGAGTTGAAGTGCCCGGACTTGGAACTCAACGTGTTGCAGAAGATCGACGACGTCACGGCGAAGGTCAACGCTGCGGTGAAGCCGGAGATGAAGCCTGCTGAGGCTGCTGCCGCACGACGCAAGATCATGACGGAACTGGAAGCCGAGGCCAGCAAGACTGGCCTGCGGGCCGACGTGGTGACGCTGTACCAAGGCGGGGCCTACCACCTTTACCAGTACAAGAAGTACACGGATGTGCGGTTGGTATTCGCCCCGGAAGCAGGCATCGCGGCCTTTGGTGGCGACGTGGATAACTTCGAGTTCCCTCGTCATGGATTGGATGTGTCGTTCTTCCGGGCTTATGAAAACGACAAACCGGTGGACGTGAAACACTTCTTCCCGTGGAACGCCGCCGGGCCGAAGGAGAACGAACTGGTGTTCGTGACCGGGCACCCCGGCACCACCAACCGCCTGGAAACCTTGGCCAAACTGCAGCATCGCCGTGACCTCAACCTGCCATATACCTTGAACCGTTTGCGAAGCCTCGAAGCCGCACTCACGCAGTATGGCGACGTTGGCCCAGAACAAAGAAGACAGGCCGCGACGAACCTGCACAGCGTGGCGAATGCCCGCAAGGCTTCCAGCGGGCAGTTGCAAGGGTTGCTGGATGCGAAGGTGATGGAGCAGAAAGAGACAACCGAAAAGTCCACGCCCGGTACCATGCCAGCAATCCAAGCCATTGCAAAAGCTGAGGGCGTTTACGCACTCTTCGAGAAAGAACATGCCCTCATTGAAACAGGCCATGCGTTCTACAGCGATCTGTTCATCAACGCCAGGCACTGCGTGCGAATGAATGAAGAACTCCGTAAGCCCACGACGGATCGCCTGCGTGAGTACCGCGATAGCAACCTCGCTTCGCTTAAGTTCGGCCTATACAGCCCGGCACCCATTGAGAAAGATCTGGAACGAGCCAAGCTGCGGGCCTCACTGACGTTCCTCGCTGAAACGCTCGGCGGAAGTCATCCATTGGTGGTCATGACTCTCGCGGGTAAGAACCCCAGCCAGCGAGCCGACGATCTGGTGAACTCCAAGCTGTATGACGTGGCCGTTCGCAAAGCCTTGGTCGAAGGCGATGCGAATGTGATTGCCGAGAGTACCGATCCACTCATTGTGCTGGCCCGCACGGTGGATGCCGAGGCCCGCAAACTCCGCAAACGCTATGAGACCGAAGTCGAGGAAGTGGAACGCCAAGCTTACGCCGAGATCGCCAACCTCAAGTTCAAGGCTGTGGGCAAGTCCTTCGCCCCGGATGCCACGTTCACCCTGCGGCTCGCCTACGGCACCGTGAAGGGCTACGAGGTCGACGGCAAACAACTGCCGTTTCACACCACCATCGCCAGTGCCTTCCAGCGGGCCGAGGAGATGAAGAACCGCGAGCCATACGAACTGCCTGCAACCTGGTTGAAGAAGAAAGAGGCGTTGAAGATGGCCACGCCGTTCAACTTCGTGAGCACGGCAGACACCATCGGTGGCAACAGTGGCAGCCCGGTGCTGAACGTGAAGGGCGAACTGGTGGGCATCAACTTCGACCGCAACCGCCACGGCTTGGTGCGGAACTTCGTGTATACCGAGGTGCAAGCCCGGCACATTTCCGTGCATGCGGGCGTCGTCGTCGAAGCGCTGAAAACGGTGTACGAAGCAAAGGAACTGCTCGAAGAGCTGGGAATGAAGTAGGTTTCAAGCCACGCTCTCTTTCGCTGCGCTTCGTTCGCGGCTCGCAAGAAAAAATCGCAACCATACAACACACGATTCCTATTTGACGCTCTGGAACGATCATGCCGACGGACACCTCGACGATGCGAATTCTGCGAACTCCCGAGGTGTACGTCCTCAGCAAGCAAACGCTGATGCAGCCGGAACTGGATCGCTTTCTTGCCGATCATGGCGTGAGTTGGTCGTCGGACAGTAGTGTGGCGGCGGAGGTGGTGACGGAGACGGCAGGGCGTGTCTGTTACATGTCGTTCGCCAAACCTCGGCCCGGTGGCAACGCGGCGTACCTGCACCACATCAAGGAAGTGGGCCACGGCTCGGTACTGGAACACGCCGTGTGGAGTTTCCTAATTACCGGCGTTAGCCGAAGTCTCACGCATGAACTCGTCCGGCACCGTGCTGGCTGGGCCTACAGCCAATTGAGCCAGCGTTACGTGGATGAGTCCGTGGCGGAGTATGTGGAGCCGGACATCATTGCCGAAGACCCGGAACTGCACGAGATCTGGTTGAAGAGCGTCACCCAGATGCACGCAGCCTACATGGAGCTAGCCGAGAAGTTAAACGCTAAGTTAGCCGACCCTGCCGCAGCTGCTGCAGCGATGTTGCCCCCGGACGCTGACCGCACCACCCGTCGCAAGACGGCCCGCCAAGCCGCCCGCAGCATCCTGCCGAATGCGACCGAAACCAAAGTCACGGTGACGGTGAATGCCCGTGCCCTGCGGCACTTCCTCGAACAGCGCGGTAGTGTGCACGCCGAGCCGGAGATCCGCAAACTGGCCAACGTGATGCTCGACGTTGTGCAGAAGGATAGCCCGAATCTCTTCGGCGATTACGAACGCCACCCGCTGCCGGATGGCACATTCGAGATCAAGACAAAGTTCGGGAAGGTGTAGTGAGTTGTCCGCTCACGGCGTGAGCGGATGCTATCTCAACCCGCTCACGGCGTGAGCGGACAACTGTCAAGACAGCAACGCTTTCAACTCACTCGGAAACTCACCCGAGTAGCTAGCCCATAGGGCATCCATCGGGTGGGCACACCAGACCGTCGGATCAACGGACTTCATGTGCTTTTGAATCTGCATCAGGCAACCGACGTTACCCGTGAGTAACGCCTTGGCTTCGGTCGCCTTGATGTTCGCCACCTTGCGGTCGCCCAATCGGGATGCCATCTCCGGTTGCGTCAGGTTGTAACTCCCCGCGGCCCCGCAACACAGTTCGGACTCCGAAAGCGGAACCAGTTTCATCCCTGGAATGAGTTCCAGGATCGAGCGTGGTTGCTTGAAAATCTGCTGAGCGTGCCGCAGATGACAGGCATCGTGGTAAGTTGCCGTAATGGGTATCGAGTGCTTCGGTTTGATCGGATGAAGAGAATAAAGGAACTCCGAGACATCCTTCACTTTGTCGTTGAACGCCTTGGCATCGGCTTCATTCGGCTGACCGTGCATCAGGTGCGTGTAATCCTTCAACATGGCCCCGCAACCTGCAGCGTTCGTAATGATCGCATCCAGGTCATTCCACTTCGGCGTATTCACGCCAAAAGCTATGGTGTTGGCCCGTGCCAAGTCGCGAGCCAGGCCTTCTTGCGCCGTGTGATAGTGCAGGGCCCCGCAGCAGCCTTGGCTCTTGGGTATCCAAACATCGCAACCGTTGGCTTGAAGCACCTTGGCGGTGGCGTAGTTTGTCTGCGGATACAGTCCATCGGCAACACAACCGAGGAACAACCCAACGCTGGCCCGCTTGGGCCCGATGGCTGGCAGGAACTCCGGCAGGCTACCGTAGTGTGGTTTGAGCGGCGGTAGCATCGAGTGCATCGTCCGCATCGATTTCGGCAGCAGGTTGATCACGCCGGATTTTCGCAGCAACCAATCGACGCCGAGCCATTGCGACAGCCTCGCTGGCATTAACGCCAACCGCGTCCGCAAGCGACTGGGGAAGATCTTCATCATCATGAAACGTTGCAGGCCGGACAGCCCAGCCATGGCAGAGCCGGGTTGCATCTGTTCGATATGTTCGCGGAATGGTTCAATCAGTTTGCCGTACTGAACTCCGGAAGGGCAAGCGGTTTCGCAGGCCCTGCAGTTCAGGCATAAATCAAGGTGGCCTTTGACGTCAGCATCGAGCTCCAACGCACCGTCGATCACCTGTCGCATCAGATAAATCCGACCACGTGGTGAGTCGGCCTCGTTACCGGTCTCCACATACGTTGGACATGCAGCTGTGCACAGACCACAGTGGACGCAGTCGAGAATAAGCTCGTAATCGACTTTCGGTTTCAAGCTGGAAATGACGGGAAGAGATGTCACGTTCATAAACGAAGGTACCGCAACCAAGGGAGGCTCAGTTGCGGTATTATAGTGCCCCGGATACGGATCAGCCGAAGAGTAGCAGCACGTTCCAAGGTGGGGTTTTGTCGAACTCAACACCAAGCTCGAAGTGCGATTCCGTTTGACGACAGCTTCGGACGATCACCGTGACCCACGGTGTACTGTCCGGTGCATGGCGGGCTCGTACTTGGATGGAGCTATCGGGAGCCACTCCGCTTGCCAAAGCAAGACGTAAGCCACCCGTTGAGCGGTCAAGAACATAGCCATTGGTTTGGCCGTCTTTCATGACTGGTGACGTCACCATGATTTCAACAGCAGCCCCATCACGACGAACGGAGGTTCGTCGATCAGCTAGCGATGAGCCTGCTTGCAAAGCCCACTGGGAGGAGTGTTTCTTTTCAAGCTTGGGCATCGACAAGCCTTTACTACGCTTTCGCCCAAGCAATAACAACGATCCAACTAAAACCGTTCCAAGCACAGCCGCGGCTGGTAATACGTAAGCGGCGTATTCCGGAGCAAACAGATTACTCAGGTTAAAATTCATGGTGATGAGGGGGTTTTCGTGTGGAAGCACCGTTCACTTAAAGAACCGTAGCACACGATCTGTCGGAGGTTGCCACGGTGCGTAAAAAAAAGAACGATGTCCACCCGACCGCCGAGTTCAAAGCAACATGAGCCGATTGCTGTTAAAAACCTCGAACCATCGCTTCGGAGTTGTCGGGCTGTCGAACGCTGGAAAAACGGCGTTTCTGACGTCATTCATTCATCACTTGAAAGAGCATGACGAGTCCACGTTCTTGCTCGGGAAGAACCACGCCAAGTTGAGCAACTTCCGTGAGTTAGCTACATCGGGAGGGTGGCCGCCATTCCCATTTGAGTCCTACCGCAAAGCGCTCAGTCAGCATCAAAGATGGCCGGAAAAGACGAGGGATCGGGCGATGTACTCCTGCCAGTTTGAACGGAGCGACTGGACATTCAGCGATTTGAAACTTGACTTGCTCGATCTGCCTGGGGAACGCCTCGCCGATGCCGCAATGCTGGGACGTGATTACGCCGCGTGGTCGGATCATGTGTTGGCCTTGTTGAAGAACGACGTTGTGTACAAGGGCATTGCCACTGCGTACATCAAGGCAGTCGAAGAACAAAACAGCACAGAACTTCAGTTGATCCTCGAATACAAGCGATTGCTTGCTGTGCTGGTGTTGTCGTTCCACCGGCTGATTACACCTTCTGTATTTTTGCTTGATCAGCGAGGTGTTGCAGCGAGGGCTGGAACTGTTGAGGAGTTGGCAAACACACGATTGGTCGGCTTAGACCAAGAATTCCAGTTCGCACCGCTACCTGCAAACCGGCGTACGCTTGACACAGCTTTGTCGGCCGAGTTTGCGGTGCGATACCAGCAGTATCAAGTTGAGTTGGTCAAACCATTCATCGAAGCCCTTCGTACATGCCACGGTTTGGTGGTACTCGTGGATGTTATGGCACTTCTTGCCAGCGGAGATAGTGCCTACGACGACCAGCGACAGTTGTTAACGGATTTATTGACGGTACTGAAGCCCGGCGAAAACGTGATGCAATCTGTAGCCCGACAACTCGCTGATGTCTTGTTGCCGTATCAACTCCGTCCGGCCTGGATCACGAAGTTGGCCTTTGTTGCACCCAAACTCGACTTGGTTCATCCGAAAGAACGTGATCATCTTCAGCAACTACTCCGGCGGTTCGTGGGCAAACTTGCAAATAACCTGGCAGGCGTTCAGCATGAGTTTTTCAGTGTGGCCTCTGTCGTTTCCACGAAACAGTTCCCAAGTACTGATGATGCCCATGACATTGTTGGCATCCCGTATCGCGACGACCAAGGCCGCAAGTTAGCCCCCGGTGCTGAGCAGAGACTGCGTATCCCTGCGATCCCCGCAGAGTGGCCAACCAAGTGGCAGCATGGCCAGTATGCATTTCCGGAGGTCTATCCGTTTCTGCCCAAGCGGAAGGATTCGGCCCCGGAACAAATCGGCCTCGACCGAGTCTTCAACTTCATGATCGGCTAAAACCTGTTCGCTTGATATACGATGATGGTGCGTACAACGTGGGGTGTGCTGATGCGGAAGCTTCTGCTGTTGATAATGATCGGTATCTGTTGTGTCCTTGGTTGCAGCGATCCGCCGCCGATCAACGAGGCGAAGAAGATCGAGCAGCCGCAAATCGTTGCACCTGAAGTGAAGACACCGGCGAAGCCGTTGCAATCTGACGTGGCTGCTGCACAGGTGCTAAAGGATGTGTTGAACGCCCACACCAATAACAAGCCGGACCTATTGGCTAAACTGAAGTCGTGCTACGTGGTTCGAACAGGGTTGCTGGAGCAACCAACGGGCCGAACACGCAATGTTTGGAAGATTCATCAAGCGTGGCCGGATCGCTACCGTGTGACCACGGAAATCCACTCGACATCCATTTCTAGCATCACGTTCGCTCGTGGCCCAAGTGGGGCTTGGCAGTACCCAGGTGGGCCGGAAAAACTGGAGAAGGCCCCGCTCGCCAACGACATTCTTTCAACTTTGAATTATCAGCAAAAAGAAGACGCACTGAGTCTCTTGTTTGGCTTGGCTGAGCCTGGCGCGATCGTGACCATGGGCAGTAATGAACTGCTTGATGGCGTCGAACTGTTGACGCTGCAAGTGTGGAATGCTGGCACGGACTACGCCCAGCTTGGCATCGATAAGAAAACCAAACTCCTCAAACGGATCATTTACAGTGGGCGAGAGTTCACAACGGTGATTGTGAAAGAACTGATCTTCACGGCTTATGAAAACTACGAAGGCATCAAACTCGGTTCAAAGATGATCGTGAAGGCTGGCGGCCGAACACTGGCGGAGTGGAACGAACTCACTGTTGAAATGGGCAAGACTTACGACAACAAGCTGTTTGAGAATCCGTAACTCACGAACCAGCGGATTGATCCCGCTGGTTCTCTGAAGACCAACGGGGTCAAACCGTTGGCTCAACATTCTTTACTTATCGAACACTCCATCGCCCAAGCCACCGTTGAGCTTCAGGCTCATGAAGCTTACGCACTCCAGTAACTCGCCTTGCTGTTCGCCGGTCTTGGATGACTCGTACAGTTCGAAACGTATGGGCAGTTTCGATTCGTTTTCGAAGTACACGACCATCTTTGCTGCCAACCGCATTTTGTGTGGCATCTCGCAGATCACATCGAAACGTGTGCAGGCTTTGCCATCGAACTTGTAATTGGCTACCAGCACTTCGGGCTTGGTCTTAGCTCTCTTTTCAGCTTCCATCGCCATATCGATGCGCTTGAGAATGCTGGCTATGCCCGTGTTCAACAATGTGTGCTTGCTGTCCACGTTTGCTTTGGAGTCGGTGATGTCGTAGCTCATGAATCCGTCAGCACCGGCCTTGCCAGCAGGCTTCACACGGATTTTTTCTTCTTTGTGCCCGCTCATGTAAGCCAGTTCTTGCCCAAGCAGTTCCTTCGGAGCAACTGTCTTGGTGTAGATGCAGAACGGCTCGCAACGAACGCGGATCTCTGCTGTTTGTGCTGCCATCATTTTGCCATTGATGCGTTCTTCGCGCACCATGTAGCCGCTGTAATCGCGGAGTTTGCTCATGGCACTGTTTGCAGCAGACAGGGCTTTGGGAAAGGCTTCCGTACCTTTGACGGTACTTTCAACAACGATTACTGTTGCAACCACAGGCTTGATGTCGCCGTATGTGGTGATCGGTTCGAGTGTTGGCAGTTTTGTTGGATCTGCTGCGAAGGCCAGCGAACCGGCAGCGACCACCACGGGAAGGCTCCAGGCCAAAACACGATGAAGTCGGCTCATCATCAACTCCTGTCAGACAAGATGCAGGTAGCGCGGCACTCCGCGTGAGTTGGCGGACATAGCGAACCTGTCAGAAGAAAAAAGGCGAATCTGATCGAGCGAATCCCCTAGTTGACCCTGTCACCGAAATTGAGCTGTACTTGCCGGCGCACCCTCGCTATTCCCCCCGCTTCGTGCGGCCACATGGCCGAGAACGATCTCACGGAGGAGACACACCCATGCGTTCGATGACTCGTCTTGCGGCAGCGCTGTTTTTATCGTCATTGGTAGCCAGTTCGGTTGGTGCCCAGGCGCCAATCGGCCCTGCACCGACAGCACCACCACCTGCCACTGGCGCTTTGACCAGCACCACCAAACCAGAACCACGCCCAACGGGCCTGGCAGCAAAGGTGAACGGCCAGGAAATTCCGGAAGTCGCCGTGTGGCGTGCCCTGCGACAGTTCCCGATGGAAGAACGCGATGCCGCCCGAAAAGAAATTCTCAATCACCTGACTGAAAACACGTTGATTGATCAATATCTCGCGGCACTCAAAATCGAAATCCCTCAGAAGGAAGTCGATGAACTGGTGACGAAGCTGAACGACGAATTGAAGAAGGCCGGGAAAGACTACACCAAAGAACTTGAAATGATGATGCTGACGGAAGTGGAGTTCCGTGCCGAGGTGCTCGCCCAAATGAAGTGGGACAAGTTCCTCAAGGATCAAGCTACTGACGCCAAGCTGAAGGATATGTTCGACAAAGCGCCGAGCATGTTTGATGGAAGCATGGTGCGAGCCAGCCACATCCTGATGAAGGCAGACAGTCAGAAAGAAAAGGAAGAGGCAGCGGGCAAGCTCCGTGGAATCAAGAAGGTGCTCGATGATGAATCTGCCAAGGTGGTGACCGCGTTGCCAGCCACAAGCACCCCGCTGCAAAAAGAAGAAGCCCGCAACAAGAAAGTGATGGAACTCTTCGCGGCCTACGCGAAGGAATACAGCACGTGCCCATCGAAGAAGGAAGGCGGCGACCTGAACTTCTTCCCGCGTGTCGGGGCCATGGTCGAGCCGTTCGCGAAAGCAGCATTCGATATGAAAGTTGGCGACGTGAGTGACGTGATTGCCACGGAGTTCGGCTACCACCTCGTCATGGTGACGGCCAAGCAACCCGGCAAGCAACCGACGTTCGATCAAGCCAAGGAAGCCGTGCGTGCGGTGTATGCCATGCGACTGCGTGACGCCGTGATCGCACAGCAGAAGCCGGTTGCCAAGATCGAATTAACCGCAGTTTCCTCCGTCAGCGGTACGACAAGCACCAGCCCAGCGAAGTAGTTTGACATTCGAAAAAACAACCGCACCCATCGAGAACTTCGGGCATTGTCCGATGACTTTCGATGGGTGTTGAGCATAAACAACGTGGTTTTGCTGAACCCGTTACGCTTGGGCCACGGGTTGCACAACACCTCATATCCACCCACGGCCTTTGCAGGCCTGGTTCAGTAAATCAAGTGTCTACCTGATGGCGATATGAAGACTTCAAGTGCTTTTCGACATATTTTCAGGTGAGATCCTAGCCGAAGTATCGAATGTAGCGGTGGCAAGATCATAAATCGGGTAATTTCTGACGTTTCTTCTCAAGTTTTCTGCAATTCGGGCTTGATTCCCGTCTTATACTTCAAGAACGGATTTTTCTTCTTGCATGGAGGTATTGCTTCGGCCATCCCGTTCGCCAACGTCTAACTGCGGTTAGATCATGGAGATTCCTGATGACCTCCGCTACCCTCGACACGCCGCTCTCGGAATCGGATTTCGCCCTACGTCCTGACGACACCGTCGAGAGCAGCTACAAGCACCTCAACCGCCGAAGGCGGATACGAATCCACCCGGCCATCACAGTTGTTTTTGAAGATCGCCACACACTCTGGTTCCGCATCCAGGAACTTATTCGTTTCGCACATCACTCGCGGAACACGGGCCTGAAGAAACAATTTGATTGGTATCAGGGTTTGATCCCTGGTCGTGGCCGTTTGATCGCTGCGGTGTCAATTTCCGTGCGTGACCCGCAAGCCGAGGAATGCTGCGAAGCATTGAGTGATGCCAAGTTAGTGCTACGTTCGGATGTCGGGCACGAAGTAGCAGGAAATTTCCTGCTTGAACGCAAGTCGGATCGCCACCTTGGACAAGTCTACTGGGCTGAGTTCTTTTTTGAAGAATCTGAGCGCGCTGCCTTGCATGAACCGTTCATCGGTTGGGAACTGGCATTGGAATCTGATCGGATTGACTGCCCGCCGGTAAGGCTGTCCGAGAGGATGATTGAAAGCCTTTCAGCGGATGTGGAATAAGCTCATTTTCTGACTTGTCGGCACTAGCAACCTTTGGGAAGATCAACGATGTTGGATCCCACCGGTTGGAGCCTATCCCATGCGTTGGCTGATGGTCCTTGGTTTTGTTGTTGCTTCTCTTCATCCACTCACGGCACAGGACGTCAAACGGGCCGACCTGAAACCCGGGCTGGTGTTGACCTCGCGTGATGAAAGTGGGTTCACTGTCTCTCGACTTGAACCGGCCATCGGTTTGACGTTGAACAAAGGCGATGCGGCTCACCCGAACTCCGATGGCGGGGCCACGTTCACCTGGAAGGGTTATCAGCAGATTGTCTCGGCCGGAAAGTACACTTTTGATGCCACTCTACGCGGTGCGGTCTCGGTGAAACTGGATGGACAGGAGTTGTTGGCAGGCACCAGCAAAGGCGAAGCGAAGGCCGTCACCGGTAAAGAAGTGGAACTCAAACCTGGCATCTATCCACTGGAAGTCACACTGACCCGGCTGGATGAAGCCGTGCGTTTGCAACTCCGCTGGGTTGGCCCACGCTTTCGCAATGAGCCGATTCCATCGGTCTTCTTTGGTCACGTTCCCAAGCAACGGCCAGCGAGCTTCGATGCTGATCTTAAGCGTGAGCATGGGCGCTACCTGTTTGAAGAAATGGCGTGCATCAAGTGTCATACCGCTGGGAATGCCGAGCCATTGGCCAAGGGGTTGGCTGAACGCAGTGGCCCCAATTTGAGCAAGATAGCCGAGCGAGCCTACCCCGGCTGGATCGATGCGTGGTTGAAAGATCCGAAAAAACTCCGCCCGCACACGGCGATGGCCCAGATGTTCATGCCGAATGAGATTGGCGATGCCCAACGCTTTGCTGTGGTGTCCTACCTCGCCACGCTGGGGAAGCCAATCAGCCCTGCAAAAGCCCCGTTGTTGAACTCGAACGACCTGAGACAGAGCTTGGAGCGCGGGGCGAAACTGTACATGACTGTGGGTTGTGCTACGTGCCACGGCGACCAACTGACCGCACCACCTACCAAACAGAAGAAGGACGAAGAGGAGATCGAAGAAACCTTCGATGCCAAGAGCTCTGTGTATGGCCTCGGCACCGCTACTGGCCCACAGGCGTACTACACGCTGAACCATGTCGGCAGCAAGACCCGACCTGAGGCACTCGCCAAGTTCTTGCAAAACCCGCTGGAGACCAACCCACATGGTCGCATGCCGAAGATGCTGCTCAACGAGCAACAAGCTACGGACATCGCCCGGCATCTCTGCCGAATGACCGATGAGGCCATCAAACCAGCCATGCCGACGGCACCAAAAGGGATGCTTGATCCCACGTTGCTCGTGCCGGTCGCCGAGATGGAAGCGATTCGCAAGATGCCGGATGATGAGCGGACAACAGCGGTGGGCAAGTCGTTGTTCCTCAGCAAAGGCTGCATCAACTGCCATGTGGTTGATGGCGTGGAGAAGCCGAAGACTGAAGCCGTGTTGACCTCCAAGCTTGCCAAAGTGGTGGCGTTCCCGGACAAAGGCTGCCTCAGCGAGAAGCCGGAAGATCGCATCAACTCTCTGGGTAGTGTCAACTACGGCTTCACACCCGAGCAACGCTCCGCACTTGTCGAGTTTGTCTCGGCAGGGTTCAAACAAAAAGGCTCGGCTTCGCCGGTTCATACCGCTCGCGTAGCTCTCAAACGCTTCAACTGCTTGAACTGCCATCAGCGTGAGAAGGAAGGCGGCATCGACACGGCACTGGCCGACAAGATGAAGGCGATGGAAACTGCAGAGAATGCGGACGATGTGCAACCCACGCAACTCACTGGAGTGGGTGGTAAGGCCCGCACCAGTTGGCTGAACGAAGTATTGCTGCACGAGGGTAGAGCACGACCGTGGATGAGCCTGCGGATGCCCCAGTTTGGTGACAAAAACCTTGGCAACCTGCACGAGCAGTTGCCGTTGTTGGAAGGCCAAATCACGGACGACACCATCGGCAAGGCTACGTTCACCAAACAGAAGATCGAAGCCGGGAAGAACCTGGCGGGTAAGCAGGGCCACGGTTGTATTTCCTGCCACGATATTTCCGGCCAACGTGGGGGTGGCACCCGTGGGCCAGACTTGGCCACCACGAACCAGCGTGTGCGTTACGACTGGTACGTCCGCTGGATGCACCAACCGCAGCGACTGATACCAGGCACAAAGATGCCCAACGCCTTCATTGATGGCAAGTCTTTGCTCACGGATATCTACGCGGGTGATGGCGATCAACAACTCGACGCGATGTGGGCCTACTTCAGCTTGGGGCCGGGCTTACCACTGCCACCGGGGATGGAAGCCCCTAAGGGTTTAGTTATCAGTGTGAAGGATCGCCCGGAGATCTTGCGAACCTTTATACCGGATAACGCGGGCACGAAGTGCATTACCGTGGGTTATCCGGGTGGGCTGAATCTGGTGTTCGATTCCTCGCAGGGTCGGCTGGCTTATGCGTGGGCCGGGAACTTTCTTGATATGTCGAGCGTGTGGAACGACCGTGGCGGCAACCCGGCGAAGCTTCTCGGTACGAAGTTCTACACAGCACCACAGGGGCATCCATGGGCGTTGACGACAGGTTCAACACCACCGGACTTTGTTGCACAAGCGAAAGACGCGACCTACGGTGCACCCATGCCGGAGGGCAAAACTTACTCCGGCCCGTTTGCCATGACCTTCCGTGGTTACCAGCTTGATGACAGCGGTTCGCCGTCGTTCAAGTACGACGTCACACCATTGGAAGGCAAAGCAACGCTGATGGTGAAAGAGACCCCGAAGTCAGCGTTTACCTCCGTGGCTAACGGCTTGACCCGGCAGTTCGCACTCGAAGCCCCGCAAGGTGCTGCCGTGTGGCTGAACGTGGGTACGAGCAAAACTGCACCACGAGTGATTGACACCGACGGCAAGCCGGTCGTGATGAACGGTTCTATTGGTGTGGCTGGCGTACGGGTGCTGTTGGATCGCACCGGTGTGGATGTGTACCGTGCCGACGTGGGCGAGTGGGTTTTCACCAAGAGTAGTGATACTTGGAACGTTTTGCTGAAGGTGCATGACGGGGCGAAGGCCAAGCATCTAGCCCTGAACCTGACTGTCCACTCGCTGAGCAAAGAAGATCCCGTGCTGTTGAAGGAACTCAAATGATGCGTTGGTTCGCATTGAGTTTGTTCCTGTTTGCACCTTCGGCATTGGCACAGACCAAGCCGAAGGAAGCGCCCGACGTGAAGTACTCGGTACCGCTCGCAGCCCAAATGGGCACCAAGACAAAGTTCGTGTTGCGTGGCAAATTGCTCGACGGTGTCAAGAGTGTCTCGTGCAGTGAGAAGACGGTGACTGTGAAGCTCGTCGGCGAGGGCAAGAAAGTCACGCCGCCCAATAACTACCCTGCCGAAAAACTCGCAGGCACTGAGATCACCATTGAACTCGACATCCCCAAGGAGCTCAAAGCCGAGTCGATTTCATTGATGGTCAAAGACAAAGATGCAGAATCGACACCCTACAAACTCAGCGTCGCCAGCAAGCTCACCAACGAAGTGGAGCCGAACGACGGGTTTGAGCAAGCGGAGAAACTCACCCTACCAGCCACTATTGAAGGAGTGCTGCAAAAGGAACGCGACATCGACTTGTTTCGGGTTGAAGGCAAGAAGGGCCAAGAACTCTCAGTGACGATCCTTGCTGCGAAACTCGGCTCACCGGCGGATGTGATGCTCACGCTGTACGGTTCCAACAAACAGATCGTGAAGATCGTAGACGACTCCGATACGTCCGCCGACCCAGCGTTCACCATCAAGCTCCCCGCCGACGGCACGTACTACATCACCGTCATGGAGGCGAACGACCTCGGCGGGGCACAGTTTGGGTATCGACTACTCGTCAAGTAAATCATGTTGACATCACACACGCAGGAAGAGTTTCTTCCGGTAGAGGAACCAAAGGAAGAGCCACGCGGCGACCAACCAGATGAGGTTGGCAACAAGTCCGCGTGTGTTCTCGCTGAACAGAGTCAACAAGCTGTGCGGGATGTGTTTCAACAATTGCGTCACGAAGAAGTCGCGGATGGGCAACTCCGCGATGGTGTAGATCAGGATGGAGTTGGCACCAATCACCCGTAACAGAAAGCTCCACCCAATGAGTTTGATCGCATCCGTGCTTGCGTAAAACATAGCGAGGAGTAAGAAGCACCAGCCACCACTGAAGAAGACCCAGCTTGGCGTCCAGATGCGTTTGACTAATGGGCATAGGCCGAAGTCGTTCATGGCGCGTCCAACGGCGAGATCTATCATCCCCAGCAAGACCAGATAAAGCAGCGACGACTTGACGGCTTGGGCGCGTCGAATCATTTCACCACCGACCAGTCCAAGAATCATCGTCGCCAGCGTGGGCACAAAACTTAGCGTGCAATAACCACCGGAGTTGAATTTGAAGGGAGTCTGTCGTGGGAACAGATTCAGGAACCAGGTATCGAATGCCCACGCCAGATTGCTGTTCTTGTTCCAGTGCGCAGCCAGACCTTCCGCGTGATTGGGCCAGTTCATCGGCACGCCGACCAAGGTGCCATCGTAGTCAGATAGCGGTAGAGGATAGATCACAAAAGCGATCCAGTAACCCACCACCAAGACAGCAAACGCTAGCCACCACCAACGCATTCGCAGTTGAGCGATCAGAAACAATGGCACATAGCCCAAGCCGATTTGACTGAGTGTGTCCTCGAAGGTGAAGTTGGTGCGTGTGTGATTGTCGCCAACGGACCGCAGTATCACACCCCATGCGATCAAGAACAAACTACGCCAACAGGCGCGCATCAAAGCACCCGAGAATCTCCCCTTTTTTTCTCGTCTCGCAAACGTGCTGAACACCAACCCGACACCGACGAGAAACGAGAACGAGGGCTGAATGAGATCGTGCAGCGAACAACCCACCCACTCGACGTGAGTGGTTTGTACGGCCACGATCTTACAGAAGGTGCTCTCTGGAAACTGCTTGGCCAACCTAGCGAGATGCAGGCATTCGAGGAGCATCAGTAGCATGACGAAGCCACGATACGCATCAATCGCGGCGATGCGTATCGTGGCTGTCTGCTGCGGAGCTGTTTGTTCTGTGACCATCAATACGAACCTTTCAAACAGTGTTCGCATTCCATCCATCACGCACGCTGTGATCGAGACGTGCCCCCAACTGTGTAATCACCTGCATCGCAAGAAAGTTCGCTCCACGCGCAGCGAGTTCCGGTTTATATCCGTTCAAGACGCCGTAAAGAAACGCCCCCGCGAACATGTCGCCAGCACCAGTCAAATCTTTTGGTGTGCAGGGAAACGCGGGCACGTGGCACTCTTCGCCGTTCCAGCGGATGTATGCCCCGGCTGGCCCATCGGTTACCACGCAGTTCGGCACCATCGATTTCAGTTTCTGGAAGGCTTCCTGTGAGTCTGTGGCATTAGCTGCTGCACAGGCTTCCGCTGCGTTGCAGAAAAAGATGTCTGCACTGGCCAGCGTCTCGTGGAGCGCCTTGCCAAAGACATGCACGATGAAGGCATCAGAACAGGTAACAGCAATCTTTGTTTTGTTGGCCTTCGCCACGGCTACGGCTTCCCGCACCGCTTCCTGCCCGGGTTCGTTGTTGCTGAACAAGTAACCTTCGATGAACAGCATTTCACTATCTGCAATCAAGCGCTGATCGACCTTCACATGCGACCCGGAAAGGTGTGATGCAACACCCAAACAAGTACGCATGGTGCGTTCGGCATCCGGAGTAATAATCGCACAGCACGTCCCAGTCGGCTGATACACCACAACCGGATGACCAAGCCCAACGCCGAATTGACTGAGTTCGTTCTGATAGTGCAGGCCATATTGGTCGTCGCCCACGCAACCGATGTAGGCCGCCCGGCCACCCAGTTGAGCGAAGCCGATGATGCTGTTGGCCACGGAGCCGCCAGACACCAGACGCGGATCGGAGGCGCTGAATCGCTCAAGGAGTTTTTTTTGCTCCGCGAAATCGACGAGGCGCATCGTGCCGCGTTCGAAAGCGCACTCGGCAAAATCCTGATCGTTCATTTCCACGAACAGATCGACAATTGCGTTGCCCAGGCCACAAAGTTGAAACGGTTTCATGCGTCATCCGTCAGAGGGAAATCATCACGATGATTTAGCAGCTTGGGAAGGAAGGGGAAGCTGCACGAGAGAAACCCGCATGAGAAGCCGGGTAAATCCCGCTTGATTTCTAGGGCCTTTGGGGTATCGTCCGCCGCCCAGCAATGGGTTGATGGGGTCGTGGGGTCGTGGTGCCAGGTTGAACGGCACAGCACGGAGGCGGCGTGGGGTTACGGGGTTGCTGCCACTGGTCGATGGTGTTCGTGGTCGCGCTTTTCGCGGTTGGCCGGGTCACGGCTCAACCGAAGCCTGCAAACGAACCGGATCTGTTGCCCGTTGCGGTGCAGTTCCCCAAGATCGATGCACCAACGCTGCCCGGCCAATCCGGTACCGTTCCACCACCCGTGGTGAAGGAAGCGCTCGAACGTCTTCCTGTGGGATCCAGTGTCACACTGCCCGATGCAACAACGCAAGTGATTCGCTTCGGCCCGCGCTACGGAGTTCTGAATAATGCCAAGAGCGAGCCAGTACCGGGTGAGAAGGACGTTCAACGCATTACCTATCTGGGTGGTTTGAATATCGACGTGACCTACGAAGGTGGCGTTGGGAAGGCCCGCAAAGTGCAGTTCTCAGCGGATCATGTTGTGATTTGGGTGACGGGCGTGAAGACCGGCGTCAACCTGAACGACGGCCTGCGAGTGGATGCTGAAAAGAAGGACGAAGAATCGAAGACGCGGGCCGAGTTTTACTTGAGTGGGAATGTCATCATCCGCTTTCAATCCGACGAAACAAGTCAGGGTGTGGCAGAACAAGTTCTCCGTGCTGATGAAGTGTATTACGACGTGGAACGCAGCCGGGCGATTGCCGTGAAGGCCGACTTGGAAACGAAATTCCCGACGGGGTTGGATAGCATCCACATGAAGGCCGAGGAAATGTGGCGATTGGGTGTCCATGAGTTCCGCGGCCTCGATACTACACTCTTTTCCAGTAAACGACCAAGCGATCCATCACTGACGATTCGATCGCAGCAAGCCTCGTTGATCGAACAAAACGTTGTGAAGAAGAACATCTTTGGTCGGCCGTATCGGAATGTCCGCACCGGTGAGCCGGACATGGGCTACGAGCGAATTCTGACCAGCGACGAGAACACCGTGCGCGTTCTTGGTATCCCGGTCAGTTACTACAAAGATTACAAGGCGGACATTTCCGAACCGCTCGGCCCGCTCACTGGAATTGGCTTCAGATCCGACCGGGTTTACGGACAAGTCCAGACGTACTCAAGTTGGGATATGTACAAACTGCTGGGCCTCCGCGGGCAACCGGG
>JBBRME010000079.1:0-18542 GCA_038230995.1 Gemmatales bacterium
CCGTCAGCATCACCGGCCCGAGTCAGGGCGTGACGATCGACGCCAATCTAGCCTCGCAGGTGTTCTACTTCGACGGCCGCACCAACGGCACGTACGCCGCCAGCCTGCGGAACCTGACGGTCACTCGTGGTAAGACGGGTGCTAGCGAAGAGATCATCGATGGTTTCAACAGCGGCATTAATGGCGGTGGGATTCTGAACGACCAGACCAGCCTCACCCTCACAGGCGTCACCGTGTCCAACAACCAAACTACAACCAACGCTGGCGGGTTGTACAACTGGAAAGGGCCGAACAGCATACTGACTCTCGATAGCTGCCTGTTCGTCGGCAACTCGGCGACTGTAAACGGTGGTGCGATCTACAACTGGCTGAACGCTACCATCAACGCCGTCAACACCACCTTCACGGCGAACACCGCGTTCGCAAACGGTGGAGCCATCTACCAAGCCGGTGGCGCGATCACGCTGACCAACATCACGGCAACACTCAACACGGCCGACATTGACCACAGCGGCGGCGAAAACGGCGGCTTCCTGAGAATCTTTAGCGGAACCGTGACGCTGCACAACAGCATCGTCTCAGGCAACCGGATTGTGCTTCCCGGATCGACACCGGACGAGATCTCCGGTACGCTCGTGGCCACCAGTTCGAACAACATCATCTTCAATGCAGCGACCGCCGGTGGTCTGACCAACAACGTCAACGGCAACCAGATCGGGGTCAACCCGCTGCTGCAACCGTTGGCCAACAACGGCGGCCTCACCCGCACTCATGCCCTCGGCCAGAACAGCCCGGCGCTCGGCAAGGGTTCCACCACAGTCGCCAATTACTCGGTGTTTGACCAACGCGGCGCCTCACGCGATACAGCCGGTGGTGCTTTACCGGACATCGGGGCCTATGAAGTCAATCATCCACTGGCACCAGTCGGTGTGCCCACGACACTGGCGAGGATGTTCCAACCCAAGCCGAGTGCCTCGGCCAACGAAGCCTTCGTGAAGGGGCTGTACCAATCGACCCTGCTACGGGCACCGGATGCCGCGGGGTTAAGTGGTTGGTTGGCCCAACTCGCCGGTGGCACCTCGCGCAGCACCGTGGCCAATGGCTTTGTCAATTCAACCGAGAACCGGAACAACCAAGTGACCTTCTTCTACCGGTACTTCCTGAGCCGTGAGCCGGATGCCGCTGGGTTGAACGGCTGGGTGAGCATCCTGCAAAGTGGCACGGACGAAGGCCAAGTGATGACCGGTTTCATCTTGAGCAATGAGTTCTCGGGAACAAACAACAACACGCAGTTCGTGAACCTGATGTACTATGCGCTGCTGAGCCGACAGGCTGATGCTGCTGGCTTCAACGGCTGGGTGAACACGCTTAACGCCGGCACGTCTCGGGGTACCGTGGTGAATGCGTTCCTTCGATCCGAGGAAGGTCTCAACCGCGTGGTGGATAGCCTGTTCCAGTCGTACCTGAAACGGTACGGTTCGGCGGGCGACCTGGGCGCGTTCCGCAGCTATCTGGCTACGAACACCTTCGGCCAAGCCGCAACGCTGATCCTGAGCAGCCCGGAGTTCTTCACGAACGCCGGGAGCAACTTGAGTTGAGTGTTGTAGCCGCGATGCGTAGCTGAGCGCGGGATGCGGAACACGCTCAGCTACGTTCCCTTCGTGTCCCTTCGCATGGCATTGGGCAAACAAAATCACGTACTGGTCTTGGTGAACGATACAACGTGAGTGTGTCGGTGTGATTCGAGCAAAAACCACCGGCACGCTCACGCCGTGACGCTCGCCAAAACCCACTCGCTCACGCTTCGTGCTCGTCAAGCGCTTCGTTCGCGGCTCGCAAGAGTTGACCGTCTGTATCGAGCCTGCTTGCGTCAGCAGCAGGAGTGCTACCGAGCGGAGGGCGTGAACCCTTCGGTCCATGAAGCACCGCTCTCTTTCGCTGACGCTTCGTTCGCGGCTCGCAAGAGAAAACCACCGGCACACTGACGTTGTGCCGTTCACCAAAACCCACTCGCTCACGCTTCATGCTCGTCAAGCGCTTCGTTCGCGGCTTGCAAGAGTTGACCGTCTGTATCGAGCCTGCTTGCGTCAGCAGCAGGAGTGCTACCGAGCGGAGGGCGTGAACCCTTCGGTCCATGAAGCACCGCTCTCTTTCGCTGACGCTTCGTGCTCGTCAAGCGCTTCGTTCGCGGCTCGCAAGAGTTGACCGTCTGTATCGAGCCTGCTTGCGTTAGCAGCAGGAGTGCTACCGAGCGGAGTGCTCACACCCTTCGGTCCATGAAGCACCGCTCTCTTTCGCTGACGCTTCGATCGCGGCTCGCAAGAGAAAACCACCGGCACACTGACGTTGTGCCGTTCGCCAAAACTGCTTCGTGGCTACAAGGCCTAACTCACCAAATGCACGAAGCGTGAATAAGTGATGTGCATCACTCGCTCACGCTTCGTGCTCGTAGAACGGTTGCTTAGTTTTCTCGCTTGGATTCCGCAACGGTGCGGACTCGTTCGCCAAGGAGTGCCACGTCGAACGGCTTCTTGAACACGTCGTCGAAACCGTAGTCTTTCAACTTTTCGGGTTCGGCTTCGTCTTCACCGGCCAGGCCGATGATGAGAGTACTGGCGTAGCTCTCGATCTTCCGCAGGTTCGTGGTGATCTGGATACTTTCGCTGCGACCCAGCGAGAGATCGATCACGATCGAATCCGGGTTGAAGCTATGAGCCAAGCTACCGGCTTGGAAGCCGCTGCTTGCGTACTCATACTTGAACTCCTCGGATTCAGGGAGCAAGTCCTTGATCCGGTCGTTGAACAACTTCTCGGTGCCGATGAGGAGGATCTTGTGCAGTTCCTCCTCCTCGAGATCACCAAGCGGCATCCCGTATTCCTTAAGGAATCGGATGAGTTGCTCGCGGGGGATGCGACGGTCCTGGCTCCCGGGGATGCGATAGCCTTTTAGGCGACCGCTATCGAACCACTTGGACACCGTGCGGGGGGCGACTTTGCAAATCTTGGCGACTTGCCCAGTCGTAAACACTTTTTTCATGGCCATGGGCACTCCGTTGCGAACTCGTCGCCCCGGCTAGGAGCAAAGGTCCGGCAGTCGAATCCGTTCGACGCTGAGGACCAAGGCCCCTCTCGCCCGAGTTCGGGGCGGCGGGGGAGCCGGGGTGGGGGGGGTTCGGCAGAACCTGGGACAGTACCGTGCGGTGGGAACGATCCGTGGATCGGGTCGTCGTAGCAACAACGGCAAGCCAAGGTTCCGACGCAGATTACTTCGGTTAGACACGATGCGCGAATTCAGTCAGTTTCGACCGTCTTGGCGATTTGCGTGTTCCGGAGAATCCCTCGTGCTTTACCTTGGGAGCCGTTTGGATCGAGTACACCTCGATCCACGACATCCGCACCAACTAAAACTTCACATCGAACAGTTACAGGTGTGCAGTGAAGCGGAAGCCATGAAGATGGCACGACCGGAACGTCCGGAGTTCCAGACAGTCCGGTTGTGACGATTAGAGCGCGGAATGACCTAGCGAAATCAAAACGGGGACTGGCTCCGAGTCTTCGAGGTACCTGTCCCCGTTTTGATTTCGCTTCTAGACAATCAGCGGTTTGATGGCTTTGTGGAATATGACTTTGTCGTCGCCTTCGGCGTAGTAGTCCGGCAGCGTCGCCGACTTTTTGTAGCCGTGTTTCAGGTAAAACTTTTGCGTTGGGATGTAATGCGGTAGCGAGCTGGTTTCGATAAACAGCACGCGGCCGAGGTTTTGCCGCACGATTTGCTCAGCTTGTTTCAACAGAATTGACCCCAGCCCTTGACCCTGCTTTGCAGCATCAACGACGATCCACCAAAGTTCCCAGGTGCGGTCGGTCATGGCCACCGGGGCTAGGTAAGCAAAACCTAAAACGATGTCAGAGTCGATCAATGTGTAGCACAGGTGTCCGTACTCTTCGCCTTCGCGGTGGTAGTCCGAAAGCACTTCTTCAAGCGTTTCCACTTCATGGGGCTGAAACACTTCTGTGCCCGTGGTGAGGGTGAGGAGTGCCGGGGTATCGGATGGAATTGTCAGGCGGAGCGTTGGCATGATCATGGTTAACATATCAACTTGCACAATCGCAGGGATTCGTTGATTCGAACGATTTTCACTCAAGAGTACTGACAAAACGTTGGAAGCGTGCAGGCCGAAACTCGCTGTCTGAAGATAACCGTTGTTGGATGCTTTCTATTCGCGGGTAGACTTACAGAGGAGTACTCCGATGACCACAGCCAACGCACCAAGAACGACGACATCCGCAACCGTGCTTTACGATGGTGCCTGCCCATTCTGTACCTTCTCCGTAGGTATCCTCAAGAAACTCGATTGGCTCCGCAAGTTGCACTTTCAGAATGCCCGCGACACGAAGCACCTGCCGGAGAGTGACGTTCCGTTAGTGCCTAAGCGACTGATTGAAGAGATGCACCTCGTCACGCCCGGTGGCAAAGATGTTCACGCGGGCTTCAAGGCCTTCCGCTGGATGAGCTGGCGGTTGCCCGCCACTTGGCTGCTCGCTCCGCTGCTGTACATTCCCGGTATCCCGTGGCTGGGGCAAAAAGTGTATCTCTGGATTGCCAAGAATCGATTCAAGTTGGTCCCGTGCAAAGATGGTGTGTGTGCCATTCCGCCGAGAGCCTGAGCAACCGCTCTTCACCGTCATCATAAAGCTGTGCACAAGATCATGACGCCCCGACTCACGGAAGACGCGGGTGGGTGGTGGGGTATACTGACATGACGCATCTGCTGAACCCGCCATCGTGAGCAGTCCAATGAGCGCCCCCGACCCAAACCAAACTCATCTCTGGGTGAACCCTGACCTTGGCCAGACCCGCGTATTAGCCCACAGCGACGTGTCCGCGAAGGCCGAAGGATACGCCCTCTCCCCAACGGACTCGACCGAACATTTCGCTTTGACCGCTGTCGGCAACTACCGCATCGTCGAGATGCTCGGCGAAGGTGCTATGGGTACCGTGTACCGTGCGGTGCGGGAGAGCACCGGCCGGGTCGTGGCGCTCAAAGTGTTATCGAAATCCGTCGCACAACGATCGGGGTTCGCTCAGCGGTTCCACCGCGAGATACGGACGATGGGGCGTCTAACGCACCCGAACATTGTGCGGTACTTGGCGGCGGGTGAGGCGGACGGACAGGTGTACCTGTCCATGGAACTCGTGGACGGTGGAAATGTTGGCGACTTGGTGAAGCGACAGGGAAAACTGAGCGTGGTGGACGCAATGAGCGTAACCATTGCCTTAGGCCGCGCGCTGGATTACGCCCACCAGAACGGTGTGATCCACCGGGACGTGAAGCCGGACAACCTGCTTCTCACATTGGCAGGCGAGGTGAAACTGGCCGACCTCGGGCTGGCTAAGGTGTCCGATGAAGAAACCGACGCGTCACTCACGGGCACTGGCACCGGCATGGGCACCCCTTTGTACGCCCCGATCGAGCAAATCCGGGACGCTAAGCGGGCGGACGCTCGGAGTGACCTGTTCGCCCTCGGCGGGGTGCTGTACTGCTGCCTGACCGGGGCGCCGCCGTTCATTGGGTCAAACCTGCTCGATCTGCTCAAGGCGAAGGAGCGGGGTACTTTCCCCACCGCGAGTTCCCGGAATAAGTTGGTGCCTCCGGCGATTGACAAGATGATCAACAAGCTGCTGGCAAAGCTACCCGAACACCGCTACCAGTCCGCCGCCGAGTTCCTGCAAGACGCGGAGTGGGCCGGATTCACGCCGGGTGCGGTCATTGGGTGAAAAAGGAATCATGGAACCGGCGAAGAGGCTGCACCTGGCTCTGGCGTTCGAGGTGGCTATGAACCACACCCTGACATCGATATCCGAACGGGTGTTGTTCACCCTTAAGAACAATCTCCCGGTGACGTTGAATCGGGTTCCCGAACCATCGATGCTTTAGTGATTGGCCGCAGGCATGCTGGGTGCAGGGGCCATGTGCCGTAAGAAATTCAGCATTTCAAAAACCTTGACCTAACCACTACTTCTTGCTCTTCAATGCAATTCCACCTTCGTTCACCCGGAGCACCGGAATGTAGCTGCCAGGTGTGTCCTCAGCAAACTGCAATCGCCCGGTTACTAACACCATTGGAAAGCCCTTGATCTTAATTGGATCAAGCATGCTTGGGTTGGGCACGACCCCCCGGGCTTTCAAAAGAATCTGATCGGAAGCACAGCAAGTCATCTTCTCGGCAAACAGCGTGAATTCCTTGCCGCTGGCTGTGTTCAGAGCTTGGAACTTGCCCTGAATACTCACTTCATAGCCAGTGTATTCTTCGCGAGTATCAGCACGGTAGGCGGTGGCTGCGAGTTCATCGAACGTCATCCGCATCGACTTCTCCTTGGCCGTAACGTCGTTGAGCGCACCGAGATCGTTTGCGTTTCCAAGCAATGCGCGGGTGCGATCATCGCTGAAACCTCGATTCGGCAGGCCCATCACCAGCAAAGCTATTGGGAACGCAAGCACGATCACCCGCCAATAGATGTTGCCATGCTCGTGGTCGGAGTGGTCATGATCCGAATGGTCATGCCCATGAGTTGGATGATCGCAGGCTTCGCCGGGAGCGTGGTTGTGGCCCGAGTGGTCGTCGTGCTCGGCGTGGTCATCCTTGGCCCCGGCTTGCATCCAAAGTGAAACGCCACGGAACGCCGTAAGCACCAGGAGCAAGATGCTTCCGGCCAGCACCCAAACGTGGAAAGGTTCAGCCAGGATGTGTGTCAGTTTGCGAACGGATTCGCCGTCTCTCGTATCGTGCATCGTGTACATGAGTACGCCACAGACACCGAAGGCCCCTGCAACAAACACCGTCAGCAGTTGTTGAAGGTAGTACTCGTTACCACGACCGTGGTCGTGGCTGTGATCGTGTTCGTGTGCCATATCAAGAACCTCAACGGATCAGGTTTTTATCTCAAACTCTCTCCCGCAGCGGGGAGAGGCAAAACTACTTCCCAGCCGATTCCACAACTGTCTGCCCTTGTACCTGTGGTCTGTACACGAAGTGGACGGCTGTGCAGACGATGAGCGTAAACACCGTGACGCTGGCCACAATCGTGAGGATCAACTTCAGCTTGAAAACGCGGGTATACATCAGCAGCAGTTTCAAATCGAGCATCGGGCCGAACACTAGGAAGGCGAGCTTGGCCGAGATGCTCATACCCTTGAAACTGGCCGCAAGGAATGCGTCGGCCTCGCTGCAAAGGCATAACAGCAGGGCCATGATCATCATCAGCGGGATCGCCAGTATCGGATTCTTCTGTGAAAGATCTTCCAGATTGCCCACCAGATTCGGATCGGCCCGCACCAGTGCAGCCAACGCCGAGCCGAGGATCAGGAACACAGTGATGTCGATGAAGTCCTTCAGCGCCGTATTCGTGATGTTGTTCAGCCGCTTCACCCACGGCTTCTTGGGTTCCGGAGCAACTGGTGTATCGACCACGTTAAGACTCAACGTTGGTTTCGCATGAGCTTGGGCTGCATCGCCCGTCGCTTTATCTGTCAGCAATTCGCCCGGCTTGGCTTTCTTCGCCAGCACATGCACCACGCCAGCCGTTGCCACTGCCACGATGAAGCCCAGCCCGGCCCGCAAAAACACCATCGGCCAGCCAAGGCTCGTGCCTTCGATGGTGGTGTGATCCTTGAATGCGACAAATGTGCTGCCCAACACAATCAGATTCACAATCGGCCCGGCCAGCATGTAGGCCACACAGCACGACAAAGGTAGGCCCTTACGGAGCAATCGCCGCATCACCACCACGATGCCGCATTCGCACATCGGGAAAATGAGACCAAGCACCCCACCAACGAGGATGGCGAGGAAAGCATTCTTCGGCAGTAAGTTCGCAAGTGCCTGCTGTGGCAGCATTTCTTCCAGAATCCCGGCGATCAGCGCACCCAGGATGATGAACGGTAGTGCTTCCCACACAATGCCGAGGAAGTTCAACACATAGTCGAGAATGACAGCTTCCACGCGGCGAATCCAATAAGTGTTCTGGCTGTTCTACGAATTGCAGGCCGAGCAGGTTCACTCCTGAACAATCCCCACAAGGGTGTAACGAGGTTCATTGGCGGAAACAGACCACAGCGACCTCGCCCCGTTGACGGGGAGAGGTCGCTTGGAGCGAAGCGACCAAGCGGGTGAGGGGTCTTCTCTTTATTTCAATCCCCTCACCCGGCCTTTGGCCACCCTCTCCCCGTCAAACGGGGCGAGGGCATGGAAATCTCTCCCACCCCTAGAATGGATACGTGTTCACTGGAGCAAGCACTTGGCGGAACTGGTGGTGGTAGCGGGGCCGGATCGCGGACGCACGTTCACGCTGGGTGACGGTGCGGTGGTACTGGGACGCCATTCGGACAACGCAGTTGCCCTGAGCGACCTGCGTTGCTCGCGAAAGCACTGCGAACTTACCCCAACACCAACTGGCTGGCAACTCTCGGATCTGGGCAGTGGCAACGGTACACGGGTGAACGGAGGAGTGATTGAATCGGTGACCCTCAAGCCCGGCGATCAGATCGATATTGGTGAGACGACTCTGTTGCTGAACGACGAGCCAAAAGTTTCAGACCTGGACCGTACACGGATCGTGATGCAAGCCGACCTTGGCTGGCCTGCACCTATTGAGCAGAGCGTGAAAGCCGACGATGCCCGCACTATCTTTCAACCGAGTTCGGCCCTCGCCCTGCTGTACGAAGCCAGCACCTTGATGAACTCCGAGCCAGATGTGGACAAACTCCTGCACCGCGTGCTCGATCTGCTGCTACAACATTTGCCAGCAGAGCAGGGCTGCGTGCTGCTGAAAGAAGGTGGCCCACTTTTGCCCGCCGCCATCCGCAACCTCACCGGTCATGATGAACTTCATTTGAGCCGAACCGTTGCAGAACATGTGCTGACAACCGGGGCCGGGGTGCTGCTGCACGATGCCCCACAGGATGAACGTTTTCGAGGTGGCGAAAGCATTGTTCGCCAGCAACTCCGGCACATTCTTTGTGTGCCGTTGCGTGGACGGCACGATACCGTCGGCGTGCTCTTTCTCGTCAACACTCGCACCAGTGCCGAAGCCCGCTTCGTTGAAGATCACCTGAAGATGGCACTAGCCGTGGCCCATCAGTGTGCTTTGGCACTGGAAGAGAACCGATACTATCAGGCATTGATTCAGTCCGAGCGATTGGCTGCCGTGGGGCAAACACTGGCAGGGTTGTCGCACCACATCAAGAACGTGATGCAGGGCGTGCGTTTTGGTTCTGAGCTTGTTCGCGGGGGCATGGACAAGAACGACCCAGAACTACTGCGCCGGGGCTGGGTACTCGTGGAGAAGAACCAGAAGCGGATTGATGACCTGATCTTCGACATGCTCAACGTCTCCAAAGACCGTGAGCCGATCTTGGAGCGAACGTCGATCCAGAAACTTCTAAGCGATGTGAAAGAACTGCTGACAGGTCGTGCCGCTGACAATGGTGTGTCGCTGATTGTTCCTGAACTCGAGCTACCGCAAGTCGCGGCCGATGAAGAGGCCATCTACCGGGCACTGCTGAACGTGGTGAGTAACGCAATTGATGCCGTAGCAGGCACCGAGAACGCCACGGTACAACTCAACGCACTGTTCGACGAAGCCGAAGTGCTTATTACCATTGACGACAATGGCCCCGGTGTGCCCGACGCCCAACGTGAAGACATCTTCAAACCGTTTATCAGTACCAAGGGCAGCCGTGGTACCGGGCTGGGCCTCCCGGCGAGCCGCAAGACGCTGCGCGAACATGGCGGCGATCTCACCGTCACTGATAGTGAACTCGGCGGGGCGAGATTTGTGTTCCGCTGGCCAAGGGGGGCGTGATGTATCCATCCGGCACATGGATCGGCTTCTGGCATCAAACCGGCGTCGGTCGGCAGGCGATGAAGCAATTCGAGCTGCACTTCCAGCCCGATGGCCGCATGAAAGGCCACGGCACGGACATCGTGGGTGTGTTCGATATTACCGGAAGCTGGGACAAACAGTCCGGTGCAGTCGTGTTCGTCAAGCAGTATCGCCGCAAGCACAAGGTCGATTACATCGGCACACCGGACGGCGAAGGCAGTATCCTTGGAACCTGGCGAATGGACGTAGCCGGCTACACCGACAGCGGGCCATTCGGGTTGATGCCGTACATCGAGAAACCCACTGGTACCGAGCCCATTATGGAGATCCGTCCGTGATGCCACTGCCCACGCTCCAACCGTTCGATGCAAATCTTCCACTGGCCGAAGCTCACACACTGCCCACGAGTTGGTACACGACCTCTAACATTGCCGAGGCCGAAGCGAAGAACGTGTTTGCACGCAGCTGGCAATACGTAGGCCGGGCTGAACAAGTACGTGAAACGGGGAAGTACCTCACGGTGAATATCGCCGGGGAACCGGTACTGGTGGTGCGTGGCGACGACGGTGTGCTGCGAGGGTTCTTCAACGTGTGCCGACACCGGGCCGCACCGATCCTGGATGAACCCAGCGGTTGCGTGGGCAAGCTCCGCTGCCGGTACCACGGCTGGACCTACGATCTGCGTGGGGCACTGCGCGGCACGCCAGAGTTCGACGGCGTGTGCAACTTCGAGAAGGCCGATAACGGTCTGGTACCCGTGGGCGCGGTGATCGAACACGGGCCGTTTGTGTTCGTGCATCTGGATGCACCGTCGCATTCCTTTGAAGAGAGTTACGCCCCCTTCACCGCTTGGCTGGCCGCTCAACCGGAAGTTGCGAAGTTGAAGTGGTTCCAACGCACGAGCTACGACCTTGCCTGTAACTGGAAGGTGTACGTCGATAACTATCTTGATGGTGGTTATCACGTCAACACCGTGCACCCGGCACTCGCCGGTGCCATTGACTACCGTGCGTACCGCACCGATGTCTACCCACAGTGCAGCCTGCAAAGTAGCCCGCTACAAGCCACCGAAGGGGCTGTCGGTGCCACGCGCTCAGGTGTGGCGGCGTACTGGTGGCTGTGGCCCAACTTCATGGTGAACGCCTCCTCCGGCGTGATGGACACGAACCTCGTGCTACCACTGGGGCCGGAGAAGTGTCGGGTGATCTTCGACTTCTACTTCGATGCCGATTCCACGGAAGCCTTCCGCCGCGACAGCATCGCCGTGGCGGAGCAGGTGCAAGAAGAAGATGTCCTCATCAGCGAGCAAGTTCAGCGTGGCCTGAACAGCCGGAGCTATACTACGGGGCGGTTCAGCGTGAAGCGTGAAGCCGGTGGCTATGCGTTTCATCAGTTAGTGGCTCGATCCCTTTCACCGGAGCGGTTCCTTGTCTGAGTCGTCTTTGTCGGAGCAGTCGAAGTTTCGCAGCGGGTTGATCTTCGGGATGATTGCGTACGTCTGGTGGGGCATCGTGCCCTTGTACTTCCGCCAACTCGCTGGGGCGGGCACCTTTGAAATCTTGGCCCATCGGATTGTCTGGAGCCTGCCGCTCATGTTGGTGGTGCTGGCACTGACAAAGAACGGCTACCGTTCACTTTGGAAAACGCTGACCAACCGCAAACTTGTGTTGGCCCTTGTGGCATCGTCCGTGTTCCTCAGCATTAACTGGTTGCTGTACATCTACGCAACGCTCACGTCTCGCGTGGCGGAAGCCGTGCTCGGCTACTTCATGCTGCCCCTGGTCAATGCCGTGCTCGCGCGGGTGTTCCTTGGCGAACAGTTGCGACCGGCCCATTACCCGGCACTGGCCATGATTCTGCTTGGTGTGATGATGCCGATGATCCTACGCGGGCAGTTCTTGTGGTTACCGATTGTCATTCCCGTGACCTTCGGCATCTATGGCGTCATTCGCAAGAAATTGCCCGTTGATAGTTCCACGGGCTTGGCTGCTGAGACGCTGTTGCTGTCGGTGCCATGCTGGGCGTACTTGATCTATGTGAGCGCGACGGGCCATGGCAAATTCGGCACCGATGGGATGCTGACGTTCTGGTTCGTCTTCGGCGGGGTCATGACCGTGGTGCCGCTGCTGACGTTCATGCTCAGCGTGCGCCGGCTGCCACTGCTCACGCAGAGATTCATTCAGTTTGTTTCGCCGCTGGTGCATATACTGGTGACGGTATTCCTTCTACACGATGAAGTGAGCTACGACCGCTGGATTGCACTTGGATGTGTTCTGGTTGCAGTGTGCATCTTCATTGGCGATGCGGTGGTGCGGTTTCGCCGTGTGAAGCGGGAGCAGGCCGATCTCTTGAGAATCGAGAACGAGGCGCGGTGAGCGTGTTGAGCCTGCTTGCGTAAGCGGCAGGAGTCTTGATCTTCAACTCCTGCTTGCGTAAGCGGTGTTGAGCCTGCTTGCGTAAGCGGTGTTGAGCTCGCGTGTGCGGTGTTGTACCTGATTGCGTAAGCGGCAGGAGTTTAAAAAATCAAGACTCCTGCCGCTTACGCAAGCAGGCTCGACAGTCATCAAATCGAGTAATCCCCTTCAAATACGCGGGCTTTGCGTGGGGCCACGAATACCACATCGCCCTTCTTCAGGTTCAACTCCGTGGAGCGACTCGGTGGAAGATCGACGTTAAGTTCCTGTCCGCCATCCGAAACTGACACGAGTACTCGCATGACCGACCCACTGGGCGTAATGTGCTTCACCGTGCCAGCAAGGCTCGTTCCACCATTGGCGATCATCTCGATGTCCAACTCATGTGGACGGACGAATACCTTGGCCGGGCCACTCCCGCGACTGCCAGGCAAGTCGATTTCCATGTCACCCACAAAGGCTTTCCCTTCGTGAACTCGGGCATGGAACACGTTGACCTGCCCGAGGAAGTCCATCACGAACTCATTCGCGGGATGCTCGAACACTTCATGCGGGGTGCCCTGCTGTTCGATCTTTCCGGAATTCATCACCACCACACGGTCGGCCACTTCAAAGGCTTCTTCCTGGTCGTGCGTCACGAAGATCGTGGTCACCGGTACTTCGTCGTGCAGTCGGCGCAACCACTGGCGTAGCTCTGTTCGCACGCGGGCATCCAGTGCACCAAACGGCTCATCGAGCAACAACACCGCCGGGCGTGCCGCAAGGGCACGGGCCAAAGCGATGCGCTGACGTTGACCACCAGAGAGTTGTGCCGGGAATCGGTCGCCGAGATTGCCGAGGCGAACAAGATCCAACAGTTCATTCACCCGCTTGGTCACATCCGCGTTCTTCCACTTTCGAACACGCAAGCCGAAGGCCACGTTCTCGAACACCGTCATGTGCTTGAACAGGGCATAGTGCTGGAACACGAAGCCGAAGTTGCGATCCTTAGCACTGCGTGTGGTGACGTCGGCATTGGAGTGTTGCACGCTGCCGGTGTCTGGTGTTTCCAACCCAGCAATGACTCGAAGCAGAGTTGTCTTTCCTGAGCCGGACGGCCCAAGCAGGGCCAGCAGTTCCCCTTCGGGCACGTTGAGTGTCACCTGCTTGAGTGCATCAAAGTTCCCGAAGCGTTTGTTCACGTCGCGAACGTTGATACTCATCTTTTAAACAACCCAACAGAGTGACTCACCTCGTTAACATGACATCGTCGATCAACATAGTCAAGCTGAAGTTTCTTATAACAATTTGTCTCAGCGCAACTCGCTGTACTGCTGTGCTTGAAACTACTTCTTCTTGGCGATCAGTTTCTTGAGCGCCGATGCCGCAGCGTCCCGCACTCTGGGTTCCGGATCCTTCTGTGTGTCTCGAATGACCGGCACCGCAGCCTGGGCGTCCGGCCCCAGCAAACCGAGCTCATCGCACACGGCGATGCGGATGTCGGCTTCCTTCTCGATCTTGGAGTCGAGCTGCGTGATCAGGATCGGCACAAGTTTCTCCGCGTCGTTCACTGACGCACAAAGGGCACGCAGGGCGTAGGCCCTTACAAGTTTGTCGCTGTCGGATTTGAACGCAGTCACCAACTCTTTCACTTGATCCTTGGCGGCTTCTTCAAACATGGCCATTGTCCTGGCCGTCACGCGGCGGGTTTCGAGGTGAGTTTCTTTCAAGAGTGGGGCCAGAGCCTTTGCTACGTCGCTGTTTTTCTCTTTGAGCAAGCTGATCGACAGCACGAGTTCCAGCCGCACGTCCTGATCTTTTTCAATGGCAAACAGCGGAGCGAGGGCCAGGCTCACTTTGGCTTTATCTTCCGGATCAATCCGCCCCAAGGCGAACACCGCGGCTTTGCGGACTGGCGCTTCGGCAGCGGGCAACATCTTCAGCAGTTGATCAGTTGCGGTTTTGGACTCTCCGCCAATACGACCAAGTGAATTCGCTGCATTCTCACGTACGATGGCATCTTGATCGCCAAGGAGTGCGCTCAACGAACTCACTCCGCTTTTGGCCAGCGTACCAAAGCGACCGACCGCAAAGGTTCCGCTTCGTTTGGGTTCAAGCTCCTTCTCCACACGTAAGCCTTCCGCAAGGTCGATGACGACAGAACTGGTATCGCCGGACGGATCCTTGATGAGTTCCGCGCTGATGTCGCCAAGGGCTTTGCCGGCTTCTGCCCGCACCGTACCGGAGCTGTCCGAACGGAACACCTTCCCCAGCGTGGTACACACTTCCTTGCGGATCTTCGGTAAGGCATCTTGCCCAATGGCCGAGAGAGACACCACGGCGATCCGCCGCAGCCGCGGCGAATCGTTCTCGCGGGCCATGGTAAACCACTGCGACATTGTTTTGCCGTTATGTTCCGGGTTCGTGTCGTCGGCCTGAATGCAGCCGAGTACTCCGAGCATCAACACACAACTGAGAAGAGCACGACGCATGGCAAACCCTCAACGGCACTTTGGCATCGTATGACGGTTCAGCAACAAGGGTCAAACAGATTCCGCCGGTTTCCGTGGCGGATAAGTGATAAGCACGAGTATGGCGAGGATGAAAACGCCGATGGCCCGATGCGATCCGAAGAAGGCGTACGCCATGGAACGTTCGGTGGTCAGCGCGCTGAGGAGCATGTAATAGCTGCTATCTTCCCCGCCGTTGATGAACGAAAACGCAAAGCACATGGCCATGCCCACGCCCAGCCGCCAGTTCCCGTAGAGGAACGTGAGCACCACATGCGGCAGCGCGAGATAGAACAGTGTGATTTCGTAGGGAAGTAATTGACAGCAGCAGGTGATGGAGGCCCCAGCCACGGCAAGCCACCACATCCGCAGGTGCAAAGTGTCCCGCACTCCACCGAAGTACCGCCGAGCCGCCGCTAGGCTCCAGTAAACGGCGTAGCCAATAACCGTGGTGGTGATGTTGAGTTCAAGATGGGTGTCGGTCAGTGCGATGTACAACCGGTTCCACGATGTGATGTGCGCGTTTTCGTAGGCCAGGTTGAACTTCACGCTCTTGTGATCGCCCTGCACGCACTTGAGATACTCCAACACGTACAGCGGGTTCTTGTAGAAGAGCACGCCCACCAGCACGTTCAGTGCCCCGGCCCACACAGCGATCTCCAGCACACGCTTCCAGCCGTTGAGTACGAAGGCCAATGGCAGCAGCACCATGGCAATGTGCGGTTTGAAAAAGGCCAACGCCCACAAGATGTTGCCGAAGCGGTGCCAACCCCTGCGGTACAGCAACTCGCCGAAGATCATGAGCGAGAACATGAGCAGCGTGGTTTGGCCCACCAGAAAAACGAACTGGGCCATGGGTTGAAGAATCACGGCAAGCAGTGCAATGCAACAGAACCAGGCGGGTTCCTTGTGTTCCATCAACTTCGGCAGGCACAAAACGGCCGCGGTGAACAACAGAATGGTGAACCAGAACCAAACGACCTTGCGGGTCTCGAACTCGAAACCGTTGAACGGCAGCATCAAGAAGACGGACTGCGGGGCTAGGAAGAATCCGCAATTCTCATGAAGGGTGTCGTCTTGGGGGTACTGCTTTGCAACGGCTGCGCGAAGGGCTTCGCGATCGTACAGAGTACGGCCTTCGAGGGCGAAACTGGCCCCGACCGAGTAGATCAACAAGTCTTCGTGGTGGTTTTCACCAATTGCTATCTTCAGCCCGAAGATCGCCGTGACGACGATGCAGAGGAGTGCGACAACCCAGTTGATATGTTTCAGCACTCGCCAGCCCCGGCAAAACACAATCCTAGCATACGGTTAGGCCACCGGTTGCAGCAACCGCATGGCGTATTTGCCCAGGCGTTGGATCAGGAAGAAGTTGAGTAAACCCGATGTCGCTTTGGCTCCAACTTTCGCCAGCACCTTGGCCGCCATCATCTCGTACATCGGCCCGCCGGGGGCCATCATCTGGTTCAACTGCTCTTCGGTGATCTTTTCCCATTCGTTCAACTGCCCGGCAAGGTACGAGTTGAAGAAAACCCGACCCAGCAGCGCCGCCGTACCGGTTGTGCCCGCACGCAGGTGGTAGATCTTGCACAGGTCGGTCATCAGGGCGAAGCCGAAGTATGTGGCGGCCACGGTGTCGATCAAGCCGTTCGGGGCCACGGCCGTGGCCAGCCCGCAGCGCTTCGCCCAGTACAGGATGCGTGCGTTCGCCGCTTGATCAAGCGTGCCCTGGAAGCCCGATTGAAACGCGGCGAACCAATCGCCACTGGTGGTGTACTTCGCCGGGTCGAGCAAGGTTTCTCGCACCTTCAGCAACGTCTTGATCTGTTCTGGCGTGGTTCCCAAGGCTTCAAGAGACTTCTTCTCTCGCTCCGTATTGATGGGGAACTTCTGCAAGTACTCGGCGAGTTGATCACGTGCCTCGGCTGCTTTCTCGTGGGCCAGCCAACGCAACTTGGTGCGTTCCTGTAACTCGGCCAAACCCGCCAGGCGAATCTGCCGGTTGCGTTTCAGTTGAACGTACAACCACAGGAAACGCACCGCGGCATACGCCACGGCCCCGGCACACAGGGCCAAGCCAACGTAACCGGCCCACTGCACCCACTGCGGTTGCGTGGCCAGGTTCGCCAGAATCGACAGCACCTGCGAATACAGAAACAGCCCCATGGCCCCGGCCCCGCCGACCAGCAGTGCTGCTGCAAGCGGATGGGCGAACCAACCGAGCCAGCCGACGGCTGGGTCGCTGGCCACCAGTTCTTGGGCTTTGTCGAGATCTTGCTGGGCTTGTTCCTGCTCGGCTTCAAGAAGTGCTTTGTGGTCGGATGCACTCAGCGGAGTGACCCGCTCCGGGATCATCAGCGGACGGCCCAACTCGTGGTCACCTTGGCGGAGCGATGGCTCATCAGAGTGCTGAACGTGCGGGGTGCCCGGAAGCGGATGGGCCTTCATACCGGGGTAGGGCACCCCGAGGCGGTCGTTGTCATCGTCGAGTTGTGTGGAAGGTGAAATCATCGGTGGCGAATCGAGTGGAATGTGACCACATTCTATTCGCCACGCTTGGGCATCGATTTAGGCAGCGACAGCCGGGGTGAAGAACTTCTTTCTCACAGCAGCCCCCACACCCAGCAACCCGGCGGCGAGGCCGAACATGAGTGTTGGTTCTGGAACCGGCACGAAGGAGACCACGATGTTGTTGCCCGAGCGCTGGAAGACCAACGAATAATCTCCACTCAGGCCTAGATTGCTGATATCGAGTTGAACCGCTCTGCCGTTCACGTTACCGCCAGCCGACGTATACTCGCCGAAGATCGTATTGTCAGCTTGGCTGACCCCGTCGATCTGAAAGTTAGCCCCGGCCGACAAGCTAGCGATGATCCAACTCCCACTGGTCGAGTTGCTGAAAGATCCGACGCCTGTCAAATTCAATTTCGAACCGGTCAAGAAGTTAACCGTCCCTGAACTGCCCGCGAGTTTGCTACCAGTGCCTGTCGGAGTGATTAGGCTCCCAGTACCGTTGGCCCCGAGGTTCGCAGCGACGATGCCACCATTGTTCACTGTCACGTTTCCGGTGTTCAGCGTGCCAGTTCCTGTGCCACTATCGCCACGGATGATACCGCCTGAGTTTACTGTGACAGCACCGCCTGCGTTTGTGGCTAGGCTGCCAGTCCCGCCGAGGGTCGCACCGTTGTTCACAGTGTAAGTTCCAGTGGTTGCCGCGGTGTTGGAACCATTTACCAGCAGCGTGCCACCGCTGATGGTGGTTACACCAGTGTAGGTATTAGCGTCGCCGAATGATTGAGTTCCCGCGCCAGTTTTCACTACGCTTAAAGAACCTGTTATGACGCCAGAATTCGCATTTGTACCATCACCGTAGCTGTAAGTTCCACTTCCACCAATCGTCAACGTTGCAGCAGTGCTTGAAGTCACTGTGTTGTTGCCACCCGTTGTGTTTGTGCCAGTTGTGGAACTGAGTCCAGCAATTGTTTGGCTCCTGCCGTTCAGGTCAAAAGTACCCAGGTTGGTACTAGCAGACTGACCGATACTGACTACAGTGCCAGTCGGCAAACGATCGTTACCTGTTGTTAAACGAAGGATGCCCTGGTTAATAGACGTCGTACCGGTATAAGTGCTAACACCACCTATATTCAAATCACCTAAACCTTGCTTGGCCCAAGAACCTGTCTTACCAGAGATGTCTGCAATCACGCCATCATATGTAATTGTACCTGAACCCACTGCACTGATCGATGTGCCAGC
>JBBRME010000080.1:0-18238 GCA_038230995.1 Gemmatales bacterium
CCCGTCCATGAGGCGTTATCGCAGCTGGAGCGAAATCCACGGTATGTGGCCAGCTGCGATGGTCATGGACTTGAAGCCGAAGTTGCCACCTGGCTTTCAGGCTGGGCCGAAGGCCAATCTTGGATCGCCTTATGAAGTTGACATCAGTACCCACGAATTGGACACGCGTGACCTGGGTATTGACATCGGCGACGGCTCTGGTGGCGGAACGGCGACACTCCTGTATGTTTCGCCAACGCTGACCGTCGAGGCCGAACTCACCGAACAAGACGAGTATTCCGTCCGCGTGTACGATGTCGATTCTGGCCGGACACTCGTTGCGGCCATCGAAATCGTCAGTCCGTCGAACAAGGATCGCCCGGCCAGCCGGGATCTGTTCACCAGTAAAGTGACGGCCCTACTGGAGCAGGGTGTTTGCGTGTCGATCGTCGATCTTGTCACCGAGAAGCAGTTCAACTTGTACACCGAACTGTTGGAATCACTTGGCAAGAGTGACCCGAAGCTCGCTCCGATTCCCCCTTCCATTTACGCAGTCACATTGCGGGCACGCCGATCTGTGACCAAGTCGAAACCACGCAGGCACCGGGGGCTTCTGGATGCTTGGTTCTACCCGATGACCATCGGCCAGCCCCTGCCGACGTTGCCCATCTGGCTCACGCCCGACCTGCGTGTGATGCTCAACCTGGAAACCAGCTACGAAGAAACCTGCACGGTGCTGGATATCCCCGCCGCGTAGAATTCCCACACACTCTCCTGTGGGCGGCAACATGGCAGGCACATTAACAAGCACCAGTCCGGCGACGCCGAGCGACATCGTCGGTCAGTTCCCCATTGCCACACGAGCCGATTGCGACAACGCAGTGTCAGTGTCCAAGCAATCCTTCCCGGCGTGGCGTCGCACAAGCCGCATCCATCGGGCTGAACTGTTCTGGAAACTCGCCCAACTCATCGAACGCGATGTGGATAATCTCGCCCAACTCATGGCCCGCGAGTGCGGCAAAAACATCCTTGAATGTCGGGCCGAGGTGATCGAAGGCCTACACATGGTGCAGGATGTCTTCGGCACCGGTCGCATGCCAACGGGCGACGTGATTGCCTCGGAAATTGCCGACAAAGAAGCGTATGTGCTGCGGAAGCCATGGGGCGTAGTCGCGGTGATTACGCCGTGGAACTTCCCCTTTGCGGTGCCGTTGTGGATGCTCGGGCCAAGCCTGCTGGAAGGCAACACGGCAGTGTTCAAGCCCAGCGAGGACACCCCGGCGGTGGGCCAACGAATTGTTGAACTGTTCCACGAAGCTGGCTTCCCCAAGGACGTCATCAGCATTTTGCATGGCGAAGGGGATGTGGGTGCGGCACTGGTGAGCAACCGCGATGTCAGCGTGGTGCTGTTCACAGGCAGTTATGACGTGGGCAAGGCGATCCAACAAGTGAGTGCGAACTTTGCGGATCGCATCGTGGCCGCCGAGATGGGTGGCAAGAATGCACTCATCGTGTGTGATGATGCCCGGTTCGACTTGGCCGTGACGGCGGGCGTCCTAAGTGCGTTCAAGACCACCGGCCAGCGATGTGTGAGTGCCAGCCGCATCCTCGTGCATCGCTCGATCATGGACAAGTACGCCGAGGCGTTCACCACGGTTGCCCGGCGATTGAAGTTCGGCGATCCACTCGACCCCACCAATTTTGCCGGCCCGCTCATCCATGCGGAACACCGGCAGAAGGTGCAGAGTTACAACGCCATGGCCAAGGAAGAAGGGGCCATGGTGCTGCTCGATGCCACGGTGCCCGGCAGCGATGGTTGCTACCTCACGCCGTTTGTTTACCGCACCGAGTACGCACCGGACAAACGCACCATCCACGAGGAAGTGTTCGGCCCGCACGTGGCCCTGATTCCGTTTGATACCGACGAAGAAGCCGTGCGGATTGCCAACAGCACCGAGTACGGCCTGAGCATGGCCGTGATTTCGGAGAGCTTCCGCAAGCAACGTTACTTCCGTGATGAATGTGCCTTCGGCCTCGGCTATGCCAACCTGCCGTGCATCGGTGCTGAAGTGCATCTGCCCTTCGGTGGGGTGAAACGCAGCGGCAACGGCCACCCGAGCGCTGCCGGACTGATTACTGCTGTGACCCACCGTGTTGCCTGGACGGTGAACCATGGTGAGGGCATCACCATGGCCCAAGGGCTGACTGCGGAGGTTTGAAATTCGAGCCTGCTCGCGTGAGCGGCAGGAGTTGTTGACGTAACTCCTGCCGCTCACGCGGGCAGGCTCGACTTGTGCTCAGACGAGCAGGCTTAACTCACGGGTCACGTGTGGCGAACCGCCAATAGCTGAGCAGATACAACCCGACGATCCAGGCGAAGCTGATTCCAAGGGCTTCACCCCAGCTTGGGTAGATGAGACGATCACTCCGCTTAAGTTCAGCAGGGGTCAAAACATCCTGGCCCATCAATCGGCTGTTCAACTTCATCACGTCGTTGTATCTCGGCAGCCCGGCATTCAGGATGTCAACGGTTGTGTTGAAGGCCACACCCGTCTTCAGTGGCGACTCGGGGAGGTTCCTTGAAATATCGCAAATGCTCTTAGCTAAGCCAACCCCCCACATGAAGAACATGAACAGGCAGGTGATGACGATTGCCGCGATGGCACTCCGTGTCAGAACCGAGATCAGCATCGACACGGCATAGAGCACCATGAACGTGAACGTCAGAATCGGGATGCTTAACAGGAACGCCGAATTCATCACACCGGAACGCAACCACATCACTGCCCACACTCCGAAGATGGTGAACGAGATGACGAGGAACACAAAGGTGCATCCGCCGATGTACTTGTAAAGCAAGATCTGCCAACGGCTGATTGGCTTGACGATCAACAAATCCACAGCACCCTTACGCAGCATGTTGGGGATGAAGAATGCCGTGAGGATGACTGACACGACAAAGATGATCGACGCGCCGAGAGTGTTGACGATGTTGTCCTGCACGCCGATGATCACCTGACCAATCGGACGGTTCGGTGAGCCGAACGGCATCGATCCGAAAAAGACGCTGCTATTGTAACTCCAACCGGTCGGGATGCCCTTCACTCGTGCCGTTACGTCGAACTGGTACTGCGGTTCGGCGACGGAATTCACACGTGTCACATCAACATCATCAATACCACCATGCAACAGAAACTGTTGTTTCAGGAAGGCAATCATGGTCTCCGTGTCGACTTTCTTCATGCTCTCCGGTTTCACATCGGGCATCGTGAATGACTGATATCCCGTGTCATTCTTGGAAGCGATGAACTCGGCGGCGGTCATGCCTTCCGGCACGGCCTCCGGCTTCGGGATTGTCATCTTCTCGTCGGGCTTATCAGATGGGGTATCGGTGTTGAACTTCGGAATTTTGACGATGTATTCGCGTTCTTCAGGCTTTTCGGCAGCCCATGAAGCAAGCAACATCCGAAAGTTGTCGACAGTCAATAAGCTTGAAACGACACGATCCCATGGATTCGCCGACTTCTTCTCAAGTGGTTTGTTCACAGTGATTCGCATGGTGTAGGTACCCGATACACCGCTGCTTCCATCCGTTTTCTGAACGTTGTTCGCCTCGAATGGCAAAACAATTGGAGTCGTCATTTCCTGATTCGCCACTTTTATCCGAGTCCCGATTTCCCGGCCATCGCTACCACGCTTGAGAAAGGCTTTGTTGAACTCGGATGTGATCCTCCGAAACGACGTCTCCGCAGACTCTTTCTCGAAGCCAAATGAAGCAATTGCAATGATAGCCAACGCCGACAGAATCAACATCAGCCAGATGAGGAATCCATCCACTGCCTCTCGAAAGCTGTCCTTCAACACGGCAATAAAGTTTCTCATTCGTATTCCTCCCGCGATTCCATCTTGCGGGCCTTGCGAGCCGCCTTGGGGATGTCTCTGTTTTCTTTTTCCACAATGTCCACAAACATGCCTTCGAGGCTCTGCTTCACTTCGACGAGGTGGCGGAGTTTCAACCCGCGTTGCCAGAGGAACTCCAGCACCGGGTCGATCCCTTGGCCATCATTGAGCACCACCTGAGCGAGTCCGTCGGCAATCTTCAAGCTGTAGCCGAGGTCGCCGAGTTCCTTGGTCGGGAAGGTCTGCCCGGGGGCCAGGCCAAGTTCAAAGCGGTCGGTTTGGCGGGTCAGTTCATCCACTGTGCCTTCGCGCATCAACTCGCCTTTGTGGATCACGGCCACGCGGTCGGCCATCAGTTGAACTTCGGCTAGAAGGTGCGAGTTCACAAAGATCGTCCGCCCCTCGTCCCGCAGGGTACCCAGCAGATCGCGTATTTCCTTGCGGCCCACAGGATCCACGCCGTCGGTCGGCTCATCAAGGAAGATCACTTCGGGGTCGTGGAAGAACGACTGCGCAATGCCCAGGCGTTGCTTCATCCCCTTCGAGTATGTTTTGACCTTGTTGTCGGCTCGCTTGGCGATGCCCACGATGTCGAAGGCTTCGTTCATTCGCTTGGTGCGTTCGGGTCGGCTCAGTCCGTACAACTCGCCGTAGAAGTGCATCAGGCTGCGGCCGGTGTGATACGCCGGGAACTGGTGATCCTCTGGCAGGTAGCCTACGCGCTTTCGGACATTGGCGTTGCCAGCTTCTTCACCCAGTAGGGTGGCCTCGCCGTCGGTCTTGTTTACGATCCCCAGCAGGATCTTGATCATCGTGGACTTGCCAGCGCCGTTCTGGCCCAACAGCCCATAGATTTGTTTCGGCTCGACTTGCAAAGATACCCCACGTAGGGCTTCAATTTTGCCATAGGTCTTGCGCAGGTTCTGCACAGAAATCACGGACACACCCACCCCCTTCCGCAGCAACGGTTGTCCGGTATTCGATACGAACCACAGAATCTTGTGCCAGAAAAACTTGTCGAAGCGAAAAAACTTTGGACGAGCTGCCAGACCTGTTTTGGCAATGCCGTTTGTCATCGTGGCTCTCTACGACGGCAATCCAAGCGCTGTGTCGATCAGCTCCATCACGGCAGTTGGTGGCAGTGTGGCATCCACAATAATCTGTGCCAGATTGCGGTAGGTTTCTTCCCGTTGTTTCAGAACCAAGTTGACTTCATCAAGTCCGGAGCGTGCCGTCAGGTTCGGGCGGTTCGCTTGTGAACTCGGATCGGCCTGAATGTTCTGCCATAGCCACTCTGCCGGGGCGTTCAGCCACACAACAAAGCAGTTGGAATCCAACAACTTGCGGTTGGCTTGACGCAGAATCACCCCACCACCAGTGGCCAGTACACCCGGTGGTTTTGTTAAAACTGCGGCTAATGACTCACTTTCCTGATCTCGAAATGCTGCCTCACCGTGGGTGCTAAAGTAGTTGGTGATCGTTGTGCCCAAGGACGCCGAGACCACGGAGTCGAGATCAACAAACGTCGTCATCCTCCTCTCGGCCAGCATCTTACCAATGGTGGTTTTTCCGGAGCCGCGATAGCCGATCAAAGCAATGGTTTTTGCAGATATGGGGGCAGAATCCGTCACGATTCTTTCTCAATCTTGGGAAGAAAAGACAAGGTTCGTGGCGCTTGAACTGGACACTCTCTTGTTGCGCACCATACAACTTGAACTGTTAGTAACGTACGCGGTGTACGGAGTATCGTCGATCCGCGATGATGCTGTTCCTCCCCGATGTAGGGTGCCACGATGGCCGATGTAGCCCCGACCAAACCAGCCCCCATCCGAGAAACCTCGGTGCTGCACACCACTCGCCGTGCCGTGGCGACGTCTGCTTTCTGCTTGGGCTTCTGGGGCATGCTCACGTTCTGGTGGTATCCGTTCGGCCTGACCATTGCCTCCTTGGGTCTGAGCTTCGGGTTGCTTTCGGTATTCATGGGCTGGCGATCAGGTGATCGCGGTTATCACCTTGCCTGGCTTGGTATCTTCTTCGGCATGACGGGGCAAGGATTGGCCATTGGGGCTTATCGGTTCCCGCAGTTGGCCTTTGAAGGAACTTTACCGCCGTTGATTCAAGCAATCTGGCCGTTCTAACCGACTGAATGACTCTTACGCGAAACGCTCAACGGAGCAAAACGATATGGCTCAAGTATTCCCCAAAGCAATGAACGTGCTCGCCCGAGTGAGCCTCCTCCTCCTGCCGATGTTAGCGGCGGGTGGCGGGGTGTTCGGTGCGGCGTTCTTCCGTTCGGACTACACGACCGGTGCCCGTGAAGTCGTGGAGCAACCGGTGCCGTTCAGCCACTTGCACCACGTTGCACAGTTGGGCATCGATTGCCGCTACTGTCACACGTCGGTGTATGAGAGTGCCTCGGCCGGTTACCCGCCCACGAAGACGTGCATGAACTGCCACCAGCAGATCTGGCAAAGTGCGGACTTGCTCGCCCCGGTGCGAGACAGCTACGAGAAGGGCGTCCCCATCGCGTGGACGAAAGTTCACAACCTCCCGCATTACACCTACTTCAACCACAGCATCCACGTCAACAAGGGCGTTGGCTGCGTGAGCTGCCATGGGCAGATTGATCAGATGCCACTGGTTCGCCAGACGAAAACACTGCTGATGGAATGGTGCCTTGATTGCCACCGTTACCCGGAGAAACACCTTCGCCCGGTCAGTGAAGTGCAGAACATGCAGTTCAAAGCTGAAGGCTACACGATGAAGGTGAAGGACGAGACGACGGGTGAGTTCATCGACAAGACCTACAAGAGCCAAGCTGAACTGGGTCGGGATCTCAAGAAGATTCACATGGTTCGTGAATCGCAAGTACTCACGAACTGCAGTATTTGTCACCGCTAAATGAAGCAACGCTTGGATCGGCTCCTTCGCGAAATTGAGGAATTGGAATGTCCGCCAAGGCGACCAACACACCGAACGGGGCCGAGCCAGAATTCTGGCGCTCCGTCGATGAGTGGATGAATACCGACAACTTCCGCACGATGATGAAGGACGAGTTCCCCGAAGATGCTTCGGAATGGCTCGACCCAGTCTCTCGCCGAAGTTTTCTAGCCCTGGCCGCTGCCAGCGTGGCCTTGGCCAGTGGCTGTAATCCGTCGTTCCGCCCAGCGTCGCAACGCAAAGTGGTTCCGTACGTCAAGCAGCCCGAGCATATCTTGCCGGGCGTGCCACTGTTTTTCAGTACGGCGATGGCCCAGCACAACGGTGTGGGTCTTGGCCTCATCGTGAAGCAGACCGAAGGCCGACCAATCAAGATTGAAGGCAACCCGAATCAAGCGACGAGTGCCGGGGCTTGCAACCTGCAAGCTCTCGCAAGCCCGCTCGATTTGTACGATCCGGATCGCAGCAGCGGCTCGGGTCGCATGCAAAAGGGTGGTTTGCTCGCTTCAAAGAATGAAAGCATCATCACGACGATCAAAGCCGCGCTGACGGCCGTCGGTAGCCCAGCAGCACCTGCGAATGCTGGAACTGGTGTGGTGTTTCTCACCGAACCAACCACCAGTCCAACGTTGATTGACCTGATGGAGAAGTTTCTGATCGCCTATCCCAAGGCGAAGTGGCTGACTTACGAACCGGTGAACCGCGATAACGTCCGAAAGGCTGCCAAAGCCGCGTTCACCAAGAACGTCAATCAAGTCGTGAACTACAGCAATGCCAAAGTTGTGCTGTCGCTGGACTCGGACTTCCTGACCACTGGCGCACCGGGGGCCGCAAGAGCTTTCGGTAAACGCCGCCGTGCCCGGCACTTGGGCGTTGGTGCCGAAGACGGCTCTGTTGTCAGCGTCACCAAGAACCCGATGAACCGGCTGTACGTGGTCGAGGCCATGACCACCAGCACCGGTGCCGTTGCCGACCATCGGTTGCCGTTGAAGCCAAGCCAGTTGGAATCGTTTGCCCGTGCCCTTGCCGCTAAACTCGGCGTGACGGGTGTAACAGACGACGGCAAACTGCCGGAACTCGCCAAGAAGTGGCTCGACCCGCTGACCAAGGATTTACTGGCGAACAAAGGTTCGGCCGCAGTGGTGGTTGGCGATCACGCGACTCCTGCAACGCATCTGCTCGCCCACGCCATCAATGCCAAAATTGAAGCCGACAAAGGCGACGCACCTGCAATCAGTTTCACCAAAGCACTCGAACCCTCAACCAACCAGCCGTTGCCAGGCTGGCCTAGCGATGACAGCTTTGCTTCTCTCAAGCTGCTTGTCGAGGAGATGAACGCTGGCAAGGTGAGCCTGCTGTTCATGTCGGGTGTGAACCCGGTTTACGATGCCCCGGCCGATCTCAAGTTCGCCGATGCACTCGACAAGGTGCGGGCCGTGAAGGATGCGCTCATCATCCACGCTGGTTACTACCAGGATGAGACCACTGACAAGGCAACACACCACACGAACCTGCCGCACTACCTCGAAAGCTGGGGCGATGTCCGCGGGCACGATGGTGCGATCACGATTCAACAACCACTGATTGCCCCGATGAAGGGTGGCAAGACGCTCATCGAAGTGCTGGGCGTTCTGTTGAATGCTCCGAACAATGATGGGCTGGAGTTGGTGAAGGATTATCACCGCCGGGCCTTCGAGAAGAGTGCAACCAAGTCAGGCACCTTCGAACACTATTGGGAAGAAGGCCTGAAGTACGGCAAACTCGCAAACAGCGAGTTCACCAAAGAAGCGGTCGTGTTCAAGGGTCTGGACAACGTCAACGACAAAGACTTTACCTCGCCAGCAATTGCTGAGCTTGAGATTCAGTACCGGCCCGACCCGGTCCTGTTCGACGGCAAGCAAGCCAATAACGGCTGGCTCCACGAACTGCCCAAGCCGATCACGAACCTGACGTGGGACAACGCGGCGATGATGTCGCCCCGCACCGCAGAGAAGCTCAAGATTCAATCCGGGTACACGTTCAACACGTACCGCTCCGGCGAGCGTGGCTGTACCGAGACTGACATCGTCAAGCTCACCGTGAACGGCCGAAACGTCGAAGTGGCTGCTCACATCCTGGCTGGTATGGCCGACGATGTGATTGTGTTCCACTTGGGTTACGGTCGCAGTAAGGCCGGGCGAGTTGGCTCACCGACGGATCCAGGCACGGTGGCACCGGGCTTCAACGCTTACGTGATCCGCGCGACCGATGGCCTGTGGTCGGCCAAGGTGGAATGCACACGTGTGAACAAGAACCACTTCCTCGCCATCGCCGGTGCCCACTACGCGATGGAGAGCCGACGACCGGTTCGCCACGGAAGTGTCGCCGACTTCTTGAATGATGAAGACTTCGCACAGATCCCAAGCTCGGCACCTGCCGAGGCAGAGGTGTTCCGGGCAAACACACCCGGCACGCCAGAAAACTTCGAACTTCTGAACTTCCAGAACCCGGATCTGAAGCCGCGCAAACACCCATACGCTCACGAAGATCATGGCACTCACGAGCATGCCGCGCACGACAAACGTGTGAAGCCGTTGAGTCTGTATCCAGGTAACCCGATCAAAGTGAATGGCGAAGACGCCAACCGCAGCTACCGCCGATGGGCCATGGCCATCGACCTCGGTTCCTGTACCGGTTGCGGGGCGTGTACGCTGGCTTGCGTGGCCGAGAACAACATCCCTGTCGTGGGCAAAGAGCAAGTGATGCGTGGACGGGCCATGCACTGGATTCGCATCGACCGCTACTACAGCATTCCGGTCAGCGGCAAGCTGATGTCCGACAACCTCGGTGCGGCAGGAATCAACGAGAAGACCCGTAAAGAACGCCTTCATGACTCAGAGAAGCTCAAGGTTCACGTTCAACCGGTGAACTGCCAGCAGTGCGAGAAGGCACCCTGCGAAGTGGTGTGCCCTGTCGGTGCCACGGTTCACAGTGCTGATGGGTTGAACGACATGGCCTATAACCGTTGCGTGGGTACCCGGTATTGCAGCAACAACTGCCCGTACAAAGTGCGACGGTTCAACTTCCTGCAATACACGGACTACACCACGGATTCGCTGAAGCTCCTGAACAACCCGGAAGTCACGGTGCGAACCCGCGGCGTGATGGAAAAGTGCACCTACTGCACCCAACGCATCCGTAACGCCGAGATGGAAGCAGAACGCGAGTGGAACAGCAAAGCTCGACCGAAGGACGGCAACGGTCGACCAAAAATCAACGACGGTGAGATTCTCACGGCTTGCCAGCAAGCCTGCCCGACAGGGTCGATCATGTTCGGTGACTTGAACGATGACGGACGCGACGGAGCCAAGCCTGCTGCGATCCTTCGCTGGAAAGCCGAGCCACACAATTACGGTCTGCTGGCCGACCTGAACACGATGCCGCGAACGAGCTACCTCGCCGCGATTCGCAACCCGAACCCTGAACTCGAAAAGGCGCTCCAAGGCGAGAAGGGGCAAGAAGCACATGGCTAATGCAACACTCGAAGCGGAAATCAAACCGCCACAGCCTCTGATGGATGGCAGCTATCAGCACCCTGAAGAATTGCTTGGTGCCAACCACACCATCGTCACGCTGGGCGACAAAATCGCCGACGTTGTGGTAGGCCCGCACCCCGCCGCCAAGGCGTGGTGGTTCTTCTTCCTGATTGGCTTTGCCTGTCTTCAAGGCCTCGTCGTCGGCATCGGTTATCTCTTCTACCTCGGCACCGGGGTCTGGGGGGTCAACCAGCCCGTGGCTTGGGGCTTGGCCATCGTGAACTTCGTGTGGTGGATCGGTATCGGTCACGCCGGCACGCTGATCTCCGCAATCTTGCTTTTGATCCACCAGAAATGGCGTACGAGCATCAACCGGTTCGCTGAGGCGATGACTCTGTTCGCCGTGATGTGTGCGGGTGTATTCCCGCTCATTCACATGGGCCGACCCTGGCTGGCTTACTGGCTCTTCCCGTTCCCAAACAACATGGCTGTGTGGCCACAACCACGTAGCCCGTTGCTCTGGGACGTGTTTGCAGTGTCAACGTATCTCACCGTGTCTGCTTTGTTCTGGTACGTCGGCTTGATCCCCGACCTTGCAGTTCTGCGAGACCGGGCGAGGAACTCGATCCAACGCACCGTCTATGGCTTCATGGCCCTAGGCTGGCGTGGCTCAGCGTTCCACTGGCGTCGCTACGAAAAGCTTTACCTTCTGCTTGCCGGATTGGGCACGCCATTGGTGTTTAGCGTGCATACGATCGTGTCGTTCGACTTCGCAGTGTCGATTGTGCCACTCTGGCACGCCACCATCTTCCCGCCATTCTTCGTGGCTGGTGCTGTGTTCTCCGGCTTTGCGATGGTGGTGTGGTTGGCCGTGCCGCTGCGGAAGTTTTACGGCATGGGCGACTTGATCACAAATCGTCACTTGGAGCTTTGTGGTCGAGTGATGACGGCCACCGGCTTGCTGGTGACCTGGGGCTACGCTCTTGAAATCTGGATGGCCTGGTACAGCCACAGCCGCTACGATTGGGACACAACTTACCAACGAATTTGGGACGGCCCGTACTGGTGGAGCTACTGGGCGTTGATCCTCACCAACTCGGTACTGCCGCAGTTGCTGTGGTTCAAGAAAGTCCGCATGAACGAATGGCTGCTGTTCATCGTGGCCGGATCCGTGCACATTGGTATGTGGTTTGAACGCTACGTCATTGTGATAACTCTGAGCCGAGACCATCTCCCCGGTGCGTGGGGCCGCTACGCACCCACCATCTGGGACTACAGCCTGATGGTTGGTACTGTTGGATTGTTCATTACCCTGTTCTGCTTGTTCGTCCGATTCTTGCCGATGATTTCGATCACGGAAATGCGGGAGTTCCTCCCGTTCAAGCAAGGTGGACGTGACGCCCACTCGTGCATGGAGAACGCCAAGTGAGCGACCAAAGCACACTATCTGCCCCGCCACTCTTTGGGGTTATGGCGGAGTTTAAAACCGGTGATGAACTCATCGTGGCCACCCGCAAGGCCCGCGAGGCCGGCTATACCCGTATGGATGGTTACAGCCCGTATCCGCTCGGCGAGGTAGCCGATGAACTCGGCTTCCCACGCAGCGAAATCGGTGCGGTGATGTTCATCGGCGGGGTATGCGGGGCGGTGGTCGGCTTCCTCATGCAAACCTGGTTTGCCGTGGTGGACTATCCGATCAACATCGCTGGCAAGCCCTTCTGGAGCTGGCCGCAGTTTATCCCCGTCACTTGGGCGCTGCTGGTTCTCACGGCGTGTCTGAGCGGAGTGTTCGGCTTACTGGCCCTGTGCGGTTTGCCTCAACCTTACCATCCTGTCTTCAACGTCGCGCGGTTCGTCCGAGCCACCCGCGACCGCTTCTTCCTCTGCATCGAAACGGTTGATCCGAAGTTCGACCTCGCGGAAGTGAAGTCCTTCCTCACCGGCTTGCACCCGGAAGACGTGGCGGAGGTACCAGAGTAATGAACACGATCAAAGCTATCGCAGCACTGGCATTCGTGACATTGATTGCGACAACGGGTTGTCAGCAAAAGATGGCCGATCAGCCAGCGCACCGGCCTTACGAAGTCTCCACGATGTTTGCAAACGGACAGTCGATTCGTCCGCTGCAAACCGGCGTTATTCACCGCAGCCAATACCTCAGCGACGACCCGATGGTGACTTGGCTCACGACCAAGGGTAAAGCCCCGGATCACACAGAGAACTACAAGCAGTGGCTCACGGCGAAGAGCAACGTCACAAAGAACGCGGACGGGCAAGACATCCCCGCGTTGACTCAGGCTGATGTGCAAGGACTACTGGCCACCAAGCCACAAGCCGGGGCACCCAACGACAACTCGAATTTTGTTGATACCGTGCCCTTCGAGATGACGAAAGACGACCTTCTTCGCGGGCAAGTTTTGTACACCGCCATTTGTGCCGAGTGCCACGGCGGTGCAGGCCACGCCAACGGCAAGATTCCTGAGCGTGGCTTCCTTCGCCCACCGAGTTACCACACCGATCCGGAAGGCAAAGCCAAGGATTGGAGTAGCCACAAAACACTGGCAGACGGAACGACGGCACCAGACTTTACTGGCAACCCGCAAGGCACGAGCCGGGGCTTTTACAAGTACGGCATCGAGCAACAACTCAAAGACGTGAACATCGGTTACATCTATCAGGTGATCTACTGGGGCTACGGTGGCATGGCGACTCACGAGACGCAACTGCCGAAGGCTGAAGATCGCTGGCGTGTTGCGGCCTACGTCCGTGCCTTGCAACTGAGCCAGGCTACGGATGCTTCGAAGCTGCCAGCGAACTCCCATGCCAAGAAACTTGTGGAGAACATTGGCAAGCCGAAGACGGAAGTTAAGCACTCGGAGGATAAACACTAATGGCTGCTGCACACTCCGAGACGCATCACGATCATCACACGCCAGTGTCGGTACCCGATCTGCGCGTTGATGTCTCGAAGCTCACCAAGATCTTCCTGGGCATGTTGGTCCTTGGCTTCGCCGTGTTTTTCATTGGCGGGTTTATGAACCTTGGTGCCGATCAAGAGTACGGCCTCCGCGATTTCTTCCTGACTTATCAGTGCGGGTTCATCTACTGGGTCTGCATTCCGTTTGGCTCACTCGGCCTGAGCATGATTGGCTACCTCACTCAAGCGAGTTGGGGCATCGTGCTGCGTCGAGTCTTCCAGGCGAACATGCGTTGCATCCCTGTGATGTTTTTGCTGGGCCTGCCTGTCATCGCAAGCCTCTATGTGAAGGACGGCAATCAGTCGCCGTTCTGGTGGAGTTCCTCGCACTACAACGGCTTGGACGCGGACGAGAAGGCCGCAATCGTTGAGAAGCGTGTTGCAGCAATGATGGCCGCCGAGAAGGACCACGGCCACGAGATGACTGCCGACAAGGCCACCAGTGAAGTGAAGAAGAACATTGAAGACGCAACCGAAAAGTACATCAATCAAGGATGGCGTGGCAGCGAGCATGGTCAAGATCAAACGATGATTGCGGAACTGGCGGCATACAAGCTGACCAACCCCGAAGCCATCGAAGAAGAACTCCACAAGATTCATGACTTCCTGAACGTGAAGTTCTTCAGCCTGCGTTACCTCATCTACTTCGCCATCATCAGCGGGTTGTCGTGGTTCCTCAGTCGCCAAGCGAAGAAGTCGGATGACGAAAATAGTGCCGCTGGAAAAACGGCTACGCACAACATGAGCGGACCCGGTGTGGTGCTGTTTGTGCTTACTCTGAGTGCGTTTGCCACCGACTGGGTCATGTCGATCGAACCGACGTGGGCATCGAGCATGTTCCCCGTGATCTTCGGCATGAACATGTTCCTCTGCACGCTCACCTTCAGCACACTGGTGTTCTACACCCTGGTGCGTGTACCCGGTGACAAGGCCAACCCAGCTAACCGACCCGACCTGACGGGCATCATTAAAGACAAGTTCCGCATCGACATCGGCTCGCTCACACTGGGCTTCTGTATGGTGTGGTCGTATGGCTCGTTCTGCCAGTTCATGCTGATCTGGGCGGGTAACCTGCCAGAAGAAATCACTTACTATCTCAAGCGCGGGGCCAACTACAACGACAGCGCTGTCGGCACCGGCTCGGGCTGGATTTACCTGACCTACATCCTCATGCTGTTCCACTGGCTCATTCCGTTCATCACCTTGCTGATCCGCGAAGTGAAGACCAGCCCGAAGGCCATGAAGATCGTCACGCTCGGCCTCCTCACGGTCTGTGCTTGTGACGTGGTCTGGTGGATTCTGCCTTGCGTGCCACACGAGAAGAGCTTCATGCACGTGCCCATGGCGTTCGGTGCGATTCTCGGCATTGGTGGCGTGTTTGGCATGATGTTCACCCGTGAACTGAAGAAGGCCAACATCCTCGTGCAGAGCGACGACGGGAAGTTCCTGGCCAACTGGGGCCACCACTAAGTTGCAATGAGTGAAGTGATTCGTTGACTTGCGGTTGAATTCTTGAGGTGCATGATGAGTCAGCCAACAAACTCCACCCCCGGTGGACACGGTCATAAAGATTCGGCTGCCGCAACCATTTGGATGGCGGTGTCCGGGGCTTCGGCCAACGATCATCACGAAGCAGTGCCCGGCGTCGATGGCACCTCCAAACAGGTGGGCCACGAGCCGGATCGCTTCAACGCGACTACCATCTGGTTCGTGCCGGTGCTGGTGGCCGTGACGATGCTGATGGTTTACGGCGTGGTGCAGGGGGTGTTTAGCCTCTTTGTGGGAACCACGGCCGAGCAGAAGGACATCCCGAATTACAATGACCGTGTCACCCGCATCGCCACGACAGACGCTAAGCCCGTGAAGGATGGATTGCCCGCCGTGGCTCAACCCCGGCTGGAGTTCGTCCAAAAGATGGATCTCACCCGTAACGATGTGAACGGAAACATCGTGACCGATCCGCCCTACATGCGATCCTTCAAGCGGACTCCGACTGGCAACTCGCCGGAGATTTACCCGGAAGACTTGCGAGCTGAGCACTTCGTTGACCCGACATCCAAAACGAATGCCTTGGTGGATGCCTCCTGGGCCAACAAGGAAAAGACCATCGCCGTGCTGCCTATCGACGAAGTGATCGAACTGATGACCCATGAGAACGGCTACAAACTCAAAGTCTCCACAACGCCATCCACACCATGGATGGGTACCATCGGTAAACCGAAAATGAGCAGTGGTGGACTGACACCAGCCAAGCCAGTACTCGCTGCCAAGCCCGCTGAACCCAAGGACGAGCACAAGCACTAACTCAAACATGACCCGGAACCTGCTATCTCTGTTCCAAGTTTACCTGGCCATTGCCGGGCTTTGTCTCTCTGCGTCTGCAGTGCTGGGGCAGAATGTTGGCTCCTACGGTATGGGCGTCAAGCCACCGCCACCATCACCCGAAACACTTAATGACCTGACCATTACCGAGGCCATGCAGCGCGTTGTGTTGGGCAAGTCACTGCCACTGGACGGCGTATTTTACGATCACCACGGCACAGCCGTGACCATCCGCGAACTACTGGGCAACAAACCAGCCATTCTTGTGCCTGTGTATTTCAACTGCCCGAAACTCTGCGGTCTGATGGCCCAGAACCTGATCGAAACACTCCGTGCTTTGCGAAAACTGGACTCGAAGCTGGTCGCGGGTGAAGCGTTCCAGGTGATTCTGTTCAGCATCGACAAGAAAGAGTTTCCGCAGCAGGCTTTCAAGAAGCGTGATCACTTCCACGCGGAACTCGATGGCCGAAAGAGCGATGTGCCAGGCATCTGGTACCTGAGTGCCAACGCTGGGCAGAAGACGCACACACAAGACCAAGCGAGCGAGACGATCCTTGAGCTGACCGAGGCCATGAAGTTCAAATTCGTGGTACCACCGGAAGACAAGAAGGGCCGCGAGATTCAACACGGCACCGCCATACTGGTGCTTACCCCAGCGGGCATGGTGAGTAGCTACAACACGGAGTTGTCGCTTGATCCTGCGGACTTGAAGAAGCAACTCGAATTGGCCGCAACCGGGGCCACGGGCACAACAAGCAGCCGATCGAGCTTGTCGTGCTTCCTTGGTGACGAGAACCCCAACAGCCCGTATCGCTGGGCGATGCGAATCCTCGGTTGGGCCTCGGTGCCTTTCCTTGGTGTTGTGGGAACTGTGATTTTGCTGGCCCGAAGGCGAGCCAGAATCGAACGACTTGTTGGAATTCCTTCGACGAATACGGAAGGGCGTTGAGATATGTTTGCCTTCATAGAAACTCCACCGTTTCTACCCGAACAGGCGTCGAAATTCGCCGTCGAGTATGATCTTTTGTTCTGGTATGTCAGTGCTGTCACCGTTGCTGGCGGGGCGGTTGTTTATGCGCTCTTGGTTTACTGTTGTTTCCGCTTCGCCAAACGATCCGAAACTCAGAAGCCGATGCGTATTCTCGGCTCTACGAAACTTGAATTGATCTGGACGATCATCCCGTTGCTGTTCTTCCTCAGCTTTTTCGTGTGGGGAGTTCGAGTGTGGGACACGGCCATCAATCCCAGCAAAGCAGCGACTGAGCGCGAATACTTCACCGTGGGCAAGCAATGGATGTGGAAGGTTCAAGACTACAAAGGTCTTCGGCACATCAACGAACTCACGTTAGAAGTGGGCGTTGACGTTAAGATGACCGGCACGAGCGAAGACGTGATCCACGACTTCGGTATCCCGGCCTTCCGTAGCAAGTTCGACGTGGTGCCCGGTCGTTATACCTCCGCTTGGTACAACCCAAGCAAAGAAGGCACCTACCACATCTTCTGCGATCAATACTGTGGCCAGGGCCACAGCCAGATGGTGGGTAAAGTCCACGTGTTGTCGTCAGCCAATTTTGCTGACTGGCAGGAAGGCATTTACCGCTCACTCGACAACAAAGGCAAAGAATCCAAACGACCAGTGGATGGCAGTCCTGCATGGCAGGGGCGAATTCTTTTCCACAAGCTCCAGTGCAACGGGTGTCACTTCACCCAATCGCCAACCGATGAGATCAGCCCGAAGGCACCAAGCCTTGAAAACATCTTCGGCACGAAGCGCGAGATGCAAGATGGTAAGTCGTTCATCGCGGATGAAACATACATCCGCAATGCCATCCGTAACCCAACGATGCACATCCGCAGCGGTTGGCAAAGCATCATGCCAGCCTTCCACAGCGGCCTGGCAACCGAAACCGACATTCTCAATCTCACGCAGTACATCAAGAGCATGAAGGCAGGCGACCTGCCATACCGAACGGATAAGTCGCCCACACCGATTGGCGGAGCCGAGAAGGCCAGCCCAGGTGCCGTGGTGCCAGCACCCGCACCAATGCCTGAGAAGAAAGACCAAGCACCCGACAAAACGACCAACAAGGAAGGGGGGAAATAACATGGCTGCCGTATTAGAAAACCCAAGCATCACCCCACCACCGATGCAAAAACTTGATTACACCCCCCAAATGGTGCCACCGCCGGAGCCAACGGCCGAGCAGGACACCGTACGGAAACACTATCTGAACCACGATTTCAGCCTGTGGGGCTGGCTGTTCACGGTGGATCACAAGCGTATTGGCTTGATGTACCTCGTGGCCGTGTCGGTGTTCTTCCTCTTCGGTGGTATTGCCGCCGGGTTGGTGCGAACGAACTTGATCACCCCCACCGGGGCGATTCTCGAACTCGACCAGTACAACAAGGCGTTCACCGCCCACGGCACGATCATGTTGTTCCTCTTCCTCATCCCGGTGATTCCGGGTGTGCTGGGGAACTTCCTGGTGCCGTTGATGGTCGGTGCGAAGGACATGGCCTTCCCCAAGTTGAACCTTGCCAGTTTCTACGTCTGGTTCTTGGGTGCAATGTTCTTCGTCTATCAGCTTCTTGTCGGTGGCCTCGA
>JBBRME010000081.1:0-18114 GCA_038230995.1 Gemmatales bacterium
CCTGGCCGCCAACCACCCCCACCCCTCCGAACCCCCGGCCCCCGACCACCCCCCCCCAACCCGGTTGCGTCACCCCCCACCCCCCCCAACCCACGTCACGGGGGGGGGGGCTTAGTCAATACGTCTTTGTCGTTTTCGCCGACTTTACCGATCCTGTCAATTGTTCTTCATCGCTCCTACAACAACCACCCCGGTACGCTGCCGGGTTTCTCGATCCCCTGGGGGTTCAGGCATGAACCGTTTCCGCTGGGCCGTGGCCACACTGTTGGTGGCTGGGCTTGTGCACGCTGAGGACAAACCGTTGACTTATCCGAAGACGAAGAAAGTGGACGTGGTGGACACCTACCACGGCACGAAGGTGGAAGATCCGTTCCGTTGGCTCGAAGACGATGTCCGCAAGAACCCGGACGTTGCCGCGTGGGTTGCTGAGCAAAACAAGGTGACCGACGCTTACTTGGCCACCATCCCCGAACGCGATGCGATCAAGAAACGCATCACCGATCTGTTCAACTACGAGAAGATCAGCGCACCGAGCAAGGTCGGCGGGCGCATCTTCTACAGCAAGAACGACGGCCTGCAGAACCAGAGCGTTCTGTTCGTGCAGGACAGTGCTGACGGCGAACCACGCGAACTGATCAACCCGAATACGCTGACCAAAGACGGCACCGTGGCCCTGGCTGGCACCGCGATCAGCGAAGATGCCAAGTACATCGCTTACGGCCTGGCCGAAGCAGGGAGCGACTGGAACACCTGGAAGGTGCGCGACATCACCACGGGCAAAGACCTCGGCGATGAACTCAAGTGGGTGAAGTTCAGTGGGGCCAGTTGGACACACGACGGCCGGGGCTTCTTCTACAGTCGATTCCCTGAGCCAAAGGGTGAAGCCAAGTTTCAAGCCACCAATGAGAATCAGCAACTCTACTTCCACCGTCTCGGCACACCGCAAGTGGATGATGTGCTGGTGTATGAGCGAACGGATCACCCGAAGTGGACGGTGAGCGGAGCTGTCAGCGACGACGGGCGCTACCTCATCATTGAACTGGGCGACGGCACCACCAGCGGCAAGAGCCGCGTGCTGGTGAAGGACTTACTCGAACCCTACGCCATGCCGATGACCATCATCCCCGAGGCGGATGCCAAGTGGGACCCGATTGGCAACGACGGCACCCTGTTCTATATGAAGACCGACAACGGTGCACCCAAAGGCCGAGTGGTGGCCATCGACATCCGTAAGCCGGAGAAAGCCAACTGGAAGACGTTGATCCCCGAAGCGAAGGACGTGCTCAACAGCGTGAGCTTCATTGGTGGATTGTTCAGCGCGAACTACCTGCAGGACGCCAAGACAGTGGTGAAGTTCTTCACCGTGGAAGGCAAGTTTGTGCGGGATGTGCAGTTCCCCGATGCCGTGGGCACCGCTGCTGGCTTCGGTGGCAAGCGCACCGAGACGGATACTTACTACAGCTTCACCAGCTTCAACCGCCCGCCAACGATCTTCGCCTACGACGTGATCACCGGCACCAGTAAGCTGTTCCGTCAGCCCAAGGTGAAGTTCGATCCGAACGATTACGAAGTGAAGCAGGTGTTCTTCCCCAGCAAGGATGGCACCAAGATTCCGCTGTTCCTCTGCTACAAGAAGGGCATCAAGCTCGACGGCACCAACCCGACGCTTCTCTACGGCTACGGTGGCTTCAACATCAGTCTCACGCCGAGCTTCAGCGTGAGCCGGTTGCAGTGGATGGAGATGGGTGGCGTGTATGCCATGGCCTGCCTGCGGGGCGGTGGCGAATACGGTGAGGACTGGCACCGCGCGGGCACCAAGCTGAAGAAGCAGAACGTGTTCGATGACTTCATCGGTGCAGCCGAGTACCTCGTGAAGGAGAAGTACACCAGCCCGAAGAAGATCGGCATCCAAGGTGGCAGCAACGGTGGCCTGCTCGTGGGCGCCTGCCTCGCCCAACGGCCTGACCTGTTCGGCTCGGCTCTGCCCGCCGTGGGCGTGATGGACATGCTCCGCTTCCAGAACTTCACCGCCGGGCGGTACTGGGTGGACGACTACGGCAGCAGCGACAACAAGGAAGAGTTTGAAGCGCTCATCAAGTACAGCCCGTATCACGCGCTGAAGACCGGCGTGGCGTACCCGCCAACATTGGTGACCACAGCCGACACCGACGACCGCGTGGTGCCCGGCCACAGCTTCAAGTTCACGGCCAAGATTCAGGATGTACAGAAGGGGCCGAACCCCGTGCTGGCGCGGATCGAAACCAAGGCCGGCCACGGGGCAGGCAAACCCACGGCCAAGGTGATTGAGGAAGCCGCCGACCAGTGGGCGTTCTTGGTGAAGACCCTGAACTTCAAGCCGAACCTGCCGAAGTAGGGGTGTTGTTCTTGGGCGAGCAGTGTGGCGTAAGCCCGCTGTTTCTCAATCTGCTGAGAACCAATGGCCTCACGGCCATCGCTCGCCGAATTGCCATCTTCCATCAACAACTGGCAGGGGCAGGGGCCTCATCGACCTCGGCTTCTGCGTCTGCCAGCTTGTCGACTTTCAACCAGCGGATCAGTAATGGCAGTGTTAGCCCTTGGCCCACGAGCGTGACGAAAATCACGGCGTAGGTCAGGAACAACAGCACTCCGCGTTCGGGGAACGGTTCGTTCGTGGCACCAATCGTTTTGGGTATTGCCAACGCTGCGGCCAAGCTCACGACCCCGCGCATTCCCGTCCACCCGACCACCAGTACGGATGCCAGCGGTGGATAGGGCTCATACTTTTTACCGAGTTTGCGATCCATCCAGCGTGGCAGATAAGCACCGGGAATGACCCAAACGATGCGGGCAAGGATGACCACGGCACACAAGATGGCCGCCCAACTGAACAGCTTGGCGAAGCTGTGCGTGTGCTGGTTCAGGTCGTCCAGAATTGAGTTCAATTGAAGACCAATCAGGATGAAGACCAATCCGTTCAGAATGAACTCCATCATCTCCCAGACGGCGCGGGCTTCATGCATCAACTCCTTATTGAAGATAGATTCGCAGCGGCTGCCGATGTACAGCCCGGCACTGACCACCGCCAGAACTCCACTCACATGAAATTGCTCGGCGGGCAGGTAGACGAAGTACGGCGTCAGCAGCGTGAGCGTAATGGTGATCTTCGCATCCCCCAACCCCGTGCGATTCAGCAGGCGGTGAACCTGTTCCATCACCCAGGCACCGGCCAGCCCGATTGCCACTCCCAGCACCGCCACCTTGATAAAATCGAGGCTGGATTCAAACCACATAAATGTACCGGAACCAACAGCCACCAGTGCCACACGATACGCCACCAAAGCCGTGGCATCATTCACCAAACTCTCGCCTTCGAGGATCGTCACCACAATCTTCGGCACCCGCACCCGCTGCGTAATGCTGGTTGCAGCCACAGCATCCGGTGGACTCACAATCGCGCCTAGGAGGAAGCCCAGCGGCCAGGGTAGACCAATCCATTCATGACACACCACCGCTACCAGGATCGTGGTGAACATCACCAAGCCGACAGCCAACAACGTGATCGAACGGATTTGCTGGCGGAACGCGGGCCAGTGTGTGTTGAACGCGGCGGCATACAGCAGCGGCGGAAGGATGGCAAACAGCACCACTTCCGGTTCGAGGTCGTACTTCGGTGCCCATGGTTGGAAGCTGAGAATCAGCCCGCCAATGACTAACAAGATCGGGTACGAGATGCGAATCCATTGGGCGAAGACGCCAAGGATGACCACTGCCGCCAGCAAGCCGACCATGATTTCTGTGTTGTGCATCCTGCCAATGTGCTAAGCGAAGCAAGTTGTGTAAAGGGCAATTGAGCTGCGATTACTTCACAAGGTTGGCTACGGGGCCAGGTGCAATCGGCGTTGACGTGTCGATTTGCTGGATCGCCCGCACTTGCAGTACCAGGACCCGTTGATTTCGGCCGTCTGGCGTGAAGAAGCAGGCTTCACCAAGTGTGCGGGCCGGCTGTTCCGTCGTACCGATGATGAGCACATCGGTTGGCCCAAGTGGCAGCGTCCACGCCATGTGTGGGAACTCTTCGGTGGGGCGTTTATCTTCTACCTGCATGCCCGTGCCTTGCTCGTTGGCATTCCACCAGCGGCGCTTGTCACCGTGTTGAATCTGCGGGGAGGCACGCACCAGCACACGGCCCTCGGAGTCTTCGTTGATGGTGAGTGTATAGGCACACTCGGCGCTATTGAGCAGGAGTTCGGTTGGTTGATCGGCCAGTTGACGGACGAGATCAACCTTCAAAACTTCGTGCGGCGTATTGAGCGGAATGATCTTAGCCATACCCTCGGCGGTGGTGCGCAGTCGGGCATCAAGGCTGTGCGTTTCGCTGCGGGAGTAGCGCTCGAACTCCGGAGGTGCCGGGTTGGGCATCATCGCAATCCGTAGGCCATTCGCGGCGAGAATCGCCGAGTGTTGGTGCGGGAGTGGGTCATGTGCCGTAGCCCACAACGTGCGGTTCAAGTACTCATTTCCGGCGGGCAGTTCAATCAATCGACTCGTGATCTCGTAGCGGCGTTCCTGCTTTGCCGTGGTGAATTTTTGTGCGGTGGAGTCGACGTGAGTTGATGTCGGTGGCTTGTGTTTGCCAAACAGAAAACACCCGGTGGAGCAAAGCAGCCCCACTGGGAATGTCATCATCAAAGCTAGTCGGCACCATCGCATCATCGGGCCACATACCCGGCTTCCTGCTGAAAATCAACATGGTCTCGATGTCAATTTGGGGTCTTTGGACTGTCCAACGACATCCACACCACACTTGTACAGGACGGATGCAACGTCAGGACTCTGTGGTTCAACTGCCAGTTGGCATGATTCTTCTCGAACTTGCGTGCCGAGTTTGGATAATGCCTTTCCCCCTCTCACCGCTTTTCATCTTGGAGCCTGCCCCGTGTTCCACCGCTGGTTATCATTCGTTGTTTCCTTAGCTTTCGTTGCTGGTGTCAGTGCCCAAGCCGTACCAGCCAAGAAAGTGCTCTCACTGGCCGACCAGGACATCTGGGCCAGTGCCAATGGCTTGTCACTGTCGCCGGATGGCAAGTTCGTGGCCTATCTGCACAACGTGCCGAATCTGGATGGCACTGTCATCTTGCGGAACTTGGTCAGCGGCAACGAAATCAAGATTCCCACCGGCACTCGTGGGGCACCTACCGGAGCACAGGGTGCGGTACCGGATGCCGACGACGATCAACTACCGTTTATTCCCGGTGGTGCGGGTGCAAGTACCGGGGTAACCGGTAGTCCCACGTTCAGCCCGGATTCGAAGTTCCTGTACTTCCCCTTAATTCCACTCAAGGCCGAGGTCGAGAAGGCCCGCGCCGACAAGAAGTCACCTGCCGAGATGCCCAAGACAGTGCTCGCCGTGGTCGATGTGTCGAACGGGCAGATCGTAAAGAAGATCGAGAAAGCCAAGAGCTTCCGCCTCGTGGGTGAAGGGGCCGGGTTACTTGTGACCGTGATGGAAGCCAAGCCTGAACCAACACCCACGCCGATGGAACCAGCCAAGCCCGCGCCGGAGAAGAAGGACGATGACGTTCTGTTGCAGATCGTGCAGGCCTACACACCGGCAGATCAACGGCAGGGTCGCCCCGGCGGTGCAGGTGGTTTCCCCGGTGGCCCCGGCGCTGGTGCAGCAACACCACGAGTGACCTACGGTGCGGATTTGGTCATCACCAACCTGGCGGACAACAGCGTTGCTACGTTCGAGAACGTGCAAGATTTCAGCTTCGCCAAGGACAACAAGTTCCTGCTTTACACGGTGAACGCCAAGAAGACGGAACTCAACGGCCTCTACATTGCCGAGGCCACGAACGCCAAGAGTGCAGCCGCCATCAAGAGTGGCGTTGGACGGTACTTCCGCTTCACTTGGAACGAACCTCAAACACAACTCGCCTTCTTCTACGACGAGAAACCAACAGCTCCACCACCGCCCCCAACGCCTGACCCAACGAATCCCGCTCCCGCCCCACTGCCGGATGCGGACAGCCTGAGCCGCAAGCCAAAAGTGTTCCTGTGGACTCGTGAAGCAGCCAAGGCTACGAACACCAAAGATGTTCCTGCTGTAGCCGGCGGAGGTGCTGCAACCGCAGGCCCGAGTATGAGCGTGACGCAAGCCGTGGAGATACTAGGGGCCGATGTGCCCGGCCTGAAGAAGGGCTGGCAATTGGTGGATCGCGGTGGGTTGAGCTTCAGTGCCGATGGCAAGAAGTTGATCATCAGTGCTGCACCGATTCCGGAATTGCCACCAGCTCCGGCGACACCTGCAACAGCGCCCGTGGCTACAGCTGATCGCGCTGCTGCTGGCCCAGCCTTCGATCTGAACCTGTGGCACTGGAAGGATGAGGCGATTCAACCCATGCAGAAGGTGCGAGCCGCCGCAGATAAGAACAAGAGCTACACCTGCGTGTATCTGCTGGATACCAAGCAGTTCAAGCACGTGGCCGATGAAGAACAATCCACCAGCGTCCCTGCCTTTGGCGACTGGGGACTCACCCGAAACGACAAAGCCTACCGCGCGCAGACTTGGAACTACCCGAACCCGACCGACTATGCCTTCACCAACATCCGCACCGGTGAAACGAAGGCACTCATCAAGGAACTTTCCGGTGGTGTGTTCACGTCGCCCAATGCCAAGGCTGCGGCGTGGTTCGATGGCAAACACTGGTTTGCTCAGTCGATCCCGGAAGGGAAGATCACGAACCTCACGGCGAACCTACCGGTGAAGTTTGTGAACGAAGAGTACGACATGCCTAGCATCGCCCCAAGCAACGGCTTCACCGGCTGGAGTTCGGACGACAAGTTCGTGTTCGTCAACGACAAGTTCGACATCTGGAAGATTGCCGTCGACGGCAGCGGGGCCAAGAACCTCACGGAAGTAGGACGCACCACCGGTATTCGTCTGCGGTTGATCCGCGTGGAGAAACCGGAAGAGATCGAAGGCGAGCCAGATCGCGGGCTGGACGTAACCAAACCATGGCTGATGAGTGCGGAGAACCTGACCACCCGCGACAGCGGGTTCTATCGCCTGCCACCTGGTGGCAAGCCAAACCTGCTCACGATGGGTGCCCGTAAGTATGGCGCACCCACCAAGGCGAAGAAAGCCGACACGCACATCTTCACCGCGCAGACGTTCAAGGACTTCCCGGACTATTACGCCAGCGGATCGGACTTCAAGGAGATGAAGAAGATCACGGACATCAACCCCAAGGTACGCGAATACAACTGGGGCACGTCGGAGATGATCGAGTTCAAATCGACCGACGGGCTTGCATTGCAAGGATTGTTGGTCAAGCCGGAGAACTTCGACGCAACGAAGAAGTACCCGATGATCATCTACATCTATGAGCGGCTGACCGATGGCCTGCATGGCTTCCGTGCCCCAACTGTGAGCCGAGGGCAAGTCATCAGCCCGGCGTTCTACGCCAGCAACGGCTACCTCGTGCTGATGCCCGACATCGCCTATAAAACCGGTCAACCGGGGCAGAGTGCTATCAAGTGCATCCTCCCGGCGATTCAAGTCGTCGTGGACAAAGGGTACGTGAACGAGAAAGCCATCGGCATCAACGGACAAAGCTGGGGTGGCTACCAGATTGCCTACATGGTGACGCAGACGGATCGTTTTAAAGCTGCCGTGGCTGGTGCACCGGTGAGCAACATGGTGAGTGCGTACAACGGCATCCGCTGGGGTACGGGCTTACCTCGGCAGTTCCAGTACGAACACAGTCAGAGCCGCATTGGCGAGACGTTGTGGAACGCCCCGCTGAAGTACCTGGAGAACTCGCCGATCTTCATGGCCGACCGCGTGAACACCCCGCTCATGATGATCCACAACGATCAGGACGATGCGGTGCCATGGTACCAAGGCATCGAGTACTACCTTGCTCTGCGTCGGTTGGGTAAAGAGGTGTACTTGCTCAATTACAACGGCCAGCCACACAACCTGACCAACCGCAACGCGGCCCGTGACTTCGCCGTGCGAATGTTCCAGTTCTTTGAACACCATCTCAAAGGCGAGAAGATGCCCGCGTGGATGGAAACCGGCGTGAAGTATCTCGACCGTGATAAGGAGAAGGACAACGTGCGGAAGGTGTGGGACTCGAAGTAATTGGCGAGCCGGGGACGTGAGTCCCCGGTTTCTTCCAAGGTTACCCCAAGTCAAACAACAGCACCTCGGCACCGGCGGTGGCGGTCAGCGTCATGTCAGTTTCATTCTCGATGATCAGTGCATCACCCGCTGACAACGCCTTGTCACGGGCTTGCACCGTGCCCGACACCACTTGCAACCAGCCGCCGCGACCGTTGGAAAAGGTGTGCGTCAGTGACAACGGTTTCGTCCACTTGGCCCGCAACAGCGTCGCATCCTGACGGATGCTGAGTGAACCATCCCGGCCATCCGGCGACACCAGTACATCCCAGCCATCTCCGTTGGCAGGGAACGCCTTCTGCTCGTACCTCGGCGTGTAGCCCTTCTTGTCCGGCATCAGCCAGATCTGCAGAAGCTTCGCCGGGTTCACCTTCGACGGATTGAACTCCGAGTGCAGGATGCCGGTGCCAGCGCTCATGTACTGCACGTCGCCAGGGCGGATCGTGTCGCCACTGCCGAGACTGTCCTTGTGGGCCAGTTCGCCGGAGATCATGTACGTGATGATCTCCATGTCGCGGTGCGGGTGCATTCCGAAACCCGCGCCGCCCGCAATCAGATCATCGTTGATGACCCGCAGGCTGCGGAAGTTGTGGTGTGCTGGATCGTAATACTCGCCGAAGCTGAAGGAGTGGTAACTGTCCAGCCATTCGATCTGAGTTCTGCCACGATCTGTGGCCTTGCGAACCGTGAACATGGGATTTGCCTAAGTACAAACGGGAAGGTTTGGCCCGTCCTCCTCAACATACCGTGGGCAAGATGGCGTCTTACGCCGGGGCTTCAATCACCCGCTTCCAACGCCGCGGCACACCACGATAGGCTTCCATGTAGGTTGTTTCGAGGGGCACGTTGATGTACCGCTCCGGCGTGAGAAACAACGGCATGTCGAACAGTTGTAGCCCTACGGCGGTTGGCTCGATGAAGCCTCTTTCAACGGATCCAGTCACGAAGCTCATCTGCAAGAGCGGACGCTTTTCTTCAAGGAGATATGGCTCACCCCAGATCAACGGGTAGAACCCATCGGGCACCAAGCCGGTCGCAGGAAAGAGATCAACAACAAGCAAGTGATGGCCACGCTGCAAAGAGTCGTGCGCCTTCTGTACGAACTGACTCACTGCGAGCCGCGACGATTTGTTCCCTGGCGAAACAATCTCGATGATCGCCACGATGCGATCACCACCACTATGGCGAACAGTGATGTGCCTTTGACGTGAAGGATACCCTTCAAGTTCGCGTTGAACTTCGATGCTCGTCTTGGGCTTGAGCTCAGCCAGTGCAACTCCATGGCTTGAACTCCCTGACCAGTCTGTTGGTTCCTCGTCCTCTTCAGCGACGGATTGAAGTGCGAGCACATCCGGCCAAATCTCGCCGAGGGACTGATCTGCTAAAGCGTAGTAGTCTGATGGCAATACACCGTCGTTCAGGTGATCCTGAATCGCTCCAAGCCACCGATTGTGGGTCGCATGAAAAATCCCTGGCGTCACTCTCGTCCAATCATGAATCGGCATTGATTACCCCTCTCTGCTCATCGCCGTATTCTGCCTCACTATATAGCATAGTCATGCGAAGAATCGACTCCTCCCACCTTCTCACGCATTGAGGACACGAACCATGTTTGAACGCGGATCTCTTTCCCGCCGCGGGTTTATGCAAGGCAGCCTGACGGCCATGACCGTCGCTGGCCTGCCATTGTGGTACGCGAACGTGCTGCATGCTGCCGATGAAAAAGCCAAGGCCGAAAACAAAAAGCCCGATGCCAACGGCATGCTCAACTTCGGTTGGGTGGGCATGGGCAGTCCATCAAGCCGAGCACTACAAGTGTACGGTGGCACCAAGCAGTTCAAAAACGTCAAGCACACGGCAGTCTGCGATGTGGACAGCCGACACGTGGATCGTGCTGCTGAGATCCTGACCAAAGACAAGTTTGAACCGAAGAAGTACGACGACTACCGCAAGCTGATCGACGACAAGTCGATTGATGTCGTGTGCGTAACCACGCCAGATCACTGGCATGCGATCGTTGCCGTGGAGGCGATGAAAGCTGGCAAAGACGTGTACTGCGAAAAGCCACTCACGTTGACTGTGGCTGAAGCACTCGCGGTCCAAAAAGTCGCTGCCAGCACCAAACGAGTGCTACAAACCGGCAGCCAACAACGCAGCGAAATGGGCAACATGTTCCGCTTGGCTGCTACGGTGGCTCGCTCGGGTCGTCTCGGCAAGATTAAGAGCATCGAGTGCCGCATCGGTGGCAACCCGACCAGTGGAGCCATCACGGAAGTGCCGGTACCGAAGGAACTCAACTGGGACATGTGGGTAGGGCCAACCCCTAAGGTGCCATACCGCCTGAGCAAAGACGGCAAACAGACGAACTGTCACTACGAATTCCGCTGGTGGTACGACTACTCTGGCGGCAAGATGACTGACTGGGGTGCTCACCACCTCGACATCGCCCAGTGGGCGCTCGGCATGGATGGCAGCGGCCCCGTGGCTATCGAGGCTCTGGAAGCCGCCGCACCACACAAGGGTGGCGATGGCTACAACACGCACCCGACGTTCAAGGTGAAGTACACCTACGCAAATGGTGCGGAAGTGTACGCCATGGATGGGCGGGGCACAAAGGTATCGGGCTTAGTGACCAAAGACGGCAAAGGTCGCAAGAACCGCGATGGCAAAGAAATGACCGATGTGAGTGGCGACGAGAACGGCGTGATGATCTTCGGCGAGAAGGGCACGCTGTTCGTGAGCCGGGGCTTCATCGTTGCCAGCGACTCGAAGTTGCTCAGCGAGCCAATGAAGGAAGAAACCATCATGGCTATGTATCCGAAGATGCCGACGAACCACATGCAGAACTTCCTGGAGTGCGTGAAGGATCGTTCGACACCAATCTGCGATCCAATCGTCGGCGGTGGCTCGGTCATCGTGTGCCACACGGGTGCCATTGCAATGCGCATGGGCACTGGCACGAAGCTCAAGTGGGATCCGAAGACGAACACCTTCGACAACAAAGACGCCAACGCCATGCTCAGCCGTGAGTACCGTGGCGAGTATAAACTCGTTGTCTGATGTTTGGTTCGCGTCAAAGCCAGGGAGGAATCTCCCTGGCTTTGTTCATTGATGGAGCGATCGGAGCAAGCACAGAACCAATAATGATGTTGAGTAGATGTCCCACTTTGACACCAACTGCTTTGGCTAGAACAGACGGAAGTTGCTACTTGTTCCAAGATAGAACTCGCACCAGTCAAGCAACTCCTCGAATCGCTCGTACGCTAACGTCATGTTGCTTAAGCTCGCCGGTGGCACGGTCTATGATCCGCTGAATCAAGACGGCGGAGTCGTGCGCGATCTGTTCATCCGTGATGGAAAGATCATCGCCGAACCCGTCGGTGAGCAACCAGACAAGACAATCGACTTGAGTGGCCTGATCGTCATGCCTGGCGGGGTCGACATTCACGCCCATATTGCCGGGCCGAAGGTGAATGTCGCCCGCAAGTTTCGGCCAGAAGACCGCCGCGACAATGCACCGATGCACCGCACGGAACTGCTGCGGAGTGGCACCCTCGGCAGCACGCCCACCACGTTTGCTACCGGCTACCTGTACGCTGGCCTCGGCTACACCACGGTGTTCGATGCGGCGATTCCGCCGCTGGGTGCCCGGCACACGCACGAAGAGTTCCACGATACCCCGGTGATCGATAAAGGCTTCTTCGTGCTGGCGGGGAATAACCATTACGTGATGAAGCAGATCGCCGCGAACGAGCCGGATCGCCTGCGCGCCTACCTCGGTTGGCTACTGCAATCGACGCGTGGTTACGCCATCAAGTGTGTGAATCCCGGTGGTGTAGAAGTGTGGAAGCAAGGCGGGCCGGACAGCACCCATTTCGATGATGTGGTGCCAACGTTCAACGTCACCCCTCGGCAGATCGTACAGAATCTGACTCGCACGGTGGATGAACTTCGCCTGCCGCATGCCACGCACATTCACTGCAACCAACTCGGCATGCCCGGCAACTGGACGACCACACTCGACACGATGCGTGCTATCGAGAGTCATCGCGGGCACATCACGCACATTCAGTTCCACAGCTACGGCGGTGGGCCGGACGATCAGAACACGTTCTGCTCCAAGGTACCTCAGCTAGCGGAGTATGTGAATGCTCACCCAAGTCTCACTGTAGATGTTGGTCAAGTGCTGTTCGGCGAGACCACCAGCATGACCGGCGATGGGCCACTTGGGCATTACCTGCACAAGGTGACCGGGCGGAAGTGGTTCAACGGCGAGACGGAATGCGAAGGCGGCTGCGGCATCGTGCCGATCACGTACAAGAACAAGAGCCTCGTGAACGCCCTGCAATGGGCCATCGGGCTGGAGTGGTACCTGCTGGTGGATGATGCATGGCGGGTGTGCATGAGTACCGACCATCCCAATGGTGGATCGTTCCTTGCCTATCCAGAAATCATCGCCCTTTTGATGAGTGCCGATTACCGCCGCGAGGTGCTGAAGTCGTTACCCGCTGATGTGGCGAAGCGATGCGTGCTACCGCAACTCACGCGTGAGTACACGCTGCACGAGATCACCGTTATCACGCGGGCTGGGCCAGCGAAGATTCTCGGCCTCACGCACAAGGGCCACTTGGGCGTGGGTGCCGATGCGGACATCACCGTGTACACCCCGCAGCAGAACATCCGCGAGATGTTCGAGCTGCCGCGATACGTGTTCAAGGCCGGGGAGTTGATCGTCGAGCAAGGTGAGATTCGTAGCGTGCCGTTCGGTGCGTCGCTCATGGTGGAACCGGAGTACGACGCCGGGGTGCTTCCGCACATCCGGCAGTGGTTCGAGGAGAACTACACGATTGAGTTCGAGAACTTTGCAGTCGGCCCGGAGTACACCCCGCAGGCCAAGATAGTAGCCCTGCGTTGAAGTCACAGCAGCATCGAAAACAACCCACCAAATATCTGGAGGATACCCATTCGGTTCTGCTTCCACGTCACGACCAGAGTCTCACCCGGTGTTACGCTCAGATCGAAGAAGGGCAGCTTGCCGCCGTCACCTTTGCCGAAAAATACATCAATTGAAGTCAGTTCACCTGCAGGCATCCCCAGTTTCGAGGCAAACACTTTCAGTCGGCCGTTGTGGTAATCCAGCCCCATCACTCGTGATGGTTTCGACTTCAATGCAGCGGCGGTTTCGATCAGCTTGCCACCATCCGGCCCCACCGTCATAAACATGGCCTTTGCGCCGAAGCCGATGCGGATGACCACTTCCTTGCCGAGTGTATCCGCGATTTCCTTCGACACCGTCTTGTACGTAATGGTGTGGATATTGACATCGCCGATTTTCTCGGCGTCAAGCTTCACCAGGTCCTTGTCTTCCTTGGCCCAGTCGGCCACGGCCGTTTTCCAGGTTTTCTCCAAGTTGGCCGGGTCGGGTACAGCCAAAGCCACAATGCCAGTGAAGAGGCCATTGTCGTTTGCATCGTTCAGGGCTACGGCAAAGTCCACTTTGTCTATGGCGGCCTGGGCTTTGAGTTGATCGGATGCGAGACTGCAAAGATCACGCACTGGCAGCACCGGGATCATCGTCTTGCCTTGATCGATTTGCCACAGAATGAGCTCAATCGTGTTCTTACCCAAATCTTTCGGCGTACCAGTGATGCTGAGACTCTTCCCGACCACGATCTTGTCCGTCAGCAGTTGGTGAAATCGACCTTCGCTGACGGGGTGCTTGGCTATCGAGGTAGCGAGTTCACTCTTGGCTTTGGGCTTCACTGTCATCGCCAAGGAGTTATTCAAGGTCTTTTCATCAACGTTAATGGCGATGCTCACCGTGTCGGCTTGTGTATGCAGTGCCTCTAAGTTCCGGGTCATCCAGTCGAGCCAATTGGTGGCGAAATCGGGGAACTCCTTGGGCATACCTCCAGGATTAGCTTGCATCTGTGCGACTGATTGTTTGCCTTTGCCAAAGATACTCTTCAACCAGTCAACACCTGACTTCGGGACAAGTGCCGGTGTGGCTTCAACGAAGATGTCCGCTGAGTTCTTTTCGTCCACGATGGCGGTATACGGCAACAACTTGTTCGCCGCGAAGGCTTCCGGTTTGACATTGATGCCGATGAAAGCAATGTCGCTCACGAACTTGATGCGGTACATCTCGTTCACATCCTGACGACCAATCGGCACAAGGTACGAAAGCCCGGCGTTGTTCTTGTCGGCCTCCAGTTTGAACCCAGCCGTTTCAATGAACGCGATACCGTCTTTCTCCGATGTAAATGGCACGGTAACAAACAGACTGGTCTCTTCTGCCTTCTCGCGCAGGTACATTGCTACGCCGATGGGCTTACCCTTCGCAAGTTTAGCCAATTGCTTCTCGCTCAGGATCTCTTTGATTCTTTGATTGACGCCGCCGCGGTTGCCTTCAGGGTTGGTTGACGCTTCAAAGTAACTCAACAGCTTCGCCGGGCTGGCGATTTGCCCCTTCACCGTTGGCTGTTCGTACTTCACCACTGGGATCGGGGCGGCCCAACCGAGGCCAATCGACATCACCATGATCCATGCAGCGAGTAACCAGCGACAGCTCATCGATACACTCTCAGTGAGGCAACGGTACTATCCTAATGCTGTCGATACTCTGTTGAACAGTCCAATTGGTACAAGAGCATGTCGAACAATATTCGCATCGGCGTGGTCACGGTCTCCGACCGGGCCAGTAAAGGTGTCTATGAAGACCTCGGCGGCCCAGCCATTCAGGCCTGCCTGAGTGAAATGCTGAGTTGCTCCTACGAGCCGATTGTGCGAGTCATCCCAGATGAACAAGTTCAGATTGAATCGACCCTAAAGGCCTTGGCTGACGACGAAGACTGTTGCCTGATTGTGACTACCGGCGGCACCGGTCCCTCTCCACGTGATGTGACACCCGAAGCGACCGAGGAGGTGTGCGAAAAGCTGTTGCCGGGCTTTGGTGAACTCATGCGAAGCGTGTCGCTCCGTGTTGTGCCCACGGCGATCCTGAGCCGACAGACGGCTGGTACCCGTGGGAAGACATTGATCGTGAATCTGCCGGGGAAGCCGAGTGCCATCCGTGACTGTCTGCTCGCCGTGATGCCTGCGATCCCTTATTGCATTGACTTGATTGGTGGGCCATACCTCACCACGAACGCCGCCGTGGTACAAGCCTTCCGCCCCAAGGGAGCGTAACCATGCCCACGTTTTTTGCTGAACCACCGGTGATGGTTTACGCCGTGTTGGTCTTGGCTTTGCTCGTGGCTGTTGGGCTATGGTTCCGCAGCCGCAAGCCGTGGGCGATGATGCTTGCCGCCGGTATTGCGGTGCTGGCCCTTGTGCTGTTCCTACTCGACAAATTCAACGATAGTCCACGGGAGCAATCGGTACGCATCGTGATGGAGATGGCCGACTCGATCAAGAAGAAGGACTGGGCCACGTTCAATGGGCATGTGTCCGAGAAGTTCAGTGCGAATGGCTGGACGAAGAAGCAACTGGAAGCCAACTTCCGCATGACCGCCGACCGCTACAACGTGCGGGCCACAGCCTGGGACTTTGCCTTGACCGATCCACCGGTGTTAAGTGACACGGAAGTGATGCTTCGCTTCGATGCCAAGGCTGAGACCCCGGACGGCCAACAAGTGTTTAAACACTTCAGTGCGAAGTTCGTGAAGGAAGGCGACCGCTTCCGGATGATCACCTTCACGCCGTACAACTACGTGCAGAAAAAGATGGAGGAGCCGCTGCCCAACGGGGTGCCGTGACTCTTCAGTTCATAGATTCAAGAAGTTGTTCATCGAACTCAAACCGCGTCAGCAGCATCACATCAACCCAATGAAGGCGATACTTGTTCTTCTCGGTCATCTCGTAAACGTGGATCGTCCGTCCATCAGGGGACAAGAGCGTGAACTCTGGGTTGTTGACAAGGATTTGATTTCCGTCTGCCGTGTGGAAACGAAAGGGCACAAACGGCAGACGCTTCAAAGCGTTTCTCAGTTCTTCAACTCGCATCTGGTCACTCCTGCAGCAACTCAGCTATTCTACACCGCCACGGCCTGCTTCGCTGGTGTGCCCAAGCGGTACTTCACGGCTCCGGCGAGGCCGTCGATCTCAAGCTTCGTTCGTTTCTCCGTCACGGCCACAACAAGACCGTCGGCCATGTTCGGATACCATCGGCCAAGCGGCAGTCCGGCGTGGTAGCCTTGCTCACGCAGTTGAACCAACAGGTTCGGCACGTTGCCTTTCACCGCGACGGTGAACTCCTTCACAAAGGGCCGGTCGAACTTCAGGCTCACACCCGGAATCTTGCAGAGTTGATCCTTGGCGTAGTGTGCCTTCTGCAAGCACAGTTCGGCGGTTTCCTTCAACCCGACTGGCCCGAGCGCTGTCAGATGTACTGCGGCGCGTAGTGCGAACAAACCCTGGTTCGTGCAGATGTTGCTGGTGGCCTTCTCGCGGCGGATGTGTTGCTCGCGGGTACTGAGTGTGAGTACCCAGCAACGCTTGCCGTTGCGGTCAGTGGTTTCGCCAACCAACCGGCCGGGGATCTTGCGGAGGTACTCGCTTCGGCAGGTGAGGATACCGAGGTACGGCCCGCCGTACCCGAACGGGATGCCCAGTCCTTGCCCCTCAGCCACGGCAATGTCGGCACCGTGTTGTGCGGGGTTGGTAAGCAAACCGAGGCTGACGGGATCGAACACATCAATGAACAAGGCGCCGGTCTTCTTGGCGGCAATGCCGATCTCTTTCATCTCTTCGATATGCCCGAAGAAGTTGGGCGACTGTGCCACGACGGCGATGGTCTTATCCGTCACGGCAGCGGCCACGTCGTCCGGGTTCAGGTAACCATCGGGTGTTGGTAAAGTCTTGATCTTGATGCCGAGGTTTGCCACGTAGGTGGTGAGCACCTGGCGATATTCGGGGTGCACACTCTCGGCGATCAGCACTTCCCCGCCCTTGCGGTCGGTAATGCTGCTGGCCATCAGCACGGCTTCAGCCACGGCAGAGCCACCTTCGTACAGGCTGGCATTGGCCACGTCCAACCCTGTGAGTTGGCACATCATCGTCTGGTATTCGTAGATCGCCTGTAGGGTACCTTGGCTGGCCTCGGCTTGGTACGGTGTGTACGCCGTATAGTTCTCGGAACGTGAGGCAATCACATCCACCACCGTTGGGATGAAGTGATCGTAGGCCCCGCCGCCAAGGAAGCAGACCGCATCGCTGGCGCTCTGGTTCTTGTTGGCCAGCACGCTCATGTGCTGGGTGAGTTCGATTTCAGTGAGCGCCGGTGGAATATCCAGCGGGCGTTGAAGCCGAAGCTCTGACGGGATGTTGGAGAACAGGTCGCCAATGGTGTTCACGCCGATTTTGGCGAGCATCGCGGCGACATCTTCCGGCGTGTTCAGAACGTATTCAGACATGGACGGTTCGGCTCCAGGTAAATGAACGGTGCTAAAACTGTTTCTCGTACACTCCCACTAACCGCGGAAGCTTGACGAAGTTCACTGCTCCGGCTCAGTGCCCGGCAATCTGGTCGTCGTATTGTGCGGCGCTCATCAGGTGGCTTAGGTTGGCCCCCGGGCCCATCTTGATCTTCACCAGCCAGCCCGCACCGAACGGATCTTCGTTCACCAGGCTCAGGTCGTTGATGGCCTTGTTGTTCACTTCGATCAGTTCACCGAGCACTGGTGAGTAGATCGGCGATGTGCTCTTCACGCTTTCGATGATTCCGAGCTCGTCGCCGATCTTCAGCATCAAGCCTTGCTTTTTCAACTCCAAAAACGTCGGCTCCGTAAGTTGTTCAACAGCGAACTTTGTCACGCCGATGGTGACGGTGTCACCGTCAAGCTTGGCCCACTCGTGGCTCGTGGCGTATTTGCAGTCAGCAGGGTTTTGCATGTCATCGTCCTTGGTGTTGAAGTAGTTCGCGGCTCGGCGGGAGCCTCGCCCTC